>JAQYVO010000225.1 GCA_030145425.1 Chromatiales bacterium | reverse complement strand
CCATTAGTCCCACCACCACGATCCATGCGATGGTAATGGGAATGAACACTTTCCAGCCCAGCCGCATGATCTGATCGTAGCGATACCGGGGAAAGGTGGCCCGCAGCCAGAGATAGAAAAATCCGACGAAGGCCACTTTCAGAACGAACCAGACGAAACCGGGAACCCAGTCGGTCATGGCGCCCAACAGCGGCCAGCCCGCAAACGGCGACAACCAGCCACCCAGGAAAAACAGTGCGGTGAGCGCCGAGATCAGGATCATGTTGGCGTACTCACCGAGGAAGAAGACCGCGAAGGCCATGCCCGAGTATTCAACGTGGAAGCCGGCGACGATCTCGGATTCACCCTCGGCCACGTCGAAGGGTGCGCGGTTGGTCTCGGCCACACCGGAAATGAAGTAGATAACAAACAGGGGCAGCAGCGGCAGCCAGAACCAGTTGAACAAACCGCCCTCACCCGCCTGCGCCCGGACGATATCGCCCAGGTTCATACTGCCCGCCGCCACCAATACGCCCACCAGGGCAAATCCCATGGCGATCTCGTAGGAAACGATCTGGGCGGCGGAACGCATGGCACCCAGAAAGGCATATTTGGAGTTGGAGGCCCAGCCGGCGATGAGTACACCGTAGACACCGACTGAAGTCAGGGCAATCACGTAAAGCAGCCCGGCATTGATATCCGCGAGCACCAGGCCGTCGGAAAAAGGGATAACCGCCCAAGCCGCGAGGGCCGGGCCCAGAGTCAGCATCGGCGCCAGGAGAAACAGGGTTTTGTTGGCCCCTGTGGGGATGATGATCTCTTTGAACATCAGCTTGACGGCATCCGCGATAGGCTGCAGCCAACCCTTGGGACCGACCCGGTTGGGTCCGATGCGCACCTGCATATAGCCGATGATCTTGCGTTCCGCGAAGGTGAAATAAGCGACACAGAGCATCAGGGGCGCAATGATCACCACGATCTTAACCAGAATCTGAACGATGACAAGATTCTCGCCGAGCCATTCCCAGAGACTTAACATTGTTTCAATCACTTATGCCTTCTCCAGGGTCACTTCGCCAAAGGAACCGCCCAGGTCTCCGGTGCCGGGCATTGCCGTGGGCACACGCACACATCCGTCCGGAACCGCTTCATCGATGACCACTGGCAGGGTCGCGGAGCCGGTCCCCTGTTTTACGGTGACCTGTCCCCCTCCGGTCAGCCCCGCCTGCTCTGCGGCACGGGTATTGAGATGGATCGCCGCAGCACCGGCATCTTTGGTTTGCTGCAGGGCCGTGGATCGGCGAACCAGGGGATCCGCAGCGTAAGGGGGCACATCGCCGATACGCACCAGACCGATTGACGCTGACCTGACCTGCCAATCACTGGGCGTATCAGTGCCGTTGTCGGGTTTCACATCCGACGCGGCCCTGGCCTCTTCCAGTATCTGATCGGAACTGACGTAGTCGAATCCCGGTACATCCAGCAGATTGCCAAGAACCCTCAGCACCTTCCAGGCCGGCCGCGCCTCTCCCACCGGTTTGACCGCACCGCCGAACGACTGCCAGATCCCCTCGGCATTGACGTAGGTCCCGGAGGTTTCCGCGAAACCGGCCACCGGCAGGATGACATCCGCGGTATTTTCCAGGGATGGACTACGGTAAAGACTCATGGCCACCACAAAATCCGCTTCATCGAGAGCCTGCCGGGTCAGGGAGGGATTGGCAAAATCCATGTCGGGCTCGACGCCCAACAGGAGATAACCCTGGCGTGGCGCCTCCAGCATGGCCCTGGCATCTTCGCCCTTGCCGGGTATCGCCCCGACCAGTCTCGCTCCCAGGCTATTGGCCGCCTCGGGTAGAAAACCGAACACCGCACCACTGGCCTTCGCGATGCGCGACGCCAGAGATCGGATAAGAGAGTAATCGGGGTGCGCCACCGCCATGTTGCCCAGCAGAACCGTGGACCGTTCAGCGGATTTCAGCCTCTCCGCCACCTGCTCGTGGGCATCGGTCACCTTGGCCTTGTCCATGGGTTTGCCTTTCAGACCCAGGACCTTGGCCACGGCGGCCAGTTCGTCGATCATGCCCGCCGGTGAAACCACCAGCTGATCAACCGGATAGTTGAGCTCCAATGCCAGCGGATTGACGAAACCCACCCAGCCGCCGGCCATCACCGCCTTTCGCAGATGGTGACCAAAAATCGGCTGTTCCTTGCGGACGTTGGAGCCCACCAGGAGGGCCGCTTCGAGCTTTTCGAGATCCGCAATGGACTGACCCAGCCAGGGAACCCCTTCCTTGCCACGAAAATCCGTCTGGCGCAGTCTGAAATCGATATTGTCGCTGTCCAGTCCGCGCATCAGTTTCTGGGCCAGGTATAACTCTTCAAGGGTTGCCGTGGGTGACACCAGGGCGCCGAGGCGATCCCCGCTGGTGCTCCTGGCCGATTTCAGGCCATTGGCGGTGAATTCCAGGGCCTCTTCCCAGTCGGCCTCCTTCCAGACGCCATTCTTTTTGATCAGCGGCGTGGTCAGGCGATCTTCGCTGTAGAGCCCGATATAGCTGAATCGGTCCCTGTCCGAGATCCAGCATTCGTTGATCGATTCGTTGTCTCTCGGGTGTACCCGCATCACCCGGTTGCCCCTGATGTGCAGATACAGATTAGATCCCACCGAATCATGGGGTGCGATGGCCTCCCGCTGCACCAGTTCCCAGGCGCGGGCCTGGTACAGGTTGGGCTTGGAGAGCAGAGAGCCCACCGGGCAGATATCGATGATGTTGCCGGAGAGTTCCGAATCGACGCTCTTTCCGATATAGGTGCCGATCTCCATGTGCTCACCCCGGCCGATCGCGCCAAGTTCGCGAATACCGGCGATCTCGGCACCGAAACGCACGCAGCGGGTGCAATGGATGCAGCGGGTGAAATCGGTGGCGATCAGGGGACCGATATCCCGGTCCGGCACCACCCGTTTTCCCTCGACGAACCGGGACACGTCGCTGCCGTAACCCACGGCAACGTCCTGCAGTTCGCACTCCCCGCCCTGATCGCAGATCGGGCAGTCCAGCGGGTGGTTGATCAGCAGAAATTCCATCGTGCCCTTCTGGGCGGCCAGGGCCAGCGGGGACCGGGTGGACACCTGCATGCCGTTGTTGACCGGTGTGGCGCAGGCGGGCAGCGGTTTGGGTACCTTGGCGACCTCCACCAGGCACATGCGGCAGTTGGCGGAGATGGAGAGTTTCTTGTGGTAACAGAAACGCGGAATATTGATGCCCGCCGCATCGGTCACTTCGATGAGCAGGGTCCCGGCCTTTGCCTCGATTTGCCGGCCGTCGACTTCGATCGTTACCATCTGGTCGTCAGACATCTACGTTATTCTCTAAAAACCCGTTTGAGGTGTTCTATTTATGGAACGCCGGGGTGTCAGGACCCGGTCATGCACTTCTTGTGTTCTATGTGGTACTCGAACTCTTCGCGAAAATGCCGAAGCATCCCCTGAACCGGCATGGCTGCGGCATCACCCAGGGCACAGATGGTTCGCCCGGCGATCTTGACGGTCATGTCATCCAGCAGCGCCAGGTCCTCCGGGCGACCCTTGCCGTTTTCTATGCGGCTCACCACGCGATAGAGCCATCCGGTGCCTTCACGGCAGGGCGTGCACTGGCCGCAGGACTCCTCGTGATAGAAATAGGACATGCGTTCCAGCACCTTGACCATGCAGTTGGTGTCGTCCATCACGATCACCGCGCCGGAGCCCAGCATGGATCCTGCCTTGGCAATGGAATCGTAATCCATGTTCAATTCCATCATCTGGTCGCCGGGTATCACGGGCGCCGAAGAACCGCCCGGGATCACCGCCTTGATCTTGCGGCCGTCTTTCATGCCCCCCGCCATCTCCAGCAGTGTGGAGAAGGGGGTGCCCATGGGGATCTCGAATACACCCGGATTGTTGATGTTCCCTGAAATGGAAAACATCTTCGAGCCGCCGCTGTTCTCCACCCCCAGTTCCTTGAACCAGCTGCCCCCCTTCTCCATGATCACCGGGATGGAGGCCAGGGACTCGGTGTTGTTGATGATGGTCGGCCGGCCATACAGGCCGAAATGCGCGGGGAACGGCGGCTTGTAACGCGGCTGCCCCTTTTTGCCCTCGATGGATTCCAGCAGTGCCGTCTCCTCGCCGCAGACGTAGGCCCCCGCCCCCAGGTGAGAGTGAAGCTCTAAATCGAATCCCGAACCGAGCAGGTTCTCCCCGAGAAATCCCGCATTGCGGGCCTCTTCCAGGGCCGCCTCGAAGCGCTGGTACGGCTCCCAGAACTCACCCCGGATATAGTTGTAGCCGCGGGTGGCGCCGATGGCGTAACCGGCGATGATCATGCCCTCGATCAGCAGATGCGGGTGATAGCGCAGAATATCGCGGTCCTTGAAGGTGCCCGGCTCACCCTCGTCCGAGTTGCATACCACATATTTCTGGCCCGGTGCGTTCCTGGAGATGAAACTCCACTTGAGCCCGGTGGGAAATCCCGCACCGCCCCGGCCGCGCAACCCCGAGGCCTTCACCTCCTCGATGATCTCCTCCGGCGGTGTCTTCTCCCGGAGTATGCGTTTGAGTACCTCATAGCCCCCGGCGCTCTGATACTGTTCCAACAGCCAGGGACGGTCCTGATCAAAGTTGCGCAGGCAGACTTCGTTGGCCATGGCGTCTACTCCAGTCCTTCCAGAATGGAATCCACAAGCTCCGTTGTGAGATTCTCGTAATAGTTGGTGCCGATCTGGAACATGGGTGCACCACCGCAGGCCCCGAGACACTCCACTTCCTTCAGGCTGAACTTGCCGTCTCCCGTGGTTTCACCCAGCTTGATGCCGAGCTTTTTTTCCATGTGCTCGACGATCTTGTTCGAACCGTTGATCATGCACGAAACGTTGGTGCAGACGCAGACCTTGTGCCGGCCAACGGGCTTGAGCTCGTACATGGAGTAGAAAGTCGCCACCTCGTAGACGGCGATCGGGGGCATGTCCAGGTAGGTGGCCACCTGATCCATCAGTTCCTGGGTAAGATAGCCGCCGTTGTCGTCCTGTAAGATCTGCAACGCGGCCATCACCGCCGACTGTCGCCACTCCTCGGGATACTTGGCGATCCAACGGTCTATCTCGGCCCTGATCTCGGGTGTGAACAGAGACGCCTTCTGTTCAGCGGGCGTGGCACTGGTCATTGGCGCATTCTTGAAACCCATCAGCGGTCGATCTCCCCAAAAACAACATCCATCGTACCGATCACGGCAACCACGTCCGCCAACATGTGACCCCTCACCATTTCGTCCATGGCGGACAGGTGGGCAAAACCCGGGGCACGAATCTTGAGACGGTAGGGCTTGTTGGCGCCGTCCGAGATGACGTAACAGCCGAACTCACCCTTTGGGGCCTCCACGGCGGCATAGACCTCACCCGGGGGCGGACAGAAGCCCTCGGTAAAGAGTTTGAAATGGTGGATCAGGGCCTCCATATCGTCTTTCATATCGGCCCGGTTGGGAGGCGCCACTTTGTGATCGTCTGCGATGACCGGGCCCGGGTTGTTGCGCAGCCACTGCACACACTGCCTGACGATGCGATTGGACTGCCTCAACTCCTCCACTCGCACCAGGTAACGGTCATAGCAGTCGCCGTTCTGTCCCACCGGGATATCGAAATCGACCTTGTCGTAGGCGGCATAGGTCTGTTTTTTGCGCAGATCCCAGGCGTATCCGGAACCGCGCAGCATGGGGCCCGAAAAACCCAGCTGAAGCGCCCGCTCCGGTGAAACCACGCCGATGCCCACGGTACGCTGCTTCCAGATACGGTTGTCGGTCAGCAGGGTTTCGTATTCGTCCACCAGCCCCGGGAACCGATCCGTAAACGCGTCGATGAAATCCAGCAGCGAACCTTCGCGCGTCTCGTTCTTCCTGGCGATGTCCGCATCGCTGCGAAACTCGTTGGGTTCGTATTTTGGCATCTCGTCGGGCAGATCCCGGTAGACGCCGCCCGGCCGGTAATAGGCCGCGTGCAGGCGTGCGCCCGTCACTGCCTCGTAGCAGTCCATCAGGTCTTCCCGTTCCCGGAAACAATAAAGGAACATGGTCATCGCGCCCACGTCCAGCCCGTGGGTGCCCAGCCACAGCAGATGGTTCAGGATCCGGGTGATCTCGTCGAACATGGTACGGATGTACTGGGCCCGAATAGGCACCTCGACGCCGATGAGCCTTTCGATTGCCCTGACATAGGCGTGTTCGTTGCACATCATCGACATGTAGTCGAGACGGTCCATGTAGGGAATGCTCTGGGCGTAAGGCTTGCTCTCCGCCAGCTTTTCCGTGGCTCTGTGCAACAGGCCGATGTGGGGATCTGCCCGTTCGATCACCTCGCCGTCCATCTCCAGCACCAGGCGCAGCACACCATGGGCTGCAGGGTGCTGGGGACCGAAATTCAGGGTGTAGTTGCGGATCTCAGGCATCGGTTGCGTCCTGCTCGTCGCTGTCGGGCTGCAGGTAACGGTTGTCCTCCCGAATCACCCGGGGCACCAGGGTACGGGATTCGATCGTTACAGGTTCATATACAACCCGGTTCTTTTCCGGGTCGAAACGCAACTCCACATTCCCCTCCAGGGGGAAATCCTTGCGGAACGGGTGACCCATGAAGCCGTAGTCGGTCAGGATACGCCGCAGATCCGAATGACCGTTGTAGAGGATTCCATAAAGATCGAACGACTCCCGCTCAAACCAGTCCGCGCCGCGCCAGACCCCGACGACCGAGTCCACCAGAGGCTGCTCGGAATCCAGGTAAACGCGCAGTCGCATGCGCAAATTGTTCGCTATGGAGAGCAGGTGGTAGACGCTGGCAAAATCCGTGGGATGATCGTCCCGGGCCGCTTTGCCGGCCTCAACACCACGGCCGAACCCGGTGCCGGATGCCGATGTGGTCACCCATTCCGATTGGCCGAAACCGGAATAGTCCACGCCGCAGAGGTCGATCAGTTCCTTGAACAGGAAATTCTCGGCATCACGCAGTTCCGTGGCCACCTCGATCAAGTACTCGGAGGGTATCACCAGCGTGACCTCCCCGAGCTGGCTTATCACGTCACAGCCCTTGTCCGAGAATTGATCCGCTAATTGTTCCGCAAGCGCAGCATGGCGCTCCTGGGAGGATGTCCTGACGCTGTCGTTCATTTGTGCTTTTCTGTCAACGGGCTATGGTGCATGTACGCCTTATCTTTTCCTGCAGCTGCAGGACACCGTAGATAAAGGCCTCTGCGGTAGGTGGACAGCCGGGTATGTAGATATCCACCGGCAACACCCGGTCGCAACCGCGCACCACTGAGTAGGAATAGTGATAGTAGCCGCCCCCATTGGCGCAGGAACCCATGGAAATCACCCAGCGCGGCTCCGCCATCTGGTCGTAGACCTTGCGCAGCGCCGGTGCCATTTTGTTCGTCAGCGTCCCGGCAATAATGATCACATCGGACTGCCTGGGACTGGGCCGGAAGATTATCCCGAAGCGATCGAGGTCATAACGGGAGGCACCTGCCTGCATCATCTCGACGGCACAGCAGGCCAGTCCGAAGGTCATCGGCCACATCGACCCCGTACGGGCCCAGTTTATGAGTTTGTCGGCGGTGGTCGTGATTACGCCTTTTTCGAGGATGCCTTCTATTCCCATTCCAGCGCCCCCTTCTTCCACTCGTAGATAAAACCGATAACCAGGATCCCGAGAAATACCATCATGGCCAGAAATCCGACCATGCCGATCTGATCGAGCACCACGGCCCAGGGAAACAGAAAGGCAATCTCGAGATCGAAAATAATGAACAGGATTGCGACCAGGTAGAACCTGACGTCGAACTTCATGCGGGCATCTTCAAAGGCCTCGAAGCCGCATTCGTAGGGGGAGAGTTTTTCGCTGTCGGGATGCCGGGTGCCCAGCACGAACCCGAGCCCCTCCATGACCACGCCGACGATGATGGCGACGCCTATGAACACCAAGATGGGAAGATAGTTTTCGAGCATGTTTCCTCTACCCTCTATCTCCGGGTAATTCACAGATCCCGGCCGTGGATTTTTTTATCAGTGCGGGATTCTAGAGTGCCAGACCTACCCTGTCAACCCCCGTCATTACCCGTTTTTCTTTTATTTTCATAAGGTTAGGTGGTTTATGCTCGAAAGAAAAAAAGGGTATCTCCCATTTCCGGGACTATACCCTGTCAGGTGTGGTGCCGATGGCCGGATTTGAACCGGCACGGCTTACGCCACTGCCCCCTCAAGACAGCGTGTCTACCAATTCCACCACATCGGCTATATGGAAATGACCCGGTTTCGCACCGGGTTCTGTCGTCTTATTCTGTTGTCTCCGGAACCCCGCCCCCGGTGGCGGCCGGCTGCGGTATCATCGGCACCTCGGAAGGCAGTGCGGTGGGTTGCTGAGGTGTAACAGGTATCTGCACTTCTGACGGAGCCTCTTCCACCTGGACTTCCAGCGCATCCATCAGACCCGGCCGCTCAGTTGTCTGCATGGCAAACCACGCCAGGGCCATGCTGGTGACAAAGAACAGCGTCGCAAGCGCGGCAGTGGCGCGGCTGAGAAAATTCGCGGCACCGCTAGCGCCGAAAACAGTTCCGGAGGCGCCGGCCCCGAATGCCGCCCCGGCGTCTGCACCCTTGCCGTGCTGCATCAACACCAGGCCCACCAGCCCGAGCGCCAGAAAAAGATGAGAAATTACCAGGATCGTCTGCATATCAATTCGCCGCAGTGCAGATGGCGAGAAAATCCACTGCCTTCAATGCCGCTCCGCCTATGAGCCCACCATCGATATCCGGCTTGGCGATCAATTCCTCGGCGTTGGCCGGTTTCATGCTGCCACCGTACAGAATGCGAAGGCCTTCCGCCACTGCTGAATTTCGCTCCGCCACCCGAGCCCGAATAAAAGCGTGCACATCCTGCGCCTGCTCCGGTGTGGCGGTCTTGCCGGTGCCAATAGCCCAGACAGGTTCGTAGGCAACCACACCATCCGCCAGGGCCTCGACACCTTCCAATTCGATCAAGGCGTCGATCTGTCCGGCGATCACTTCCTCGGTGATGCCCTGCTCCCTTTGCTCCAACGTCTCTCCACAGCAAAAGATGGGCGCCAGGCCCGCAGCACGGGCGGCGGCATATTTCTCGGCCACCAGCTGGTTGCTTTCACCGTGGTACTCACGCCGCTCCGAGTGCCCGACGATGACGTACTTGCAGCCGAAATCCAACAGCATGGACGCAGCCACCTCACCGGTATAGGCCCCTGATGACTGGGCGGAGAGATCCTGACCGCCCCAGGCCGCTGTGGTGCCATCGAGCTGGTTCTGCGCATCCGGGATATAGACATAAGGGGGGCAAACGACAACTTCTGCCTGCTTCACGGCATCAAGACCGCCTTTTATGCCGTCCAGAAGCGTTTTAACGCTTTCACGGCTGCCGTTCATTTTCCAGTTCCCAGCAACGAGCGGTCGACGCATGTCCCTCTCCAAACTACCAAAAATCAAGCCCGGTAGTTTAGCCCCGGGCCTATGCAAAATCAAATAACAAGCCGAATTTCGTAACCTGTTCCATTTGTCACCAGAACTGTAGGGTCGAATTCATTCGACCGATGCTGCTGTAGGGTCGCAGGACATGGCGACCTCCTTGTCTCCAGTGGTAATGAGGGTTGTTGGCCGAATGAATTCGGCCCTACGGTAAATTGGCCATTGGCCGAATGAATTCGGCCCTACCTCAGAGCAGCCCCCGCACAACCCCAGCTAGCTGTTTGGTGAGGATCTCGACCTGATGACCGTCCTGCCCCTCGATCATTACACGGATAAGGGGCTCCGTACCCGAGGGGCGCAGCAGCACCCGACCCGAGGCCCCAAGTTCGGCCTCTACCTCCGCGACCGCTTTTTTCAGGGAATCAGACGCCATGATTTCCTCGGCGGTCACCCCGCTCAGTCGGACGTTTTCCAGTAACTGGGGATATTTCTCCATATTATTGGCCAGATACTTCAGGCTGTTGCCCGTGCTATGCATCTCCGCCAGAACCTGAAGCGCGGAGATGATACCGTCACCCGTCGTGGTGCGGTCCAGGCAGATGATGTGGCCGGAAGGTTCCCCGCCCAATGTCCAGCCGTGTTTTTCCAGCATTTCCATGATGTACCGGTCACCCACCTTTGTCCGTTCCAACCCGATATCGATGTCCCTGAGTGCATGCTCCAGACCGAGGTTGGTCATCTGAGTGCCCACCACTGATCCCTTGATACCTCCATTGGCCATGCGGGAGCGGGCAATGATGTAGAGAATGTCGTCGCCGTCCAGCACCCTGCCGGCATTATCGACCATCATAAGCCGATCACCGTCGCCGTCCAGGGCAAGTCCGCAGTCGGCACCGTGAGCGAGGACCGCCTGCTGCAGATGCTCTATGTGGGTGGAGCCCACCCCATCGTTGATGTTCAGGCCGTCCGGTTCTGCGCCGATGGCCACCACGTCGGCCCCCAGTTCCTCGAGCACGTAAGGTGCGATGTGGTAGGTGGCTCCATTGGCACAATCAACTACGATCCGCAGCCCCCGGAAGTTCATCACCCAGGGAATGGTGGATTTACAAAATTCGATGTACCGGCCCGCAGCATCATCCACACGGAAGGCCTTACCCAGTTCCTTGGATTCCACGGTGGCCAACGGTTGCTCGAGTTGCTTCTCGATGGCCAGTTCCACCTCATCCGGCAGCTTTTTTCCTTCGCTCGAGAAAAATTTGATGCCGTTGTCGTTGTGTGGATTGTGGGAAGCGCTGATGACGATGCCTGCCTGTGCATGGAGCGTGCGGGTCAGATAGGCAATCCCCGGCGTCGGCATGGGCCCGAGCATCATGATATCCGTGCCGGAGGCCACAAGCCCTGCCTCAAGTGCGGATTCAAACATGTAGCCGGAAATGCGGGTGTCCTTACCGATCACCACCCGGCTATCGGCATGCTTGCCCAGCACGCGCCCGGCAGCCCATCCCAACCTGAGCATGAACTCCGGATTGATCTGGCCTTCGCCCACGCAACCCCTGATGCCGTCAGTCCCAAAATACTTTTTCTTCACTTTATTATTCCTGGCTTTTGTAGCCTGCGTTGAGCGCAGGCTACGGCTTTAACTGATAATCCCCAATCATCACCTATCGCGCACAGCTGCGACAACCTTCAGCGCCTCCACGGTGGGCCTTACATCATGCACGCGCAGAATCGATGCCCCGCGTTCGAAGGCCATCACGGCCGCGGCAATGCTCCCGTGCAAACGCTCCCGAACCGGATTGCCGCCCAGGATCATACCGATCATCGACTTCCTGGACACCCCCACCAAAAGCGGCAACCCCATATCGACAAACACCGAGAGATTATTTAGCAGATCCAGATTGTGTTCCAGCGCCTTGCCAAAACCAAACCCCGGATCCAGCAGCAGCCGATCACGGGAAATACCGCCCGCCAGGCAGGCTTCGATCCGGCTGGCAAAGAAGGCTTTCACATCGGTGACAACATCCTGGTAGCAGGGATCCTGCTGCATACTGCGCGGTTCGCCCTGCATATGCATCAGGCATACGGGCACACCCGTCGCACGGGCGGCATCCACGGCCCCCGGCGACCGCAGCGCCATTACATCGTTGATAAACCCCGCACCGGCAGCCACGGCTTCGCGCATCACGGCCGCTTTAGTGGTGTCGATGGAAACAGGTATGGGAAATTCAGCAGAAATGGCGGAAATGATGGGGATTACGCGGTCCAGTTCCTGCTGTTGGGAGACAGCCATGGCACCGGGGCGGGTCGATTCCCCGCCTACATCGATAATGTCGGCACCCTCCTCCACCATGCGCCTCGCCTGAATCAGGGCACTGCCTGGCGTCAGGAAATCCCCGCCGTCGGAAAAGGAATCCGGCGTGACATTGATAATACCCATCACGCACGGATGCGAGAGATCCAGGCTTTTCCCAGCGCAGTCGACAGCCGCCATCAGCGGCGACCTCCGGTCAATGCTGTCCTGCGGGATCTCCGATGGTGCCCTTGTCGTCCTCGTCACCCTCTTCGGGAGTGACCTCGGCATCGCCGTCGCCAGAGGCCTTGGCCTCCGAGTCGTCGGTCCAGTCCTTGGGAGGCTTCGGCTTCCTGCCGTCCATAATGTCGTCTATCTGATCAGCATCGATAGTCTCGTACTTCATCAGGGCTTCGGCCATCATGTGCAGCTTGTCCGTGTTCTTATCCAGGATCTTCTGCGCCCTGTCGTAGTTGTGCTCGATGAAATAGCGCACCTCTTCATCGATGGTGTGGGCCGTCTCGTCCGAGACACTCTTGTGTTGGGTGACCGAACGCCCCAGGAACACCTCTTCCTCCTCCTCGCCGTAGGTCAGAGGACCCAATTTATCCGAAAGTCCCCATCTGGTGACCATGCTGCGGGCTATCTCAGTGGCGCGTTGAATGTCATTCTGGGCGCCGGTGGTGACGCTCTCCTTCCCGAAGATCAACTCCTCGGCGATACGGCCGCCGAACAGGCTCGAGATCTGGCTCTGCAGTCGTTCCTTGCTGAGGCTGTACCTGTCCTCTTCCGGCAGAAACATGGTCACGCCCAGGGCGCGGCCGCGGGGAATGATGCTTACCTTGTACACCGGGTCGTGGGAGGGCACCAGGCGGCCGACAATGGCGTGGCCCGCCTCGTGATAGGCGGTGAGGGTTTTCTCGTCCTCGCTCATCACCATGGAGCGGCGCTCTGCGCCCATCATGATTTTGTCCTTGGCCTTCTCCATGTCTTCCATGTCCACCTGACGCTTGTTGGACTTCGCGGCGAACAGGGCGGCCTCGTTGACCAGGTTGGCCAGGTCGGCACCCGAAAATCCCGGGGTACCGCGGGCGATCAGCGACGGTTTAACGCCGTCTGAAGACGCCACCTTGCGCATGTGTACTTTCAGTATTTGCTCGCGACCCCTGACATCGGGCAGAGGCACCACCACCTGCCGGTCGAAGCGACCGGGACGCAGCAACGCCGGGTCGAGCACGTCTGGCCGGTTGGTCGCAGCGATGACGATGACACCCTCGTTGCCTTCGAAGCCGTCCATCTCCACCAACAGCTGATTGAGTGTCTGCTCCCGCTCGTCGTGGCCGCCGCCGAGGCCGGCACCACGATGACGCCCGACGGCATCGATCTCGTCGATGAAAATAATGCAGGGTGCATGTTTCTTTGCCTGCTCGAACATATCCCGCACCCGGGACGCGCCCACGCCCACGAACATCTCCACGAAATCGGAGCCGGATATGGTGAAAAACGGCACCTTAGCCTCGCCGGCGATGGCCCGCGCGAGCAGAGTCTTGCCTGTACCGGGCGAACCGACCATCAGCACACCCTTGGGTATCTTGCCGCCCAATTTCTGGAACTTGGAGGGGTCACGCAGGAAATCCACCATCTCCGAGACCTCTTCCTTGGCCTCTTCCACCCCCGCCACATCGGCAAAGGTGACCTTGATCTGGTCCTCGCTGAGCATGCGCGCCTTGCTCTTCCCGAAGGACATGGCACCCCTGCCGGCACCGCCACCCTGCATCTGGCGCATGAAAAAGATCCAGAGCCCAATAAGAATGAACAACGGGAACCAGTTGATCAGAATCTGCATCAGGATCGACGGCTTCTCAGGCGGGGACGCGACGATCTGTACCTTGTTGTTGAGCAGATCACTCACCAGGCCCTCATCTCGCGGCGCGTAAGTCGAGAAGGTTGAACCTGAGGTCAGTACACCCTCTATTTCGTTGCCGTTTATGGTCACCGACTGCACCGAACCCTCTTGAACCTGGGAGAGGAAATCGGAATAGGCCAGCATGTTGGGCGGCGACTTCTGGGTGGTGAAATTATTGAACACCGACATAAGGACGATCGCGATGATCACCCAGAGAATCAGGTTTTTTGCCATATCGTTCAAGGCTTATTCCTCTATCTGCAAATCCGCGACATCGCGGCTCTGAACGTATTCCTGAGATTGCCTTTCCCGCCTGCTCAAAGTAATGGAAATCATTGATTAACAGGTGGAAATTAACACGGAAACTTCTCTAATACTGAGTACACTACTACACATTATAGTTCCCTGCCACAAGATAGACCTCGCGACTCTTGGGTCGGGAAGCCCGGGGTTTGCGGGTCACAACCCTGCCGAATGAAGCGCGCAACTCCCTGATGAAGCTGTCAAAACCTTCTCCCTGAAATATCTTCACCACCAGAATACCCCCCGGTTTGAGTGTCTCCCGCGCGAACGCCAGCGCAAGCTCACACAGATAAACGGCCCGAGGCTGATCTACCGATGACACTCCGGTAACGTTGGGGGCCATATCCGACATTACAAGGTCCACGGCGGTATCGCCGAGCAACCGCCTGAGTTCCAGCAGGGGCTGTTCCTCCCGGAAATCACCCTGAATGAAGTCGACACCCTCGAGCGGATCCATGGCAAGTATATCCAGTGCGATCACCCGTCCCTGAGGCCCTACGATACGCCTGGCCATCTGTGACCAGCCCCCGGGTGCGGCACCCAGGTCCACCACAGTCTGGCCCGGCTTCAGGACCCGGTCCCTGGATTGAATCTCTTCGAGCTTGTAAGCCGCCCTGGACCTGAGTCCTTCCTTCCGAGCCCTTTTGACGTACTCGTCGTTGAAATGGCGGTCCAGCCAGGCACGGCTGCTTTTGCTTCGTTTCATGTATTTTGTTTGTAGGCTCTTCCGCTGATTGAGAGGGTAATTCAACATCTTCGATTTAAGAATAATTGTGTAGGGTCGAATTTATTCGACCGATGCTTGATTGGATTCAACCAGCTATTGGCCGAATAAATTCGGCCCTACAATGGTAATCTACCCATTTGATCATGCTATGAGCCAGTTTTTTACGGCTGTCATTAACCTGTTTTTAACTCACCGGAGCACCCGATGCCCCTATCCAACCCCCAGCGGCGCCAGCTCAAGGGCCTGGCCCATCACCTCAAGCCTGTCGTCATGGTCGGCCAGCACGGCCTGTCCGATGGCGTTCTCAACGAGGTGACCATTGCGCTGGATACCCATGAGCTGATCAAGGTCCGGATCAGCACCGGCGACCGGGAACAGCGTCAGGAAACCATCAGCGCCATCAGCGCGCACAGCGGTGCCGAAACCGTGCAGACCATCGGACACGTGGCGGTGTTTTATCTTCGTCATCCGAAAAAACCAAAAATCCGGTTGGGAGAGTGAAGAAAGGATTTTAAACGCGGCGGTGCAGCGTTTGTTTTAATAATAAATGTATTGCATCTGTCAGTAGGGTCGAATTCATTCGACCGATGCTTGAGTTGGCCGAATGAATTCGGCCCTGCAACGGTAATCGACCCAAGTTGGCCGAATGAATTCGGCCCTACTGAGGTAATCTACCCACTTGAACACTGGTTTAACGTTCTGCGTCTCCGTACCTCTGCGGTTCAAATTCCTTCTTCTTAAACATACTGCACATTCATGATCTCAAGGTGCCGCAGCCCCTTGGGAGTCTCCACATCCGCGACATCGTCGGCGGATTTTCCGATCAGGGCCCTGGCTATTGGCGAGCTGATCGATATCAACCCCTGCTTGATATCGGCTTCATCCTCGCCGACTATCTGAAAAGTGAGCTCTTCATCTGTCTCTTCTTCGTAGACCTCGACGGTGGAGCCGAAGACTACCCTGCCATCCGTATGAAGCTTGGTGACGTCGATAATCTGCGCGTGCGACAGCTTGCCTTCGATATCTTTGATCCGGCCTTCGATGAATCCCTGCTGTTCGCGGGCGGCATGATACTCCGCGTTTTCCTTGAGATCACCGTGGGCGCGGGCCTGCGCGATAGCTTGAATGACGTTGGGACGTTCAACCGATTTCAGGTTGGTCAGTTCCTCCCTCAGCATCTGCGCACCTCTGAGTGTAAGGGGTACCTTGCTCATACAAGCATCTCCAAAATTTCCATTCCAGGTAATCGTGCTTAAGACGTGCTGGATGTGGCTGCCAAAGTTCACCACATCCTGATTTCTATTCTACAGGCGTAGCCTGGATGAAACGAAGTGGAATCCAGGGAACTCCATTCAGGAGCCTGATCCCCGGATTACGCTTGTTTGTATTCGTGCTGCTATCAATGCAAATCCTGCAACCGGATCACATTGGTGCTGTCCGCCTGCTTCAGCGCCAGGCAGATGGCCTCCCCGCCGGACATGGTCGTAGTATAGGACACCTTGTGCTGCAGGGCCGCCCGTCTGATTGCGGCAGAGTCCTCGATGGCCTTCTTCCCTTCCGTGGTGTTGATGATCAGGCTGAACTCGTCGTTCTTGATCCTATCCACGATGTGGGGCCTGCCCTCGCCCACCTTGTGGACGGGCGTGCACTCGATCCCCTCGTCGAGAATGGACTGGCAGGTGCCGCCGGTAGCGTAGAGCTTGAATCCCTGGTCCCGCAGATTGCGGGCGATCGCCAGGTTGCGCTTCTTGTCCGTCTCCCGCACTGATATCAGGGCGCATCCGGAGCGGGGAAGCAGATCTCCGGCCCCCTCCAGTGCCTTGGCGAAGGCCTCGCCGAAAGTCGCACCCACCCCCATCACCTCGCCGGTGGATTTCATCTCGGGTCCCAGGAGGACGTCCACACCGGGAAACTTGACGAAGGGGAATACCGCTTCCTTGACGAAATAGTTCTCGGGTATCACCTCCCTGGTGATGCCCTGCTCCGCCAGGCTGGTTCCTGCCATGCAGCGGGCGGCCACCTTGGCGAGCTGGATGCCGGTTGCCTTGGAAACGAAGGGTACGGTACGGGAAGCGCGGGGATTGACTTCCAGCAGATAGATCTCGTCGTCCTTGATCGCGAACTGGGTATTCATCAACCCCACCACTTTCAGTTCCATGGCGAGTTTGCGTATCTGCTCCCGCATCCGGTCCTGAATGGCCACTGAAAGGGTGTAGGGCGGCAGGGAACAGGCGGAATCCCCGGAGTGGACCCCCGCCTCCTCGATATGCTCCATGATGGCGCCGATCAGTACATCCTTTCCATCGCAGATGGCATCGACATCCACCTCGATGGCATCGTTGAGGAATCGATCGAGCAGCACCGGCGAGTCGTTGGATACGCTCACCGCTTCGCGCATGTAACGCCGCAGATCGTCTTCGTCATGGACAATCTCCATGGCGCGGCCGCCCAGAACATAGGACGGGCGAACCACCAGGGGATATCCGATCTCGTTGGCGAGGCCCACCGCCCCTTCAGGGTCTGTCGCGGTGCGATTGGGGGGCTGTTTGAGCCCCAGCTTTTCCACCAGCTGCTGGAAGCGCTCTCGATCCTCCGCCAGATCGATGGAATCCGGACTGGTGCCTATGATGGGCGCGCCCGCCGCTTCCAGGTCTCGCGCCAGCTTCAGGGGTGTCTGTCCGCCGTACTGCACGATGACCCCCACCGGTTTCTCCTTTTCGATCACTTCCAATACGTCTTCCAGAGTCAGGGGCTCGAAATAGAGACGGTCTGAGGTGTCGTAATCGGTGGACACTGTCTCGGGATTGCAGTTGACCATGATGGTCTCATAGCCGTCATCGCGCAGGGCGAATGCCGCATGGACGCAGCAGTAGTCGAACTCGATGCCCTGGCCGATCCGGTTCGGCCCGCCGCCCAGCACCATGATCTTTTTTCTGTCGGACGGTCCGGCCTCGCACTCCTCCTCATAGGTGGAGTACATATAGGCGGTACTGGTGGAAAATTCGGCGGCACAGGTGTCGACGCGCTTGAATACGGGGCGTAACCCGAGTGCCAGACGGAGATCCCGGATCTCTTTCTCCGGCACGTCCGCGAGCCGGGCCAGCCGCGCATCGGAAAATCCCTTGCGCTTGAGGTAGCGCAGCCGCTCGTAGTCCAGGCTGTCCACCCCCCCCTGCCGCACCTCTGCTTCGAGCAGTACCAGTTCCTCGATTTGCACCAGGAACCAGGGATCGATGCGGGTCACCTCGAAAATCTCCTGCATCTTCATGCCGGCGCGCAGGGCATCGGCGATGTACCATATGCGTTCTGCACCCGGCTCCCGCAGTTCGTGCCGGAAGATGTTCTTGAGCTCGTCGGAGTCCGGATCCACCACCTCGTCGAGCCCGTGCATCCCGGTCTCCAGCCCGCGCAGGGCCTTCTGCAGGGACTCCTGGAAAGTGCGGCCAATGGCCATCACTTCGCCCACGGATTTCATCTGCGTGGTGAGCCGGTCCGAGGCCTTCGGGAACTTCTCGAAAGCGAAGCGCGGCACCTTGGTCACCACGTAGTCGATTGACGGCTCGAACGATGCCGGCGTGGCACCGCCGGTGATCTCATTCCGCAGTTCGTCGAGGGTATAGCCCACCGCCAGTTTGGCGGCGACCTTGGCGATGGGAAAGCCTGTAGCCTTGGACGCCAGGGCCGAGGACCTCGACACCCGTGGGTTCATCTCGATGATGATCATCCGGCCATCTTCCGGATTGATGGCGAACTGCACGTTGGATCCGCCGGTGTCCACGCCGATCTCGCGCAGCACCGCCAGGGAGGCGTCGCGCATGATCTGGTATTCCTTGTCCGTGAGGGTCTGGGCGGGGGCCACCGTTATGGAGTCACCGGTGTGCACGCCCATGGGATCCAGGTTTTCGATGGAGCAGATGATGATGCAGTTGTCCTTGTGATCCCGCACCACTTCCATTTCGTACTCTTTCCAGCCCAGCGCCGACTCCTCGATCAGGAGTTCATTGGTGGGTGACAGGTCCAGGCCCCTTTCGCAGATCTCGACAAACTCCTCCCTGTTGTAGGCGATGCCACCGCCTGATCCGCCCATGGTAAAGGAGGGCCGGATGATGGTGGGGAAGCCTATCTGTACCTGTACCTGCAGGGCCTCTTCTATACTGTGGGCTATGGCCGAGCGCGGCATGTCCAGACCGATCTTCCTCATCGCCTTACGGAAGAGGTCGCGATCCTCCGCCTTATCAATGGCCTCCCGGCTGGCACCGACCATCTCCACGCCGTATTCCTCAAGTACGCCCTCGCGGACCAGATCCAGGGCGCAGTTCAGGGCCGTCTGACCGCCCATGGTGGGCAGCAGTACGTCGGGGCGTTCCCTGTCGATGATCCTGGCCACGGTGCGCCAGTTGATCGGCTCGATATAGATGGCATCGGCACTGTCGGGATCGGTCATGATGGTGGCCGGGTTGGAGTTGACCAGGATCACCCGGTACCCCTCCTCTCGCAGTGCCTTGCACGCCTGGGCGCCCGAGTAATCGAATTCGCAGGCCTGGCCGATCACAATGGGACCGGCACCGATGATGAGAACGCTCTGGATATCTGTACGTTTTGGCATCTTAGTCAGCCGCTCTGACGGAATTCGCAACCGTTTCTTCGTTGTTTTCCAACCCGCTCCCCGATGTATCCCGCTGGTTGATGAGATCGATGAAATGATCGAAGACCGGCGCCACATCGTGGGGGCCCGGGCTGGCCTCGGGATGCCCCTGGAAACCGAACGCCGGCCTGTCGGTGCAGTGGATACCCTGAATAGAGCCGTCGAACAGGGAGCGGTGAGTAACCCTGAGATTCGCCGGCAGGCTGTCGCCATCCACCGCAAAACCATGATTCTGGCTGGTGATCATTACGCCTTTGGAATCCAGGTCCTGTACCGGATGGTTGGCCCCGTGATGTCCGAATTTCATCTTCATGGTCCTGGCACCGCTGGCCAGGGACAGCAATTGATGGCCCAGGCAGATACCAAACACAGGCAGCCCGGTTTCCAGCAGCTCTCCTATAGAACGGATGGCGTAATCGCAGGGTTCGGGATCTCCCGGACCGTTGGACAGAAACACCCCGTCGGGTTGCATCGCGAGGACATCGGCCGCGGGGGTCTGGGCCGGCACCACCGTGATACGACAGCCCCTGTCCACCAGCATCCGCAGGATATTTCGTTTGATGCCGTAGTCGTAGGCCACCACGTGCACGGGCAGATGCTCCTCGATGGGATGAGGGGTATCCGGATAGCCCTGTTCCAGGGTCCATGAACCCTGGGCCCACTCGTAAGGCACCCCGGTGGTGACCTCCTTCGCCAGATCCATACCTTTCAGACCGGGAAAGGCCTTTGCTGCCATAAGTGCCGTTGTCTCGTCTATGTTCTCTCCGGTCAGTATGCAGCCGCTTTGCGCCCCTTTTTCCCTGAGGATGCGTGTCAGCCTGCGCGTATCGATATCGGCGATGGCCACCACGCCCTTTTCTCTCAGGTACTCTTCCAGGGGTTGCTTGCTGCGCCAGTTGCTTGCCAGCGCGGGCAGGTTTCGGATGACCAGGCCCGATGCGTATACCTGCGAAGACTCCTCGTCTTCAGTATTGGTCCCGGTATTCCCAATGTGGGGGTACGTGAGAGTGACGATCTGCCGGCAGTAGGAGGGATCCGTCAGGATCTCCTGGTACCCGGTGATAGCGGTATTGAAAACGACCTCACCAACGGTCTGACCGTCGGCACCGATAGACTCACCCCGGAAAGAGGTGCCGTCCTCCAGGACCAGAAACGCCGGTTTTCTCAAGACAGTCCCCTACAGGCGTGCCGAATCAGAACGGTTCCGAGGGAACCGCCCCAAATCGCATTAAAAGAGTGGTCTTTCCAGCTGAATCCGATGAATGCTGGGCTTCACCGAAGTGCTGCTGATATCACCGCCCTGAGGACGGCTGCCGACCGGGGAAATTTTACTTCAGGGGGCAATCGATGTCCATCGAACCGCCCCGGAGGATGCGGGATCCGGTGACCGGATTTCAAGGAACTGGAATTCTCCGCAAAACACCCCATATTGAATCAAGAAAATCCGAAGGCATGGAGCAGGCAGGCATACGACCATGAGCGATTCACCCTATATATTTGAAATCACCGAAGAGAACTACCAGAAAATTGTCATCGAGGGCTCCCAGTCCGTCCCGGTCCTGGTGGACTTCTGGGCCGAGTGGTGCCAGCCCTGCAAGATGCTCATGCCCCTGCTGGCGAGACTGGTGGACGAGTACCAGGGCAAGTTCCTGCTCGCCAAGCTCAACACCGAGGAGCAGAAGGCGATCGCCATGCAGTTCGGGATCCGCAGCATACCCACGGTGAAGGTCTTCAAGAATGGGCAGCCCGTTGATGAGTTTATGGGGGCGCTGCCGGAAAACCAGATCCGCGCCTTCCTGGACAAGCACATACCCAGGGAATCCGATGGCCTGCTGGCCCGGGCGGATGAGATGTCCCAGCAGGGAGACTTCGACGGAGCCGCCGGTATTATCGAGCAGGCCCACGAGATGGATCCACAAAATTCCCGGGTTCTGCTGGCCTATGCCGGCGTGAAGTCGGCGCAGGGCGAGATTGAACGGGCACAGGAGGCATTATCGGCGCTGCCCCAGGATGACCAGGACAGCCCGGAAGCGGTGTCTCTCAGGGCAAATCTGCAGTTCCAGTTGGTGCTGCAGGACGCCCCGACCGAGAGTGACCTTGAATCCCGGGTCTCCGGCGACGGCGCGGACAGCAAGGCCCTCTACCAGCTGGCCGCCCACAAGGTGAGACTGGGTGACCACGAAGCCGCCCTGGAATTGCTGCTGAGGTTGCTCCAGAAAGATCGCACTTATGGGGATGACGCCGGGCGCAAGGGTATGCTGGCAGTATTTGAGATCATGGGCGCATCGAACCCCCTCGTGGCCCGCTACCGCGGCAGGATGTTCAACGCCCTGCATTGAGTTGGTGGATCTGTTGAGCCTTCGATACGCAAGCATAACCGTAGTTGGCCGAATAAATTCGGCCCTACAACAGTAATCTACCCATTTGATTAGTAGGGTCGAATTCATTCGACCATCGGCGTTTCATCACGACCTGTCATCCAGATACAGCTGTTGGCCGAATGAATTCGGCCCTACAACGGTAATCTACCCACTTGATCAGGGGGAAGAGCCCAAAAAATCACAATTCTCCGCGTCTCCGCGGTTCGGATTTTATTTTCTTGCGGCAACCCGGGAAGTAGCGTTATCTTCAAACCAGGTTCCGGCTGAAAGCAGGCCCCGATTGATGACGACTCCAACAGCCCAAGGCGATCCCCGTTTCCCGTATCTCGGGTTCGGTCTGCGACTGCGCCGGGATTACGTGCCCGAAGTGCTGCGCCTGCGGCCGGATGTGGGGTGGTTCGAGATCATCTCCGAGAACTACATGGATGCGGAACCTGACGAACTGCGGCAACTCGATGCGATCCGTAGCCGTTATCCCCTCACCATGCACGGGATCTCACTGTCCATCGGCAGCCCCTGGCCGCTGGATACGGACTACCTGGAGCGCCTCAAAAAGCTTCTCGATCGGGTCGATCCCGCCTGGGTGTCGGACCATCTCTGCTGGAGTGGCGCCGATGACAACCACGGACGCATGCTGCCACTGCCCTACTCTCAGGACACGCTGGAACATCTGGTGTCCCGCATCGCTAAGGTGCAGGATTACCTGGGGCGCAGAATACTCCTGGAAAACGTACCCGTGGGACGGGGTCGATTTTCCCAGGAAATTACTGAAGCGGAATTTCTCCGTGAGGTGGCGGAGCAATCCGATTCCCTGATCCTGCTGGATATCTCGAACCTCCACACCACCTGCGTGAACCAGGGATTGGAACTGGACGATTATCTCAGACTTTTACCGGGAAACCGGGTTCAACAGATACATCTGGCAGGCGCCACGCAACTCTGTGAACCGGGAGCCCGCAGCGGTGAATCCGTCAAGGATCCAATCTGGGACTTCTACGGCGACACCCTTGCCCATTTCGGGCCCGTTTCCACCATGATAGAGCGGATCGACTGCATGCCGTCGTTGGAAGAAATGGTGGGGCAACTGCACAGGGCACGCCGGGCGGCCGGTGCCATCGCTTCCTGATCCCCTTGTCCTCTGTTTCCGTCGTCATACCCACCTTCAATCGCTCTGCCCTGCTGAGCCGCGCCCTGACATCGGTTCAGAGGCAGACCTTCAGGCCCCTGGAGATCATCATCGTGGATGACGGCTCCACGGACGATACCCGCCAAATGGTGGAAAAGGCTTTTCCCGACTGCCGCTATCTTCACCAGCCAAATGGCGGGGTAAGCAGCGCTCGCAACCTCGGTATAGAGGCATCCCGGGGGGAATGGATCGCGCTCCTGGACTCCGACGACGAGTGGCTGCCGGAAAAACTGGCCAACCAGCTGCAGCTGCTGGCGGATCTACCGGATCACCCCCTCTGCCACACCGGGGAAATCTGGGTGCGTAACGGCCGTCGGGTGAATGCCATGAAAAAACATGCCAAGAGCGGCGGATGGATATTCTCCAACTGCCTGCCGTTGTGCGTAATCTCCCCCTCATCGTCGCTGATTAAACGAGCCCTTTTCGACGAGATCGGGCTGTTCGACGAATCCCTGCCGGCCTGCGAGGACTACGACCTCTGGCTGCGCGTCTGCTCGCGCTACCCGGTGGCCTACCTGGAGACCCCGCAAATTATCAAATACGGCGGGCATACGGATCAGCTCTCACAGAAATTCTGGGGGATGGACAGATTCCGCATACGGGCCCTGGAAAAAATCATCGGCAGCGGCACCATCAGCGGGGAAGACCTCTCGGATGCCGCATCCGTGCTGGTGCGCAAGGCCGGAATCCTGGCAAAGGGCGCCGGGAAACGGGGCAGGCAACAGGAGGCCGAATGCTACCTGAAACTCCGGTCTGATTACCTGAAGATGGCGGAAGGGGCCTGAATTGTTGGCCGAATGAATTCGGCCCTACGGTTGTTTATCATAGTGGTCGCTTTCCCGGATCCCGGCCTGGGCCGAAATGATGGTGGCATTGAACAGGTTGCAGGGTCGAATTCATTCGACCGATGCTGCTAAGAAGCTTTGGTCGATGTGTCTGCCGGAATCCAATCATTAATGGAGTTGCCGTTGGACAGAAGCGAATCGATGGTACCCGCATCCACCGGGTTGCTGTAGAAAAACCCCTGTACCATGTTGCAGCCCCGCTCCCGCAGGGCCTGGTGTTGATCCGGTGTTTCAACGCCCTCGGCAACCACGCCCAAATTCAGACCTCCCGCCATTGCGACAATGGTTTCCACCAGACGGGCATCTCCGTGGTTTTCAACCATGTCCTTGATGAAGGATCTGTCTATTTTCAACAGGCTGACGGGAAAGTTGCGCAGATAGTTGAGTGCGGAATAGCCGGTGCCAAAATCGTCCACCGCGAGTTCCACACCCATTTCACGAAAACCGTCAAGGGCCTCGTGTACCCGGTTATCCTCCCCCATGAGCAGAGACTCGGTGATCTCCAGGACCAGACGGTTCGCGGGAAAACCCGACTGCTCCAATATGGGGCTGATCTTCTCCCTGCAAAAGCCGCCTATGATCTGTCGCGTGGATACGTTAACCGCCAGATACGGCATGGCCACACCCAACCGCTGCCACTTGGCGGCCTGCCTGGTTGCCTGCTGCAGAATCCAGTAGCCCATAGCCACGATCAGGCCGGTCTCCTCGGCTACGGGGATAAAGACGTCCGGCATAATCAGA
The DNA here is from genome assembly GCA_030145425.1 of Chromatiales bacterium. Classification (GTDB taxonomy): domain Bacteria; phylum Pseudomonadota; class Gammaproteobacteria; order Chromatiales; family Chromatiaceae; genus JAHEHQ01. Next base: position 58,310 of record JAQYVO010000225.1, on the reverse strand, counting down.
CCCTTGTCCGGATGTCGCCAGCGCATGAGTGCCTCGACACCGGCGACCCTGCCCTGCTGAAGGTCATAGATGGGCTGATACTCGATGAACAGCTCCTCGCGTGCCAGGGCCTGGCGCAGATCCTTGTCAATTTCGATAAAGTGCCGGGCGCGGTCGGTCATCTCCGAGGTAAAGAAGCGAAAGGTGTCGCGTCCCATATCCTTGGCCTGATACATGGCCATGTCGGCATTCTTCAACAATGTGGTGGCATCCTCACTATCGATCGGGCAGATGGTGATGCCGATACTGGCACTTGAGTAGATCTCGTGGGTTTCTATCAGGTACGGAAAGGAAAGCCTATCGATGATCGATTCTGCGATCAGGGATGCGTGCATGGCATCGGTCATGTCCTCCAGCAACACCGTAAACTCGTCGCCGCCCAGGCGTGCCACCATGTCTGTCGATCTGACACATTGATTGATTCGTTGACCCACCTCTCTGATGAGCTGGTCCCCAATATTGTGTCCCAGGGAGTCGTTGATGGTCTTGAAGCGATCAAGATCGATGTACAGCAGGGCGATCAGGTTCCGCGTCCTGCGGCTGCGGGCCACTGCATCAGCCAGATGTTCAATAAAGTTCGGCCGGTTCGGAAGCCCGCTGACCTGGTCGAAATTGGCCCGGAACCGAATCTGCTCCTCGCTCTCCTTCAATGCGAACACAGTCCGCTGCTGGCGCAAAGCGGAGATCACAAGTCCCAGGGACATCACACCCAGAATAACGAGGGTCGCGAAGGTCACCTGCCGAAACCTGCTCATGCGCCACGCCTGTCGGGAGAGTATCTCCAGGGCCTTCCCCGCCGACTGGGAAAGCAGCTTGGTCGCCTGCTGGTTTGCCTCATCGGCGCGAAGTTCGATCAATTCAAGTGTCTGGGGCGATTCAGGGGGAAAAAGATAAACCCCCTCCCTGGACCATCTACTGATATCGAATATCGCGGGATTGAGAACGGCATGTATCGCGGAGACACCGATCAGATCGTTGAAGCGGTACTCCTCCCGCATCTTCGCAAGATGCCGATCAACAGTGCTGATCTGATCCACCAGCTTCTTGATGGCCTCCGGATCCATTGCAGCCTTCGCCGACTGCACGAGATGAATCAAATCACTGAACTCGTTGACCAGCAAGGCCACATCCTGCTCCTGCATGGACAGGGCAATGGGCAGAGAGGCCTGTATATCGCCGAGTGTCTTATGTGTGTAGTAGATAAAAGTGCTGGTGAAAAGCAGTAGAAGGCTTATGAGTACCAGCGATCTCGTAGAGCAGGTCAAAAGCTTTTTCAGCAGTGTCTTCAACGCTGGGGCCACCCTGCAAAGCAACCCTGTAACACCGGGCTGGACATTATTCCTCTCTAGCCAGCATTCCTACTTCCCTGTAGAAGAGTTCCGCACCCGGATGCAAGGGCGTGGCAATGCCGTCCAGCGCAGTTTCCAGGGTGATGGATCTGCCTTTGGCGTGGCCATTATCGAGGAGCCAGCGTGAATTCGTGTTCCAGAGTGACTTGGTTATCTCGTACACCAGTTCCTCATCCAGTTCAGATGACGTGATCAGCTGAGCGCCGACGCTCAGGGTGGGTGTCGGTCCCACACCCTCATAACTGTTCTCCGGAATAACGGTTTCAGAAAAGAACCGGTGCGTATCGATGAGTTCATGTACCTCCGCCCCCTCCAGGGGCACCAGGTAAATCGCTTTCTCCGCCGCGAGCCGGGAGATAGAAGGCGCGGGATAACCGGCCACGAAGAAGAATGCATCGATTTGATCATTCAACATCTTCTCGGCGGCGACGCCCGGCTTGATGTATTCCGCCTCAAAATCCCCCGTGTTCAGCCCGAAGGCCTCGAGAACGATTCGGGCATCCGTGAGCGTACCTGAGCCGGGTTCGTCGAGAGAAACCCGTTTTCCGCGAAGATCCCTGATTGTCCGGATTCCGGATTCACGGCGTGTCACCAGATGAATGCTTTCGGGATAGAGGCTGGCAATGGTCCGTAGCCGGGCTGCTGGCCCTTCGTTCCTGAAGCTTCCCGAGCCGGTAAAGGCCCAGTAAGCTACGTCAGACTGTGCAAAGGCAGATTCCAGCACGCCCGACTGCACCGCCCGGACATTTGCCACCGAGCCATTGGACGACTGGGCAATTGCCACCAGACCGGGCACCCCGCAGCTGCCTCCGGATTCACAGGATCTGGAGCCGGGCGGATTGCTGATTGCCAGTGCAACCAGGCCGCCGATGGGATAGTAGGTGCCACCACTTCCCCCGGTACCGATCCGGAACAGACGCATCTCGTTGATATCGGCCAGCGCCGGTATCACGAGCATACCGGTCAGGACCGTTATGGAGAGCAGTTTCCAGAAACGCATAACGCAGGTTCCCGCGACGCTTTCGGTCGCTTGTGCAGCTCTAGGAGGCTGTCGGACTTAACACTGTTTGGCTGCAAATCCCTGGATGACGATCAACTCAGTTTATCGAACTCGTTAAATAGGCTCACTATTCGCTTCGTTCGATAAACTGATTTGATTCGCACCCAGTGATTTTCGCTTCAAACGGATAAGTCCGACAGCCTCCTAGCCGCAAAGACGCAAATATCCCCAGGCAGAAAATCACCCTATTGGGATGTAGATCGGTCGATTGCCGGAATACTTTAAGTAGTTGTAATATCGAACACATCTCCGGCAAGCGTTCCGGATGTACAGGAATCCGACCGATGACCGCGACTCCGATATGCCTGGTTACCGCCCTCCCGGCCGAGGCGAGGTCGGTCAATGACCGTTACAGCCTGATCAGAGACAACAAAGTAAGCCATCTGCCACTTTATAAAAAAGGCAATATGACTCTGATAGTCTCCGGGGTGGGAAAAAATGCCGCCTACGACGCTACCTGCTGGCTGGCCGAAATGCTGGGCCCCGCCCGGGCGAGCTGGATAAACCTCGGCATTGCAGGCCATCCAACCCGTGCCGTCGGTGATGCGGTGCTGGCCAGCGAGATTCTGGATGGGGACGACAAGGGTAGATGGCAGGCGACCATCCCGTTCGAGCCGCCTTGTGCTACGGACCGGCTGACCACCCTCAGCGGGCCGGACACAGACTATCGAAGACCGACACTCTGTGACATGGAGGCGGCAGGTTTCTATGCGGCAGCGCTGCAGTATGCCCCACCCGACAGGATCTTCTGCCTGAAAGTGATATCGGACAACCTGCGTCAACCCGCCGCGGGGATCAACGCCAAAATGGTCTCCCGGTTGATAGCGGACCGGCTGACCATACTGGACAGGCTGCTGGCACAACTGGATATACATTAATGAGCACTTCAAGGACTTTACTGATCACCGGGGCCAAAAGGGGCATAGGCAGGGCCATTGCGGACAAAGCCCTGGAGGAGGGCTGCAAGGTAATAGGCCTCAGCCGCAGCAGTTCACAGGATATCGAACCGATGAAAGGGTTTACCGGGGTTTCCCTTGATCTGGCATTGATAGACAGTCTGCCCGAGAGGCTGAAGTCCCTGCACCTCCAACATCCGGAGATAGACGGCATCGTCTGCAATGCGGGGTTCGGGCGCTTCGGCTCGCTAGAGGAGTTTTCACCCACGCAGATCCGGGAACTCATCGACCTTAATCTCACCGCTTCCATTCTGCTTGCACGGGAGTTTCTGCCTGCGTTTAAAAAAAGAACCGCGGGAGATCTCATATTCATGGGTTCTGAAGCCGCTGTTTCCGGCGGCAAAAAAGGGGCTGTTTACTCTGCCACGAAATTCGCCATTCGTGGACTGGCCCAGTCACTTCGGGAGGAGTGTGCCGGATCCGGGGTCAGGGTCGGTATTGTCAATCCCGGCATGGTCAATACCAGCTTTTTCGACCAGCTGAACTTTCGGCCCGGAGACGCTCCGGGGGATCATCTCACCCCCGAAGATGTGGCGGAGGCCGTGTGGCTGATGCTCAGCGCCCGCACAGGGGCCGTATTCGACGAAATCAACCTCTCACCTCAAAGGAAAGTCATCCAGTTCGGCAAACCACCTGCGGACTAACCCGTCACAGGCGGGTAAAGGCGGCTGGATGAACCCGGTTGGCCCACAGTGGGTCGCGCGGACCACTAGTGCGATCAGAAATAGTCATCTCCCCACAGACATAAAAGTAATACTCACCATATCTTCCTCTTCGAATACTTGTACGGCCACCGTTAAAATGCCCTTCTCCCGTGGAATTGAAATTGCAGTTTGTTGCCCAAGTTCCGAGCCGAATGAGGAAGTTTCAGGATCAAATTCACTTAATGCCTCGGTATAGAAACGAAGAACATCCTCATATGGATCTGTAGTAGTAAACTGTTCGAGCTTCCCCCCCATAAGGCCACCCGGGGTAGATTGTTCCATGGATTCAACCTGGACTGCGCCGGGATAGCGAGGCAAATCCTCCAAGGTTATGCCGCCTTCATCAGAACCTCCACAACCAATCAGTAAAAAGACAACAAGAGCAAACACCATACTCCGCAAAAAAGATCTGCGGGTTGCCTCATAAGCTGTCCTGTAAAAACCAATCACTTTCTGTTTGTTGCTTTCCAGTCTATATGTCATGGCCATGACCATGACCAGTATTTGTGGGGAAATATACCTTGCTATAGGGTTACCATAGGCTACAAACGCTTCAGATAACCCGCCTTTTAAAACGCATACCGCTTCAATAATTCCGTGTTTAATACTCTAGGTTTGCTGTTGCTTAATGATGTCAATCACATCATAGATGGTAGATTCTTCGTTCATGATTAAACTAAATATTTCGTCCGTGAATGCCACTTCTTTTGGTCGATCTGCAGCTCGATATATGTAAGAACCGAAATAAATTTTTTCCTCATTAAACTGAAACCTGGCAAAATGGATATGGTCAAAACCTTGCGCTATAGCAATCCTGGATGCAATTCTGAGATCATTCATTGAGATATTGTATCCAAATCCCAAAACGAGTTTTACCGGTGCCTCAGGAACATCTGAACTGGAGCCAAAAGTAGATGCAACCGAAAGACCGTGCTTAGCCAATTCACTCACAATTCGTTGATAGTTGAATAACAAGTCGTTTACATATATGCCAGCCACATCGGATCTGCGTCTCATGCTTCTTCTGGCATTTTCAAGCAATTTCGAGGAATTTTTTATGGTCTTCTCGAGAGCTACTATCCTATCCTGGTATTGAGGGTGTCCCCTTTTTTCTCTTGATATACTTTTTAAATGTTCTGTTACTATTTTAAGGCCATCTTCCAGACCAGAAATCATAGAGATATTTTGCTTGTTGAAAGAATCCACCAGTTCCCTGACTTCTGTGGAAGACATACTTTCCTTTTTCTCATAAAATATTTTTCCGGTGTTTGACTCGAGATACTTGGCATAATAAGGGTTCTCTTTCATTTCCGGTCGAAATTTAGCTTGAAGGAGAAGTATATAACCAAGAAATAATGGGACATTTACTATGCTTGCAATAACAAGCGCACCAACTATCCAATCAGGTTTACTGATTGATGCCGCCACTCCCAAGAACGATCCGTTAACAAGAATGAGACCAGCCAGCCATGCACCTAGTATTTGAATAGGCTTGGTGACTTTCTCCGGTTTTACTTGGTTATTGTTCATTATTTTCAACAAGCCTGACTCCCGGTTCAGCAACTTTTAACGGTAAAGTGATTTTATAACCCAACGGTATCGGCGTTACATGAGAGCCTGGTTCCAACTATTTCGCACCGTGCGCATTTACTTAATAGATCGATAAACATCCGTATCGGCAATTATCCTGGCCAACATTAGGTCATACAGGATCACTGTGCGACAGATCGGGGAATATTTCCGAAATCAACCGTACCCGCTCCCGCGGCGATCAAAGCTGTCTTGGCAGAGAGTTCCAGGGAACAACTCCACTTGTATGCCAGATTGAGCGACTCGCCACAAGCGTATACCCCGTGTCCACGCACTACAGCTATTCTGTGGGTGGCCAGCAGTTGAGCTACTGCTTTCGGCGCTTTTTCTACATAGTCTTCATAAGGGATGGTAACCACCGGTACCCGGGGGAAGTAAAGTTGACCCTCGAAGTCCAGCGGTATGAAATCTTCACCACCAAGTGTAGCGGCCACCGTGTAGGGGCCATGGCTGTGCAGTACCGCCCTTGCTGCCGGATTTGTCTGATAAATCTGTTGATGTAGCGGACCATCCAGGGATGCGCCCTGGCCGCACGGGCCTACCAGGGGACAAGCCACCAGATACTCGGCTGTCAGGGTGTCGGCACAGGCGCCAGTTGGGGTCAGCCAGATTTGGTCATCCACACGCACCGAGCCATTGCCGCTGTGGGAGTCGTTATTGCCGTAGTGGCGCAGCCAGCGATAGTGGCGTACCAGGTCCTGCTTGATATCCATGAGTGCTCCGTTTCGATCAAAGAGTGAGTAGTTTAGCTCGAATGGCGGGGTTGGCGTAGTGGTCTTGAACCCGCTGGAGACAGCCGGTGGTCGAATGAATTCGACCCTACTGACAGATGGAATGCATTTTGTAGAAAATGTTAATTTACCCTTGTAGGGCCAAATTTACTCAGCCAACTAAAGCGTTTTAGTCGAAAGGCAAGCGCCTCACGATGAACTTTGCTATCGCCTCGGGATCGTTGATTTGCAACAGGGGCAGATCCGTGGATCGGGAAAGGGGGGTGGGGAGAAGGGACCCATTGTTCTGGGATTTCATGTCTCAATAGAATGCCAGTCTTAGCTGTACCTCTAAAATCATAGTGTTACTGACATCTATATTGAGGTTAACGGGACAGCAGTGGAACGAAGCATAGGAAATACGGCGCTGGAAGAAAAGTGCTGTGAAGGTTTCTGTGATCAACCCCCGGCCATGACAGAGGCCGCGTCCTCTTTTTTCATCCCGTGCAACAACATGACCAGTTCGGCCTCGCCCTGACTGAGACCGAGCTCTTCGACCAGCCTCTCCGCAGAAGCACCCTTCTGTACCAATTGTATGGCTTCCCCGTACGGCATGTCTCCGGTCTGTCTCTGATTCTCCAGGGTCTCCTGGCGGTGACCGAGATCCAATCCCTGCCTCTCCAGCCGGGAAATGCGCCGATCCACACCCGTGGCGCCGGAGCAAAGCGCATTGAAGTCCGCACCGAGTGTATGGATACCTTCCCTAAGCTCTGTTAGCTTCCGGCTTTGCAGCCGGATGGTCATGGCCATCCCCAGCAAGGTAACCACTGCCACCACAGCGAACGCCGCAGTCAGGATCCAGACTGTGTCAGCGCTATCAGGCATAATCGTCCACCACATGTCTGTCACCATCGCGCGATTCCTTTTTCTGCCCCTCGCTCTCTTGTCCTTCATCCTTGCGCTGGGTTGGCCGGCGCTTTGTCGGAGCCTGCTCCCTGCGCGTGGGCCAGATAGGCTTTATGGATGTGGGTTGACTGATTTCGGACATCGTTTTTCTCCCGGCAGGTCTTTAACAGCCCCCCTGCCCTGCGCCTGATATGGATGTAAGGCGCCAATCAATCCGGTTTTACAGCGTCAAGTTTTGGACGATAAAAGTATTTTAAATAATTAATGCACGTTTCGTGCCTGAAATCTGCAGCGTATCCCGAACCTTCAGTTATCATTCTTTCCAGAGAAGTTTTCCAGCATCCGCTCATGCTCCCCGGCCAAAATCACCATCGCCACCCGGCGGTTTTTCTGCCTCCCCTCCTCCTGGTCGTTGTCTGTGATGGGGCGAAACTCGCCAAAGCCGGTGGCGGCCATGCGGCCGGAATCGACACCATAGCGTGTAAAGAGGTGGACAACACTGGCCGCACGTGCCGCCGACAGCTCCCAGTTTGAAGGAAAGCTGACAGTCTTGATGGGCACGTTATCGGTGTGGCCCTCCACGCGAATCTGGTTGGGCAGGGGTTTTATGATCTCCGCCATCCCTTTCAGAACATTCAATGAATCCCGGGAGAGACGGGCGCTGCCGCTGGGAAACAGCATCTTGCTCTTCATTTCCACCTCGATACCCCGCTCCGTGCGATTGACCGAGACCAGATCCTTGTCAATGAAGCCGCTGAGATTATCAATCAGCTCCTCTTCCACCGCCGCCAGGGGCTTTCCTGTTATGGGAGCCGTTACAGGAGGCTTTTCGTCCTGAACCGTCTCATTGATTGTAGGTGGGTTGAGATTCTCTGGTCGGGCTTCCGGTGCAGCATATTCACCGGATACCGGCATCTGGGTGCGCACCTGTTCGCCTATCTGAATGGGATCCAGGCTTTGGGCCGGCGTAACAAATGCCCCCGTGAGGGTACTGGACAACACCCGATACTTGCCTTCATTTACGGACGAAATGGAATACATGACCACGAAGAACGCAAACAACAGCGTTATGAAATCCGCATAGGAGACCAGCCAGCGCTCGTGGTTTTCCTGTTCCTCATGCCGTTTTCTGCGCGCCATATCTTAGGGCCTGTTAACACTATCAGAGGTAACCCTGAAGCTTGGTCTCTATATAGCGCGGGTTTTCGCCCTCGGCGATGGACACGATGCCCTCCACAACCAGCTCCCGGTAACTTGCCTTCTCCCGGGCCTGGGTGCGCATCTTGCCGCCGAAGGGCAGTAGAAACAGATTGGCAAGGCCGACACCGTATATGGTGGCAACGAAGGCCGTCGCGATGCCGCTGCCCAGTTTGCTGGGATCCGCCAGGTTCTGCATCACGTGGATAAGTCCCAAAACAGCACCGATGATGCCGATGGTTGGCGAGTACCCGCCCATGGCCTCGAACACCTTCGCGGCCTGTACGTCCTGCTGTTCCTGGATATCCAGCTCCACTTCCAGAATATTCCTGATGACCTCCGGTTCACTGCCGTCCACCAGCAGTTGCATGCCCTTGCGGATGAACAGGTCATTCTCAGCCTCTGAGGCATTCTCCAAACCCAGCAGGCCTTCCCTGCGCGCCACGTTACTCCACTCGACCATTTTCCCGATCGCCTGATCGGGTAGAAATTTCTCGGGCCGGAAGACCTTTCCCGAAAGGCGCAGGGCCTGGAGAAATATGCTCAAGGGTGTCTGCAGCATGACCGCACCGATGGTGCCGCCGAATACGATCACCAGGGCCGGACCGTTTACCAGGGCATCGAGATGACCACCCTCCAACATGTTTCCGCCGAGGATGGCACCCAGAGCGATTGTGATGCCAAGAATGCTTAGATAGTCCATCTCAGATCACCATTCCAGGCGTTGGGGGAGTCCCCCGCAAAAGCGGTAGTCTGGGATGAGGATCTTCATGCCCTTGTCTAAAACAGCTGTCAACACGATTTTTCCTTCAAAGAACTATTCAGGTCCCTCAGACAGCCATTCAGAGAGCCGGGATCTCAGGCGCAAAGTAGCCTGGCTGTGGATCTGGCATACCCGTGATTCACTGACACCGAGCACATGCCCGATCTCCCGCAGATTTAATTCTTTGTCGTAATAGAGGGCAATGACCAGTCGCTCCCGCTCGGGCAGGCCGGCGATGGCCTCGGAGAGCTCACTCTTGAACATGTCGCGCTGCATCCCTTCGAACGGACCGCTGATGGCACCGTCTTTCCGTTCCTGTGGCAGTTCCCCGACTGACTGCAGTTCCTCCAGGCTGAAAATTCTGCAGCCTGAGGCATCCTGAAGTATCTTGTGGTAGTCACGCAGGGACATGCCCAGCACATCCGCCACCTCCACATCGCGGGCATCGCGGCCTTCTTCGTTTTCGATGTCCCGCATTGCCTCGGCCACCATCCGTGCCTTGCGATGGACCGATCTGGGTGTCCAGTCGCTGCGGCGGATCTCGTCGAGCATTGAGCCACGAATGCGAATACCGGCATAGGTCTCGAAGCTGGCACCCTGGCTTGGATCGTAGTTGCGGCTGGCCTCCAGCAGGCCGATCATACCGGCCTGGATAAGGTCATCCGCCTGGACATTTGGCGGCAGCCTGTTCACCAGGTGATAAGCAATACGCTTCACCAGTGATGCATGCTCGGCCACCAATACTTCGGCACTCTGCTCCTGAACTGCGTTGTAGGTTGCTAATCCGTTCACCATCCCATCTCCCCGGGCTGACTAGAAAATTGAATAAGCCTTTCGACGAAGAACTGGAGGTGGCCACCGGCCCCTTCAGGTACCGGCCAGTTATCGGCCTTCTTCGCCAGATTCTTGAATGCCTGCGCCGACCGGCTGCGTGGAAACGCCTGTACCACGGACTTCTGGGTCTTCACGGCCCGGCGCAGGGTGTCGTCGTAGGGGATGCTGCCCATGTAGCTGAGCATGACATCCAGGTATTGATCGGTTACCCGACAAATCTTACTGAAAAGATCCCTGCCCTCCTGGGCCGAGCGCGCCATATTGGAAAGAATCCGGAAGCGATCCACGTCATATTCCCGGTTCAATAGCTTGATCAGCGCATAGGCATCGGTAATGGAAGCCGGCTCGTCACACACCACCACGACCACTTCCTGGGCGGCACGGCTGAAGCTGATGACGCTGTCCGAAATGCCGGCTGCCGTGTCGATAATCAGGGTGTTTAACTCTGCGCCCACATCACTGAAGGCGCGGATCAGGCCCGCATGCTCGGCGGCGCTGAGTTCGGCCATCTGCTGAACCCCCGATGCCGCCGGCACCACCATGATGCCTGAAGGGCCCCTGAGCACCACTTCGCTCAGCTCGCACTCGCCGCGCAGTACGTGGGAAAGGTTGCGTTCCGGATGAAGCCCCAGCGCCACGTCGATGTTGGCCAGACCCAGGTCTGCATCCAGCACCATCACCTGTCTGCCGAGATCCGCCAGGGAAACAGCCAGATTCACGGATATGTTGGTCTTGCCGACGCCGCCCTTGCCGCCCGTTACGGCTATCACCCGCACAGGCTCCGGTTTGACCATGCGGCGCAAACCCGCGGCTTGATCCAATGATGCTTCAGACATGAGCATCTGCTCTCGCACCTCCCAACGCCAGGGCCAGGTATTCGTCGTTGTATTCCGTCATCGTCTGTTGACTGAGTGTTGCGGCACGCCCCACCAGGGTATGCGCCCTGGCCAGGTGGATATCCTCGGGCACCTTTTGCCCGTCCGTGTAAAAAACCATCGGCAGACCGCTGTGCAACACCGAAGAGAGGGCTCCGCCGAGGGATGCCGCTTCGTCAACCTTGGTGAGGATGCAGCCCTCGGGTTCCGATGTACCGAAAGACTGGATAGCCTGCTCCAGGGCCGATTGCTGGGTGGTGGCTGAAAGGGTCAGGAAGGTTCGAACCCGCCGGTTCCCGGTTTTAAGAAGAGACAGATGCTCGCTCAGGCGCAGGTCCCGCGGGCTCATGCCGGCGGTGTCAACCAGTATGAGGCGTTTATCGGAAAGCGCATTAAGGGTGACCTTGAGTTCCTCTGGGGTCGGTGCCTTTCGCACCGGCACATCCAGTATGCGTGCGTAGGTGTTAAGTTGCTCCTGGGCACCGATCCGGTAGCTGTCGGTGGAAACCAGCGCCAGGTTGCGGTGGCCGTAGCGCAGTACAAAACGGGCGGCTAACTTGGCGATGGTGGTGGTCTTGCCCACGCCGGTGGGTCCGACAAGTGCCACAACGCCGCCATCGTCCAGCAGGCTCTCCCCCACCACCGGCAGTTCGTTGGCCAGAAGATGCAGGGCTTTGCGCCAAGCCTGATCCAAACTCTCGGTATCCTGTATCTGTCCCACGAGACGGGAGCAGATATCCGGACTCAGATCCAGTTCCATGAGGCGGCGCAGCAGTTCCTGGGACTGGGGTCTGCGGCTGCCCAGTTGCTGCCAGCTCAGACCTGAAAGCTGGTTTTCCATCATGCGGCGCAGGGACTTCATTTCCTGGCGCATCTCCTGCAGAGCGGGGTCCTGACTCCATTCGATCAAAGGCGGGCTTGTCCGGCTCCGGGCCGCTTCGACCACCTTGGGCCTGTCTTCTTTGTATTCGGGGGAAATCTCTGTGGGGGGAACGGGTTTCAACGGTACCTGGGACTGGGACTCGAAAGCGGTTTCGTCGTAGTCCATGGCAGCAACCAGTTCAATACCGCCGTCCACCGATCTGTTCGACAGGATCACCGCATCAGCCCCCAGGGTTTCCCTGACCTGGCGCAGCGCCTGGCGGATGTCTGGAGCAAAAAAACGTTTTATCTTCATAATCCCTTGCTTTCGCCTTTCAGTGGTGAACAGCGCTTTTCTCTGCCCACCCGACTGGGTTCATCAATTCTGCTAATTCGGTTTTCCAACCGTGGCAACGACCTTGATCTGGCGGTTGTCCGGCACTTCGTTGTAGGAGAGGACCCGCATGCCCGGTACGCTGTGCTTCACGAATTTGGACATCCAGGGCCTGATTCCCGCGGCGACGAGCAGTATGCTCTGCTGGTCTGCCGTCTCCTGCTGGGCCGCCGTCTCGATCAGGGCCTGCTGTAACCGTTCTGCCAGGCCCGGCTCGAATCCCACGCCTCCTTCATCCGAGGGATGTATGCTCTGTTGCAATATCTGTTCCAATCCTGGATCTAAAACAGAAACTGGAATTTCATCAGTAGAACCAACAAGTTGGTGAACGATGGCGCGAGACATGGCCACTCTGGCACGGGCTGTCAGGGCGCCAATGTCTTGACTCTGGGTACCGTATTCCGCCAGTGTTTCGGCGATCGTGCGAATATCACGTATGGGTACACTCTCCGCCAGCAGGTTCTGCAACACCTTCAACAGCTGGCCCAGAGAGAGGATTTTCGGCACCAGGTCTTCGACCAGTTTGGGGGCGGTGCGCGACAACATGTCCAACAGCTGCTGCACCTCTTCGTGGCCGATCAGTTCATGGGCCTGGGTCTTCAGGATCTCGTTGAGATGGGTGGCCACCACGGTGCTGGTATCCACCACGTGGTAACCCATGGTCTGGGCGTGGTCGCGCTGGTTGGGATCGATCCAGACCGCGTCGAGGCCGAATGCCGGATCTTTTGTCTCCACGCCCTGCAGTGTTCCGAACACATGGCCGGAACTGATCGCCAGCTCCTTGTCGGGCTGAACCTCTGCTTCGCCCACGGCAACTCCGTTCAACAATATGCGATAGGCCGTGGGGCTGAGGTCCAGGTTATCCCTGATGTGCACCGGCTGGATCAAAAAACCCAGCTCCTGGGAGAGCTTTTTGCGAACCCCCTTGATACGGTTCATCAGCTGACCGCCCTGGTTGCGGTCCACCAGGGGGATCAGGCGATACCCCACCTCGAGCCCGACGATATCCAAGGGCTGCACGTCGTCCCAGGTCAATTCCTTCTGTTCGGCGGGTACTTCGGGCACGACCGGGGGCAATACTTCATCCTCCACCAGATTCTGGCGTCTATACAGCCACCAGGCACCCGTCCCGGCCAATGCGGCCAGGCTGAGGAAGGCAAAATTGGGCATCCCTGGAATGATTCCCATCATGCCGAGGATGATGGCGGCCAGTGCCAGGACGCGGGGATTGGAGAACACCTGGCTGAGTATCTGGCCACCCATATCCTGGGATGACGCAACCCGGGTCACGATGATTGCCGCCGAAGTGGAAAGCAGCAGCGAGGGTATCTGGGCCACCAGGCCGTCACCGATGGTCAACAGGGCGTAGTAGCGCAGCGCGGTGGAGAAATCCAGGTCGTGCTGCCCCATGCCGATGGCGAGTCCGCCGATAATGTTGATCAGCAGGATCAGAATGCCCGCCACCGCATCGCCCCGGACGAACTTGCTGGCACCGTCCATGGCACCGTAGAAGTCAGCCTCCTGCGCCACGTCTTCACGTCGGGTCCGTGCCTCCTCCTGAGATATGAGTCCGGCGTTGAGATCCGCATCAATGGCCATCTGTTTGCCGGGCATGGCATCCAGGGTGAATCTGGCGCTGACCTCCGAGACACGGCCGGCACCCTTGGTCACAACCACGAAGTTGATGATCACGAGGATGAAGAACACCACCAGGCCGACCGCGTAGTTGCCGCCGATGACGAAGGCACCGAAGGCCTCGATCACCTTTCCCGCCGCATCGCCGCCGTTATGTCCTTCCAGCAGCACCACGCGGGTGGAGGCCACGTTCAGAGCCAGCCTCAACAGGGTGGCCACCAGCAGCAGGCTTGGAAACACGCTGAACTCGAGGGGCCTGAGGGTATAGACGACCACCAGCATAACCACCAGGGACAGGGCGATATTGAAAGTGAACAGGACATCCAGGGCCAGGGGCGGCAGGGGTATCACCACCATCGCCAGCAACAGCAGCATGATCAGCGGCGCGCCCAGGCCCTTCGCCCCCATTTCTCTAAAATTGTTCAGAATGATCGTGGTGTCCATAACGTCTCAATCGGCTCTTGGGTTAATCTTTCTCGGGGACCTGAAGTTCATCGGGAACCGACAGGTCTTCCGGGGAATCCGGCTTCATGCCACCGTCCGTGCGATAGGCTCTGAGCTGGAAGACATAGGCGAGAAGCTTGGCAACGGCCAGGTAGAGGCCCGCCGGGATCATGTCCCCCAGTTCGGTGTGAAAGTAGATGGCACGTGCCAGCATGGGCGACTCAACCACGGTTATATCGTGCTCCTGGGCCACCCTGCGGATGTTGGCGGCAATCAGGTCGGAGCCCTTCGCCACCACTTTCGGCGCACTCATGCGGGACTGGTCGTAGCGCAGCGCCACCGCGAAGTGGGTCGGGTTGGTCACCACTACGTCGGCCTTCGGCACCTCCTCCATCATTCGGCGCTGGGCCATTTCACGCTGCAGGCTGCGGATGCGTCCCTTTACCTCGGGCCGCCCTTCGGTGTCCTTCATCTCTTCCTTGAGCTCGTTGCGGGTCATTTTGAGCTGCCGCTTGTGGTCCCACAGCTGGAAGGGCACATCGATCATGGCCACCAGGATCAGTGTGGTGGCGATCAGCACGAACGACCCGCCCACCAGGCTGCCGAGCTGGCTCACAGCCGGCCCTAGGTCCATGGTGTTGAGGGCGATGAAGTCGTCGAGAGTGGTCCAGAGCGCCACCGCCGTCGCTCCGCCGACCAGCAGAAACTTGGCCAGGGCCTTGAGCAGTTCCATCAGCCCCTTTACAGAGACCATCCGTTTAAGGCCTTTCAGGGGATTGAGCTTTCCCAGCTTGGGGGCAATCGCCTCGGTGCTGATGGTTATGCCGCCCAGGGCAACGGAACTGATAACGGCGACTGCAACGACCACGATGAAAAAGGGCAGCAGCACCAGCAGGGCGTCCTGAATGGCGGAGCCCAGGCGCAGCAGCATCACCGTGGGGTCGTACATATCCGCCCTGGGAATGGTGAAACCCGAGGTCATGACATCAGAAAGTCCCTGACCCAGATGTCCGCTCATCCCCACCATCGTGGCGCCTCCGATCAGGACGATGGCCACGGTGTTGAGTTCCCTGGAGCGGGCGGTCTGGCCTTTACGCTTGCCGTCCTGAAGCCGTTTCTGTGTGGGTTGTTCTGTTTTTTCCTGACCGTCTTGGTTCTCTGCCATGGCTCAACTCCCAATGAACAGGATGTGCCGGATCAGATTCAAACCCTCTGCCAGGAAATCCTCGAAGATGGCCATGACATTGGGCAGCGTGATCCAGATCAGGACAAAACCAATCAGCATCGAAATGGGAAAACCGACGGCGAAGATATTCAGCTGCGGGGCGGCGCGTCCGATGATGCCCATGCCCAGGTTTACCAGCAGCAGCGCCGCCATCACCGGCAGGGCCATCAGCAGGCCGCCGCTGAACATCCGGCTGCCCCAGCCGATGATCTCCTTCAGGCCGTTGCGGCTGATGCCGTCAACAGCAACGGGGAAGGTGTGAAAACTCTCGATCAACAGTTCGATGAGAATCAGATGCACGTCGAGGACCAGGAAGGTCAGGGTCGCCAGGATCAGATAGAACTGGGATATCACCGGCACCTGTACGCCGTTTTGGGGGTCCATCATGGAGGCGAAGCCCAGCCCCATGCTGTAGGCCATCACCTGGCCGCCGAAGGTCAGCGCGCCGAACACCATCTGCAGGACGAATCCCATGGCCACGCCGATCAGTATCTGCTGCAGCACCATAAGGAACGCCTCGCTGCTGAAGACATCCACCGGTAACGGCGGCGGCACCAGGGGCATCACCAGCCAGGTCAGCACCATAAGCAGACTGAGACGAAACATCACCGGGGTCTGGCGTGAATTGATGATCGGCGACGATGCCAGGAAAGCACCGATGCGGATCATGGGCCAGATGAATGCGGCCAACCAGAGCAGAAGTTGTTCCTCGCTGAAGGCCATGGGTTTTCCACTTATCCGATCAGTTCCGGAATGCTTTCGAAGAGGGTGATGGTGAAATTCATGATCACCCGCAGCATCCAGGGGCCCGCCGCCATCAGCACCACCACCACGATGATCAGCTTGGGAATGAAGGTGAGGGTCATTTCGTTGATCTGGGTGGCAGCCTGAAACATGGCCACTACCAGGCCCACCAGCAATGCCGGGATCAGTATCACCGCACCCAGCACTGTGGTTGCCTCCAGTGCAGACTGGCCTATGTCCAGAACCGAGTCAGGTGTCATCCTGTTAAACCAGGAAGCTCGAAGCCAGGGTGCCGAACACCAGGGCCCAGCCGTCGATGAGTACAAACAGCATGATCTTGAACGGCAGGGATATGATCAGCGGCGACAGCATCATCATGCCCATGGACATAAGGACACTGGCCACCACCAGATCGATGATCAGAAAAGGAATGAAGATGAGGAAGCCGATCTGGAATCCGGTTTTCAGCTCAGAAGTGGCGAAGGCAGGCAGCAGCACCGAAAACGGAACTTGTTCGCTGCTTTGAAAGGCCTCGAAGTTGCCGATCCTGGAAAACAGTGCCAGATCACTCTCACGGGTCTGAGCCAGCATGAACTCCCGCAACGGGAAGGATCCCTGCTCGACGGCCTTCTGTGCGGCGATCTTTCCCTCCAGATAGGGTTCCACGCCCACCTGGTAGGTCTCCTCGAACACGGGCATCATAATGAATACGGTTAAAAACAGGGCCAGCCCGATGAGTATCTGATTGGATGGTGTGTGCTGGGTTCCGAGTGCCTGGCGCAGAATGGCCAGCACGATTATCACCCGTGCAAAAGAAGTCATCATCAGCAGGGCGCCGGGCAGCAGGCTGAGCGCCGTCATGAACAGCAGCACCTGCAGGCTCAGGGTATAGGTCTGACCGTTGCCGTCCGCAGAAGGGGTCAGCGTGAAGGCTTCCAGGCCGGGGGCCGCAAAGCCCGACATCGGCAGTAACAGAAGCGACAGGGCAGGTATGAAATGCTTCACAACGGAGAGGCCTCCATCTCCGTACGAAGCCTCGACTCAAAGACCGCTCCGCTGGCTTCCGTGACCTGATCATCGCTGCCTTCGATAACGTGCAGCGTCTGCACCCGCCCGGGGGCCACTCCAACCAGCAGCCTGGCATCGCCCACCTGCAGTACCACGGCCCTCTCCCGGGGCCCCAATGAAACACCACCGAGAATGGTCACCAATCCCTTGCCCGCCATCGGCAGTCTGCCGTAACGGCGAACCAACCAGCCCAGTCCGATGATCAGTGCCAGAATAAGCAGCAGCCCACCCGCTGTTTCCATCAGGGCGCCGGTCCCCAGGGGGGACGTGCCCATGCCTGCCGGGGCACTCTTGTCCTCCGCTCCATAGATAAGGGGCGAAGCCAGTGCCAAAGCCGGCAGAAGGATGCAGGCAACGGTTTTCATCACTGAAGTCTCTTGACCCGGTCAGCGGGGCTGATGACGTCGGTCAACCGAACACCGAACTTGTCGTTGACCACCACCACTTCTCCCTGGGCAATAAGCGTTCCGTTGACCAGCACATCCATGGGTTCCCCGGCCAACCGGTCGAGTTCAACCACCGAACCCTGGTTGAGCTGCAGAAGATTGCGGATGCTGATCTTTGTCCGGCCGATCTCCATGGAGATGATGACCGGCACATCGAGAATCGCATCGAGACTTACCTCTCCATTCTCTACTGCACTTTCAGCCTGAAGTTCCTGGAACTGGGCAGATTCGGCCCCGCCTCCTTCCGCCGCACTGTCGGAACTCTGCTGTTCATCCATCGCTTGAGACCAATCATCGGGCAATGCTTCGTTCTGGTCCGTGTTCATCTCGCTCATAGTTTCATCCTGCCTATATTTTGCGTTGGGGCCTGCTCACATCCCGGCCTGGCTTCGTCGAAAACACCGGCTGTCACCGGATGCCGGAATCTCCTGTCAATTTCCGATCAGCTTCTTGAGACCTTCCCCTGTCCCTCGTTTGTTCCATTCCCGCACCTTGATGGCGTACTTCCCTTCCGAAACTCCAAGGGTTCCCTGAAACACCGGAACGGTGGCGGCAAAACCTTCCACTGTATTCGGAAGGTCTATGGGAATGATGTCGCCCGGTTTGATCTGCGCCAGGTCTCTCATAGAGATCTGAGTCTCGGTGAGCATGCTGCTCAGCTCGATCTCAGCTTCCAGAATCTCTTCCCTGAGGGACTGCTCCCAGCGTTCGTCACGATCACCGCGGTCACTCTGTACACCCGCATCCAGCAGATCGCGAATGGGTTCCACCATTGAGTAGGGCAAACAGACGTGCATATCGCCCCCACCCGACTCCAGTTCGATGTGAAACGTGGTAATCACAACCACTTCGGAGGGGCTGACGATATTGGCAAACTGGGGATTAACCTCTGAGCCCACATACTCGAACTTAAGATCCATCACCGGCTTCCAGGCCTGCTCGAGGTCCACGAAGGCCAGATCCAGCAGTATCCTGACCACGCGCTGTTCCGTGGGCGTGAGATCCCTACCTTCGATTTTTGTATGAAAGCGGCCGGTGCCGCCAAAATAATTGTCGACTACGCAGAACACCAGCTTTGGGTCCAGGACGCAGAGACCCTTGCCCTTCAGGGGCGGAACCCGAATCATGTTCAGGCTGGTGGGAACGAACAAACTGTGTACGAACTCGGAAAACTTGACCATCTGCACGCCGGATACGGAAAGATCCGCGGACCTTCGCAGCATATTGAACAGGCTGGTGCGGTAGTGCCTTGCAAAGCGTTCATTGATCATCTCAAGGGTGGGAAGCCGGCCCCTGACAATACGATCCTGACTGGCGAAATCGTAGGAGCGGGTATCATTATCGAATTGATCGGCCTCATCGGCCTCGACGGCCCCGTTGTCTACCCCGTGCAGTAGGGCATCGATCTCATCTTGTGAAAGGAGGTCATTGGCGCTCATGTCATTGCATCACGAAAGAGGTGAAATAGACCCCTTCGATCTCCCCGGTGCCGCCCTGGTCGGCAACAATCTTGTTGAGCACCTTCTTCATCTTCGCCTGCAGTTTCTCTTTACCCTTTCGGTCCTGCAGGGCAGTGTCCTTCTGATTACTGAACAGGGTGAGCAAGTGATCGCGAATCAGGGGATTGTTGTATTCGAGAAACTCCACCAGGTCAGGCTCGCGGGTCATGAGATGTACCCCCACCTGCATCATGTTGTGCCGTCCGCCCGGCGGCAGATTGACCACAAAGACCGGCTCCAGAGGATGATAAAGTGCCGGATTGTCATCATTGTCGACAACCTTTTCCTTATCCTCGACCCCGCCTTCTGTCTGCTCCGACCCGGGTTTGGAATCGCTCAGAAGAAACCAAGCGACGCCTCCGCCGACAGCCGACAGCAGCAAAGCAGCCAGGGCTATGATTATGATGAGTTTCTTTTTTGACCCCTCAGGCTTCTCAATACCGAGATCCAGATCGGAGTCCATTGCGTCGTTTTCCATGGCAGTTTGCTTCTCTTCTATTTACGGACTATCCGTAAGCAAGAGATATGCCATGACTAGTTATGGGTTTTTTTATTATTTAATTCAGCAGGTTATTTTCTTAGTTTCGGAAGGCGTCGAACTATTGACGAAGTTCGAAAGCGTGGGGAGGCGGTTTCCCGGCGGCGCATTGCGAGGTAAAACCGTAGGGTCGAATTCATTCGACCAGTTCGGTAGTGGTGATGCAATAGACTTGATGGTGCAGGGAATGACGTCCGCTGCGTAATGCGTCGCAGGACGTGGTGACCTCCTTGTCTCCAAGGGTAATGATGCTGTTGGCCGAATGAATTCGGCCCTACAACGGCCATCTGCCCACTTGACCTGGGGAAGAGCCAGAAATCTTGAACATCCCCCGGAAAGGGAATCAGCCACGCAGGACCCTGCGGGTCACCCCCACTTGGCAATGTTATTCGAAAAAGTTTGAGTCGATGGTCTTCAGCGCGCCGTTGGATACTTCGTACTCATGTTCCAAACCTGCCAACCCGGCAATCACTTTATCCTGTTCTCCAGTTCGGGCGTCTTCCTCCATTTCCCGTGCAACCGAAGAGAGGCGCATGGCACCCACATTGGCGCTGCTGGACTTCAGGGAATGAACCGGGCGGATCACCTGGCTCAGGTCACGGGCCTCGATGCCGGCCCTGATTTCACCCATCAACTGCGGAACATGTGCCATATAGCTTTCGATCAGCCCAACGAAATCGTCCCCCATGACATAATACAGATTCCGCAGAACCTCCTTGTCCACGATGGAAGGAGCATCCTCTGACTCGTTGGCAGCGGCTGTTCCACGTTTACCGGTCAAAGAGCGCGTGAAGCGCCGGGTTTTGCCCTGCACCGGCTGCACCGGCTGGGGGGATTCGTGTACTCTGAGCCAATAGCCCAGGGTCTTTCCCAGGGTATCCAGCACAACAGGCTTGGAAAGGTAATCATCCATGCCCGCCTCAATACACTTCTCCCGGTCTCCCGCCATGGCGTTGGCAGTCATGGCAATAATCGGCACCTGCGGCGCATCCTTACCGCGTTCCCGTTGGCGAATCAACCGGGTAGCCTCGTAACCATCCATGATAGGCATCTGGCAATCCATCAGAATCAGATCGTATCGACTCCCGCTGGCGGCAGTAACCGCAGATTTGCCATCGGTCACCGCATCGCAGGTCAGTCCCAAACGCTGCAGCATCTTTCTCGCGACACCCAGATTCACCGGATTGTCTTCCACTACCAGCACGATGCCCGACAGCTGCGGTTCCACTGGAACCTCGTGAAACACCGGTTCACTCTCCGGTACCGGTAGCTCTTCCTCCGATCCGAAAACGGGCGTAAACCGGGACCCCGGGACCGCTTCGCGCGATACCTCTTCGGACACTGCCCTCTCGAGGGGCAGAACAAACCAGAACACCGACCCCGCAGCGGGTTTAGACCGAACATTGATTTGTCCGCCCATGAGTTCCACGAGCCCCTTGCAGATAACCAGACCCAGGCCGGTTCCGCCATGCCTGCGGGTGGTGGATGCGTCGGCCTGGGAGAATGACTGAAACAGATGCGATATCGTTTCGCTGCTAATACCTATGCCGGTATCCTTGACCGAAAACATCAACTGCTCCCCGATCCCGTGCTCGCTTTTTAGAGAGACCTCCAGGGTAATGCTCCCTTCCTGGGTGAATTTGATGGCGTTGCTCACCAGGTTGACCAGAACCTGCCTCAGGCGGATCGGATCGCCCTGGATAACCGGGGGAACGTCGTTACTCACCAGGTACTGCAGATCCAGGTTTTTCTTCTGTGCATGACCCAACATAACCGCCGACACTGAATTAACCAGTTCCCAGACATCGAAGGGAATCTTCTCCACCTGGAGACGTCCCGCCTCTATTTTGGAAAAATCGAGAATATCGTTGATGATTCCCAGCAGATGATGGGATGAGGCAAGCGCGGTGCTTACGAACTGCTTTTGTTCCTGATCCAGCCGTGTATCCCCGAGCATCTCCAGCACCGGTACGATGCCGTTCAAGGGCGTCCGGATTTCGTGGCTCATGGTGGCCAGAAACTCGCTCTTGGCCATAGCCGCCGATTCTACCGCCTCCTTTTCCAGGAACAGTTCCCGCTCCAAGTCCCTGCTATTCGAATCCCGCTCCTCCATTTTGCGCTGCTGTTCAACATTCTCATCACCCTCCATCTGCAGCATCAGTTCCAGAATCTCCCTGCCTGCATGCAGGTTAGACATCCACATCATCAGTCTTGCAAATGCCACGGCCGTCAGGCTTATCAAAACCACAACAGTGCCGATAACCAGGACCTGATCCGGAGAGGGGTGCTCAGCGCTGGACTGGAACGCCATAACCATGGGCACCAGCAAACCCAAAACAAAAATCACCAACGCGGGCAAAAGGGAGGACTGAAGCATGAGCATCAACTGCACGCCGCAGGCAGCGATGAGAACCGGCAGCAGGTCGAAGCCCGCAGAGTAGGGATATGGGTAGACGGCGGCCGCACCCCAGCAAATGCCACCGAACAGACTCAGCGGCAGGGGATAATAGCGCCAGTTCCGGGATACGGAAGGACCGGGCTTCACGCGTCGCCAAAGGTACCAGAGCATAAGTTGGCCGATACTCACCAGCCCAATCGCCACGCTCCAGACGAACACCGCATCGTTTCCCAAGCCACCTGCAGTTTCAACGATGGCCCATGCCAGCAACAAAGTGGCAAGCGCACCGAACCCCATTCCCTTATAGAAGAGTCGGAGCTGTTCGGCACTCAGCAAGACAGCTTTATCGTATTGTTTCATACTGCTTACTATCGGCACCCAGCAGGCCAGCTTTATCGTATTGTTTCATATTGTTACTAGTGTAACCCAACGCCAATCCTGTTACATTCATAAGCACAATAGGTATGATGTTTGGATCCGTCAACCGGTATAATGGAGGTATTCCCACTTCAAACAGAGACCGGTGATAATCACCGGGTGCCTGAGTCCGGAATATACGTAAATGCCAATCGAAAATGATGCAAGACAGGAGCTCAAAGAAGCTTTTTTAAAGCATCTTCCGCGGCGCGTAAAATACCTTGAAGATGGATGGACCCGGCTTTGCAAACTGTCATGGTCCTCCCACGATTTCGATTCCTATTTGAAGAGAGTGCATGAACTGGCAGGCTCCAGCGGCAGATTTGGACAGATTGGGATCAATCAATGCTCCATTCAGCTGGAGCGCTTCCTGAACACGCTGGACGAAGCCCGGTCCCAGCCCTCCGATTTCCAGTATCAGGCCGGAATGAATCTGGTAGCACAGCTGCGTGAAGAGGCCAATCGGATCGAGGCCGTCGATCAAACCTTTCCCACACGATCGGAAAAGCGAAGGTTATTTTATCTCCGACCCGTTGACAATCCGCATCCCGGGCTGGAGTCTGAGTTAAAGAACGCGGGCTTCAACGTACTGACCTTCATGGATGCGGACGATATGGAAGGTGAGGTCCAGAAGCGCCTTCCGGATGGGATAATCGTGGACGGCGACATGCTGCCCCAGATGTATTCCATGACACCCCTGTTGAAATCAGCACAGGATAGGCAACACGCAAAGGTGCCGGTGGTTTGTATCGCAGGGAATCGCAGCCTGGAACTGCGCCTGATGGCAATAAGAACCAATGTGGCGGCCTACTATGTCGCTCCCGTCGATTCACGAACCCTGGCGCAGGAGCTTTGGGAACTGACCAATCGGGAGCAGATGCAGTACCGTGTTCTGGTAATAGAGGACGATATCTCCCAGGCCCAGTTCGCGTCTGCCATACTTCAGAAAGCGGGCATGAAGACCCTGTCGATCACCCAGCCGCTGCAGGTGCTCGACGCCCTTGGCCGATTCAAACCCGACCTTATACTTATGGACCTCTACATGCCGGATGCAAATGGCAATGAGTTGACCACGGTGATACGCGAGCATCCTGATTTCGTGGTGACCCCCATCGTTTTTCTCTCCGGGGAGAAAAACCGTGAAAAGCAGCTGGATGCCCTCAGCTACGGCGCAGATGACTTCCTCAGCAAGCCGGTAAGTCCAACCCAGTTGATCAGTACCGTGAGCAACAGGATCAAACGTTCTCAGGTGCTGCAGAAACGCACCTCGTTATCGACTTCACGAGACCCGGTCAGCGGCCTCTACAACCCTGGATATTTCTTTGAGCAATTGGATGACCTGATGTCAGGCGATCAGGCGGACTTGCTGCATGGAGGAATGCTGCATATTCATATCGATAGGCTGGAAAAGATCCGCCAGGCTGAGGGGGAAGAAGTCGCCAGCCGCCTTCTTGCAGAATTAGGAACCCTCATCGCCCAACAGATCGAGGTACAGGACGTAGCCTGCAGGTTGAACGACAACAGTTTGGGTGTGATCGCCAGCCGGCCCGATGATGACAATATACTGCAACTGGCGGAAAAGCTGCGATCAAAAGTGGAGCAATACCTGTTTGCCCACAGCGCAAGCGGCCTGACACCGACATTGAGCATAGGTATAGGTCTGTTTACAAATCAGCGCGACGAAGCATCGACTCTGTTGCTGGAGGCGGCCAGGGCCTGTAAGGATGCGCAGCAGCTGGGAGGCAACCAGAGCTGCGTATACAGCCCGGTAGTGTTGTCATCGAGTCTTGCCGCAGGCGGTCAAATGGCGGCACTGATCATCGAGTCCCTGACACATGGTGATATCCGCACCTTTTTCCAGCCTCTCATTGAATCGCCTGACGGAGAGATCACCCACTTCGAAATCGTCCTGAATATCATGACTCCGGAGGTATCCGAGGTCTCTGCACAGGATATTCGGGAGGTGGCGAGGCAGGCTGAAAAATTGAGTCTTCTCGACCGGTGCCTACTGGAACAATCATTGAACATCATGGAGCAGCAGCGTACCAGCGGCGAGCCCGTCACCCTGTTCGTGGAACTCTCCTTCGAGTCCATGAAACAACCGAAACAGATCGTGTGGCTCAGGGATCAACTTCGCAGCCGGCAGATGGTCGGAACCGGTCTGGTAGCCGGCTTCAACACCCAGGAACTGGGGGCATCGCCCACAGAGGCGAAGGCCACCGTCAATGCGTTGCGACAGATGGGGATAGAGATCTCCCTGACAGGATTCAGTGCGAGTAAGAACGCCTTTCAGGTGCTGCACTATTTGAAGGCAGAGCATATCCGCCTTGCAGCGGAGACCCTGAAGGTGGAGAGCAGCAGCGCCCGCAAACTGGCCACATTGATCAAAAAGTTGCATGCCCGCATCGTCTTGCCCTATATGGAGACCGGTACGCTTCCGCCCCATTGGATTGCCGAGGCGGATCTCGTGCCGTCGATGCCGGGCTGACTAAATGAGAATCGACAGATTCAGGCAGCCTCCGGTACTTCCCTCTTTGTATGCGGCCAGGCGGTAATTACCGCCTGAACGAGGGTTGCAAGCGGTATCGCGAAAAAGACCCCCCAGAAGCCCCAGAGCCCGCCGAACACCAATATAGCCACAATGATGGCCACCGGGTGCAGGTTCACGGCCTCGGAGAAAAGCAGCGGCACCAGCACGTTGCCGTCCAGGATCTGAATGACAAAATAGGCAAAGGTGAGCCAGGCGAAATCCGCCGTCCAGCCCCACTGAAACCAGGCAATCAACAACACCGGAAACGTAACCACCGCCGCACCGATATAGGGGATGATGACCGAAAGCCCCACCAGCATACCCAGCAATGCCGCGTACTGAAGACCCATGAGTGTAAAGGTGATCGAGCTGACCACCCAGATGATGATAATCTCCAAGAACTTGCCCCGGACATAGTTGGCGATCTGACGATCCATGTCGCGCCAGACGGTCTTTGCCAGCCGTCGCTCGCTGGGAAGGAAGCGTATGACCCAGTCGACGATCAGCCGCTTGTCCTTGAGGAAGAAAAACACCAGTAGCGGCATCAGGATGAGATAGACCATGACGGTGATGAAACCGACGACAGAGGAGAAGGAAACCGACAGCACCCTCTGCCCGAGTTCCGCAATCTCCTGATGGATGACGGTAAACAGGGCCTGAACCTGTTCAGGGGATACGATCTCAGGATAGTGCTGCGGGAGTTGCATCAACAGATCCTGTCCCTTGGTGATCATGGAGGGGATCTGCTGGAACAGCTGGGTCGCCTGGCGGGACAATTGGGGCATGATCCCGAACAGCAGCAGAGTAACGAAGACAAGAAATGCAACGAAAACCAGCAGAACGGCCAGCAGCCTGGGCACGGAGCCCCGTTCAAGCTTCGCGACGATCCCCTCGAGAAGATAAGCGATAACGATACTGGCCAGCACCGGCGCCAACATGTCCCCCATGGTGAGCACGACCGCGAAACCGCCCACCAGCAGCACGGCCAGAAAAATCACCTGGGGATCTGAGAAGTAGCGTTTAAACCACTCGGTTAATAGGCGCATGTGGGCAGTAGATCAGTCCGCGGAAGAAACGAATTCTTCGAACTGACTGGCGAACATGGTCTCCAGGTCATCAATGACTTTGGAAGCCTCTCGCCCCCGCATGACATGAGAGGTCATCAGTGAGGAGGTCTCGTTCAACAGGGTCGAACGGTCCAGCATATAGTAGGTATCAGACAAGCGCTTGATCGCCCCCACAACGGATTCCTTTCGGGGTCTCGGGATGGGCTTGGGCTCGGGTGGCGGGCCGGCAGCTTCCGGCTCGTTATCTGCGGCCTGGGCCCTTAAAAATTCGGCGAAGGCCACCAGTGATGCCTTATCCTGATCGTTCAGGGCCGCAAAGACCTTTATGAGCCCCTTTTGGCTCGGGGAGGCATTTCGTTTGGTCGGTACCAAGGCAATAGTCTCCGGATCCACCACATGGGAGTCATCCCCAGATCAGATTTCCTGATGTTCCCTGCAGTAATTCTGCGCGAACTCCAGCAGTTCCTCCATCACCCTGGCGCGAAACTTCTGTTTCTGACGAACGAAGGAAAACGGCCTGTCCATAGATGGATCCAGGTTGATGGCCACCAGCGTCCCCAGTTTGAGCTCCTTTTGCACGGTGGCCAGGGAAACCACCGAGATACCCATCCCCGTCTCCACCGCCCCCTTGACCGCCTCGGGGCTTCCCAGTTCCATGGATACGTTCAGGGAATCCTCGCTGCAATTTACGGCATTCAAGTACTCGCTGATCACCTCACGGGTGCCTGATCCCTCTTCGCGACAGATAAAGGGATACTTGATCAACGCCTCGTAGGTGAGGGTTTCACGCTCCGCCTCGGGATGCCCGGGCGGCACGATCGCGACCAGATGATCGGGACGACACTGTTCGACCACCAGGTTCTTGTTGGTAACTGGAGCCTCCACAACACCCAGATCGATGCTGTTGTTCTCCACCATGGATACGATGCCGTCGGTATTGGAGACCTTGAGATGGATATTGATTTCAGGGTACTTCTTCTTGAAATCCCCAAGCAAAGCCGGAAGCATATACTCCGCTATGGTGGTGCTGGCACCGATAGTCAGCGAACCGCTGATCTCACCGGTCATCTCCCGCACCGAATTCTCCATCTCCGAATAGAGTTCGAATATCTTGTCCGCGTACTGGTATACACGGGCGCCGGCTTCGGTCAGGCTGATGCGATTGTGGGTGCGATCGAAAAGACGGGTATTGAAGTACTCTTCAAGCTGCCGAACCTGGAAAGTTACGGCAGGCTGAGTCATGTGCAGCGACTCCGCAGCTTTGGTGAAACTCAGTAAACGGGCAACGGTGAAAAAGACCTGAAGTCGTCTATCTGCCATGCGGGTAACCCACGTCAATGTTTAGGGCCCAATAAGCTGACCTTATACCATGTTTTCCTAATAAATAGCAATCTCAACCGCGTTTATCGCCCATCTTTTCCACCCGGGTTTCCCCCCTGCCGAAGTCAAGGGAACACCTGCCATCTCTTGTGGAAGCTTGCTCAAGGTGCTAGATTCCCTCAGGATTTTCAGGGGTACAAGAATAAATAACAAGAGAGGACTTGGTACTATGAGAATGCAAAAACGTCTGCTGTTTTGCACCCTGGCGGCAATGTCATCCCAGTCGATGGCCGCCGCATACAAAATACCGGAACAGTCGATAAACTCCACCGCACTCGCCGGTGCCTACGTTGCCAACGCCCACGGTTCGGACGCCTCCTACTACAATCCGGCGGCGATGGTGTTTAATGAAGACGGTGCGATGTTGGAGGGGGATCTCACTTTCATACAACTCTCCCCCATAGACTATACCGGTGCAACAGGACTCACCGACTCCACCAAAACCGAGAATGTCATCCTGCCGGCGTTTCACTATGTAAGCCCATCCGTTGGCAACGCACGATTCGGCCTGTCTCTTGTAGTCCCGGCGGGACTCTCCAAACGCTGGAAAGGAGTCGGCCGGGCCTTCGCCCAGGAATTCACGCTGGAAACCATCGAGATCAACCCCAACATCGGCTACAAGATCAACGATCGGTTCTCTATCGGGGGCGGTGTGCGTGCGGTTTATACCAGGGGGCGGGTGGAGAGTTCGGATAGCGCTTTTCCTCCCGTCACTGTGGGCCGCACACTGAAAGGGGATTCCTGGGATTTTGGCTACAACCTGGCCCTGCAGTTCAAGGCCACGGACGATCTGGACCTTGCCGCCACCTACCGATCAAAGGTGGAACTGAACGTCGAAGGCTATGCAAAACTTTTTGGGAGCATACCCCCCGGTAACCCTGGTGCCGGCACCCCGCTTCCAACCTATGAGGGTGGCGCAGCAGTGACTGTCCCGATTCCGGCCACGCTCGCCCTCGCTGCTGCCTATACATTCCGGGAAAAAACAACGGTTGAATTTACCTATGAGCGGAATTACTGGTCTGCTTATAAAGATCTCAATTTCAGCTACGATACGGCTTTGAACCCGGTATTCACTGCCGCTTTCGACGATCCGACACCCAAGAACTGGAACGACACCAATACCTACCGCATCGGCGTCACCCATCAATTGAATCCTAAGTGGACACTGATGGCCGGTTTCGCCTATGACGAATCGCCCGCACCCAAAGAGACCATCGGATTCGAACTGCCTGACTCTGACGCCAAGATCTATTCTATTGGTGCCCGTTATAAGCACTCGGATGCATTGAGCCTGGGCGGTTCCTTCCTTTACGACCGGAAAGACAAGCTGACGCTCGCACCGGGTGAAAATACCGTCAATGGTTTGTTGGCTGCCGGTGCCGAATTCGAGAATGCCCGGGCCTACCTGTTGACCGTGGGTCTCGAGTACAAGTTCTGACCAACAAAAAACGCCATCCCCTGTGAAGGGGGATGGCGTTTCTTTAACTATACCTATACTGAAGAAAAATCAGATATAGAGACAGATGTCGCTTTCGCCCGCAAATTCAAAGAACCTGGCGGCACCGGCATACTCTATACCGTCGATAAAATCCCCGGGATTCATGTCGAACAGATCCACGGTCATCTGACAGGCGATGAGCCGCACTTCGGCTTCCTGACAGAGTTCCCGGAGTTCCTCCAGGCTGGCCACGCCCTTGTCCG
Organism: Chromatiales bacterium; assembly: GCA_030145425.1. GTDB lineage: Bacteria > Pseudomonadota > Gammaproteobacteria > Chromatiales > Chromatiaceae > JAHEHQ01. The sequence continues at coordinate 28,980 of JAQYVO010000225.1, read as the reverse complement.
CCATCTTCTTCTTCATCATGGTGGTCATCATCGACTGCATGCCCGGCAGCGCTGTCAGCATCACCGGAAACCACTTGTCCATATTCATCGGCATGGGCATGCCGGGGTTACCCAGCGGGGTGACTTCCAGGGACAGGTTCTTTTTCAGAAGCTGCAGGCCGTAGAAGGTAAAAAAGATCTCGGTGTCATAGCCCAGGGCGGAAGCTGTCGAGGCCAGAATGAAGGGCGGATAGGCCCAATCGAGGGAACCCTTGGTCGCAATAATCGCTAATTTTTTCTCTTGCATCTGAATCTCCTCCTGTTCGGAGTTGTCGAGGGCTGATTCCAGACCGGTATTCAGGCTTTCTTGATCAGGAAATGGAATTTACCGCCTTCTTCCCTTGATTCCATCAGCTCATTTCCGGTCTGCCGTGAGAAGGCCTCGAAATCCTTGACCGAGCCCGGATCCGTAGCAATGATGTGTAGAATCTGTCCGGTTTCCATTGGAGTCAAGGTCTTCTTTGCTCGCAGGATTGGCAGAGGACAGTTTAACCCGCTAGCATCCAATTCTTGATCGAAATCAGCCATATTCAGCCTCCAAGGCAAGTTGGGTCTCGGTATATTGAAAATCAGTCTAATCTTATATTCTAACGCACCAGAAACGCAAGTGATAATGCGCCTTCAACTGTAGGCAATTACCTGATATCCATGCCTCGCCCAGTCTATGATTCCGCCCTTGAGATTGATGACGTTCTGCATGCCCTGCTGCATAAGATACATGCATGCATGATAAGAACGGGCACCGCTGCGGCAGTAAAGTACAATTTCCTTATCTTTGGGAAAATCGTTCATCCTCAAGGGTATCAGGTGCATGGGCAGATGGGTGGAATCGGGAAGCATGCCGTGTACCACTTCGGCCTCACTGCGAATATCCAGGAGGTAAGGACCTTCGTCAGACGAAAGCCTGTTGTTGAGTTCCGTAGAATTGATCTCTTTTACCACGTCTAGGGGACCTGTTTTATGCTATAACCAAGCTTTTTAGTATACTACTAAGGCGCATATATTAGCAAGAAACGATATGACCGGATTGTTCCCCGGCATACCCCATGGTAGAGTTCGCGCCTTGCCCGGATCAATGTCCCGGAGATACCAGTCCGCATGGATTTTTTACCAATTTTCATCGACATCAAAGGCAAGCTCTGCCTTGTGGTTGGAGGGGGTGAGGTCGCCGCCCGTAAGGCGTCGCTGCTGCTAAAGGCCGGGGGACACGTGCGGGTTGTTTCGCCCGACTTGTGTCCCAGCTTGAAATCTGAGCTGGACCGGGGGCTCATCGAACAAGAGGCGCGGGAATACGCGGTTGACGACCTTAACGACTGCCATCTGGTCATAGCCTCAACCGACAATCCGGCAATCAACCGGCAGATCTACGAACAGGCCTCCAGGCTTAGGATCCCAGTCAACGTGGTCGACCAGCCTGAACTCTGCACCTTTATCGTTCCCTCTATCATCGACCGGTCACCGGTGGTTGCGGCGGTATCCACCGGAGGCGCATCGCCGATCCTCGCCCGACTGATTCGCACACGGCTGGAAACACTGATTCCGGCGGGATACGGCCACCTGGCCGCACTGGCGCTTCGTTTCCGCGACAGTGTCAAGGAGCGATTTGACAAGCCTTCCGACCGGCGGCGGTTCTGGGAGAAAGTCCTGGAGGGCGGTGTGGCGGAGCGTGTCTTCGCAGGACATATGCGGGAGGCGGAAACCGCCATGGAACAGGCGCTCGCCGAATCCGGCCAGACCCAATCCGTGGGAGAAGTCTATCTGGTGGGTGGCGGCCCCGGAGACCCGGATTTGCTGACTTTTCGCGCATTGCGCCTGATGCAGCAGGCCGATGTGGTGGTGCATGACCGGCTGGTGGCCAAACCCATACTGGAACTGACCCGTCGGGACGCCGAACGCATTTACGTGGGCAAGGAGCGGGATCGTCATTCCATGCGCCAGGAAGAGATCAACCGGCTGCTGGTCCGGCTGGCGAAGGCGGGCAAGCGGGTGGTGCGGCTGAAGGGCGGAGACCCGTTTATCTTCGGGCGGGGCGGCGAGGAGATTGACACCCTTTCAGCCGAAGGGGTGCCGTTTCAGGTGATACCCGCGATCACCGCCGCCTCCGGTTGTGCCGCCTACGCCGGTATTCCCCTGACCCACAGGGAATATGCCCAGTCGGTAACCTTCGTGACCGGGCACCTGAAAGACGGCACCATGAATCTGAACTGGAACCAGCTGGCCCAGCCGAATCAGACCGTGGTGTTCTACATGGGCCTGCTCGGGCTACCGGTGATCTGCCGGGAACTGGTCAAACACGGGGTTTCACCGGAGATGCCGGTGGCGCTGATACAGCAGGGAACCACCGAAAATCAGCGGGTTTTCACCGGAACTCTGTCGGATATCGAATCCATTGTCGAACGTGAAAAACCCAAGCCACCCACACTGATCATTGTGGGGCATGTCGTGGAACTGCAGGAAAAACTAAGCTGGTACAAGGTCCCTGATAAAGAGGAATAAAGAGGGGTCAGAGTAAACTCTCCTGGAGGATCGCTTACTCTAATCCCTCTCTATGCCTCGCAAAGCCGGTCAGAAAAAAGCCCGGTACCCTGGACAGGGTACCGGGCTCACGGCCGGTCTAAAATCGTAACATTCTTCAGTCGTTCTCGCCCACTGCCTTCATGCTGAGGCGTACCCGCCCCTGCCTGTCAACTTCCAGGACCTTGACCTTGATGATGTCGCCTTCCGCAAGCTTGTCGCTCACCTTCTCGACGCGCTCCTCTGAGATCTGGGAGATATGCACCAGGCCGTCGCGACCGGGAAGAATGGTCACGAATGCCCCAAAGTCCATCAGACGGGCCACCTTGCCCTCATAGATGGTACCCACCTCCACATCAGCGGTAATCAGCTCGATACGTTTCTTGGCATTCTCGCCTGCCGCCTTGTCGACGGAGAAAATCTTGATCATACCGTCGTCGGTCACGTCCACCGTGGCGCCGGTCTCCTCGGTTATGGAACGGATCGTGGTACCGCCCTTGCCGATAACGTCACGGATCTTGTCCGGATCGATCTTGAAGGAAATAATGCGCGGGGCATGTTCGGACATCTCCTCCCTGGGTTTGGCAATCGCCTTGTTCATCTCCTCGAGAATGAACATGCGGCCATGTTTAGCCTGCTCCAGCGCGGTCTCCATGATCTCCCGGGTGATGCCGTCGATCTTGATGTCCATCTGCAGGGCATTGACGCCGTTGGCGGTACCCGCAACTTTGAAATCCATGTCGCCGAGATAATCCTCGTCACCCAGGATATCCGTCAGCACGGCGAAGTCGTCGCCTTCCTTGATCAGACCCATCGCCACACCGGCAACCGGTGTCTTGACGGGCACGCCGGCATCCATCAATGAGAGGCTGGTTCCGCATACCGAAGCCATTGAGGATGACCCGTTGGACTCGGTGATCTCGGAAACCACCCGGATGGAGTAAGGGAAGCTGTCCAGCTCCGGCATACAGGCCAGTACACCACGCTTTGCCAACCTGCCGTGACCGATCTCGCGACGTTTGGGGCTGCCGACACGGCCGGTCTCGTTCACGCAGAACGGCGGAAAGTTGTAATGCATCATGAACGGTTCCCGATAGGTCCCCCCCAGGGCGTCGATGATCTGGGAGTCCCGCTCTGTACCCAGGGTCGTCACCACCAGGGCCTGAGTCTCCCCTCTCGTGAAGAGGGCCGAACCGTGGGTCCTGGGCAGTACGCCGGTGCGAACGGTGATGGGCCGGACGGTTTTGGTATCTCGGCCGTCTATACGGGGTTCGCCTGCGAGAATGCGGCTGCGCACCACCTTCTTCTTGAGCTTGCCGAGGGCCTCCTTCACCTCGCCTTCGCCCCACTGGGGCTGTTCACCCGCACAGAGCTTTCCGACGGTTTCGGCGGTCACTTCGTCGACACGGGTATAGCGTGCCATCTTGTCCGCAATAGTGTAAGCGGCGGTGATCGCATCGCCGGCGGCCGACTGCACCGCATCGGCCAGTTCCTTATCTGGCTCCGGCGGCGTGTAAATCATCTGCGCCTTACCCACCTGGGCCGCCAGCTCCTTGATCGCGGTAACCGCAACCTGCATCTGCTCATGACCGAACAGCACCGCACCCAGCATGATCTCCTCGGACAGCTGGTCGGCCTCGGACTCCACCATCAGCACGGCCTTTTCAGTGCCGGCCACCACCAGATCCAGATCGGTGGTCTCACTCAGACCGGTTCCGGGAGGATTGAGCAGATAACCGCCGTCCTTGTAACCGACGCGCGCGGCACCTATGGGCCCCTGGAACGGGAGGCCTGAGATCGACAATGCGGCTGAGGTTCCCAGCAGTGCTGGAATCTCCGGATCCACCGCCGGGTTCAGGGACATCACGGTACAGATGATCTGCACTTCGTTGTTGTAGCCCTTGGGAAACAGCGGGCGAACGGGCCGGTCTATGAGACGGCAGACCAGGATCTCCTTCTCGGCAGGACGACCTTCCCGGCGAAAAAAACCGCCGGGGATCTTTCCTGCGGCGTAGGTCTTCTCCTGATAATCGACGGTCATCGGGAAAAAATCCCTGCCTGGAATGGGACCGGCGCCCACCACGGTGCACTGCACCACGGTACCTTCCATGTCGATCATTATCGCACCGTCAGCCTGACGGGCTATCTCGCCTGTCTCTATGGTGACTTTGTGGTCGCCGTACTGAAATTCTTTCTTAATCGGGGTCACGTGTGATTCCTCAAACAGTGATTGGGTTAGCGACGCAGGCCAAGTCTCTTGATCAGGTCACGATAACGCTCTACGTCATTTTCCTTCAGATAGTCGAGCAACTTCCGGCGGGAGTTCACCATGCGCACCAATCCCCGACGGGAGTGGTGATCGTGCTTGTGTTGAGCAAAATGCTCGGTCAATTCGTTGATTCTTGTGGTCAAGAGGGCAACCTGCACCTCCGGTGAACCGGTATCGTTGGTGCCGCGGCCATATTCTTCGACTACGGCCCTCTTTTGCTCTGCATTCATTGCCATTTTTTTGTCTCCTCATTGATTGGATTGGTGGAGCCGATCCCCGACAATGAGTTCAGGAACGGGCTCTGCCTTACCCCTTGGGGAAGGCAGCTGAGATACCCGGACAGCGGGCAAGGCCGTCCGGGATCCGGAAAACAGGTAATTATGATGGCTTTTGTTTTAGCAAGCAAACATGCTTACATCATATCAATCGCTTCGGGGCCACCCGCCCGTCGTCCAGGATCTCGCCCACGCCGATGAACAGGCCGTTGGGGTCGAACAGTCTGACCTGCCCTTCGGTTGGCGCATTCGGAACCAGCACGGGCTGCCCCTGTTTGACATAAAAAGTGCTGTCGGGGTTGAGCGTTACCGTCGGCCGGTCGGCCAGCGCAGTCTCCGCCGCCACCAGCAGATCGTCCAGCGCCTGGTACCCTTCCTGGGCGGCTGTTTCGAGCTGTTCCATGGTGATGCTGTTGTCCGCGTCGTAGGGACCTGCACCGGTACGCCGCAGATTTGTCACATGAGCGCCGCATCCCAGCACCCCACCAATATCTTCCGCCAGGGTGCGGACATAGGTGCCCTTGCTGCAACGCACTTCCAGTTCCAGGCTGGGGAGCTCGAAGGATTGCAGATGCAGTTCATAAATATTAATGGTGCGTGGCTCCCGCTCGACTTCCTTGCCTTCCCTTGCCAGCTTGTAGAGCCTCTCGCCCTTGTGCTTGAGCGCGGAATACATGGGAGGAATCTGCTGAATCTCGCCCCGGAACCCTTCCAGGGCCTTCATGGCATCGGCCTCCGTAATGTGATCGGTGGGGGCTGTCTCCACCACCTCGCCCTCGGTATCTCCGGTGGTGGTGGTAGCACCCAGCCTGACCTGAACCCAGTAGCTTTTATCGGCGTCCAGGAGAAATGCGGAGAGTTTGGTGGCGCCGCCGAAGCAAATCGGCAGGAGGCCCGTGGCAAGGGGATCAAGACTGCCGGTATGTCCTGCCTTCTGAGCATTGTAGATACGCTTTACCCGCTGCAGAGCACCGTTGGAGGTGTCTCCCTTCGGCTTGTCCAACAGCAGAACACCGCGTACGTTACGCCCCTTCCTACCCCTTCGGCCCATATCAACGTACCCACATAGTGTTAACAGGCCCTATCACTTGCCGTGTTTGGCAGCATCTGATTTAACCGCCGCGTCGATCAATGATGAGAGCTTTTCACCGCGTTCTACCGATTCGTCATGAACAAAACGCAGCTCAGGCGTCGTGCGCAAATTCACCTTCCGTCCCAATTCGTGCCTGAGAAAAGGTGCTGCCTCTTTGAGAATACGCGTGAGTTCCACCGGTTCCAGGCTGCTTCCGAGGGAGGTGTAATAGACTTTCGCGTGAGAAAAATCCCTGGATACGCGGACCTCTTGAATGGTCAACATACCGAGCCGCCGATCATCCAGTTCGTTTCTGATGATAGACGCGAGTTCACGCTGAAGCTGGGAACCGACCCGGTCGGTCCTGCTGAATTCACGCGCCATACTGGTGTACCCCGCCGCCAATCCTGCAACGTTCAGCGAGCCAGGAAGCGGTTAGCCGCAAGGCCTGCCTCGCAGGGAATGGCCCAGCCCTTTCCAACGACTGCATGGATGCAGGAGGTAGAGCAATGCATGGAGCAATTGCCGAGAGGCATAACGCAGCGGATGACCGCTTCCTGACTCGCCCGAAGGGAGCGCGCCTCTGCCGCCATTGCAGCGTTGCGCTCCTTGTAAAGGGCGAGCCATTTACTGCGGACCGCGCCTTGCACTGACGACAGAGGCGCGCTCTGAATGTTACAGGACTGGCGGCGGGGTACACTAGATTAGAGTTCGCGCGCGATCTCGGTGCGTTCGAAGACCTCGATATGATCCCCGACCTTTACGTCATTGTAGTTCTTGACGCCGATACCGCATTCTGTGCCTGCCTTGACCTCGCTGACGTCATCCTTGTGGCGGCGCAGTGATTCCAGTGCTCCTTCGTAAATCACCACATTGTCCCTCAGCACGCGGATCGGTGAATTACGCTTTACCGCACCCTCCTGCACCATACAGCCGGCGATGGCACCGAGCCTGGAGGACCGGAACACGTCGCGGACTTCGGCCATTCCAACGATCTCCTCCCGGATTTCCGGAGAGAGCATGCCGGATAGGGCACGCTTAACATCATCCAACACTTCGTAGATGATGCTGTAATAGCGAAGATCGACACCCTGATCTTCCGCGATTCTTCTCGCGGATGCATCGGCCCGTACGTTGAAGCCAATGATGAATGCACTGGCAGCCTGCGCCAGATTGACATCCGACTCGTTGATACCGCCCACCGCCGATGCCACCACCTTGACGCTCACCTCATCATTCGAGAGCTTGGTCAGCGAATCCCTCAGTGCCTCCACGCTGCCCTGTACGTCGGCCTTGACGATCAGGTTGATCTGACTGGTCTCCCCCTCCGTCATCTTGGAGAAGAACTCATCGAGCTTCGCAGCCTTCTGGGCCGCGAGTCGGCTGTCACGGCTCTTTATCTGGCGCTCCAACGCCAGCTCACGGGCCTTGCGCTCGTCAGCCACCGCTATCGCATCGTCACCTGCATTGGGTACGCCAGACAGGCCCAATACCTCGACCGGGATCGAAGGTCCGGCACTCGTCACCTGATTGCGGTTCTCGTCGAACATCGCCCGCACTCTGCCGAGCTCCTGGCCGCTGACCAGCATGTCGCCCTGTTTCAAGGTACCTGACTGTACCAGCACCGTCGCCACCGGCCCCCGACCCTTGTCCAGGGTGGATTCCACGACAATGCCCCTCGCAGGCCCCTCCTCCACCGCCTCCAGTTCGAGCAACTCGGCCTGGAGCAGGATGGTATCGAGCAGGTTGTCGATACCGTCGCCGGTCTTGGCCGACACCTTGACGAATATTGTGTCACCACCCCATTCCTCCGGCACGACCTCCTGCTGGGAAAGTTCCTGCATCACCCGGTCCGTGTTGGCCTCGGGTTTGTCGGTCTTGTTGACGGCGACGATGATCGGCACCTCGGCCGCCTTGGAGTGCTGTATCGCCTCTATGGTCTGAGGTTTGACACCATCGTCGGCCGCTACCACCAGGATCACGATATCGGTCGCCTTGGCGCCGCGGGCACGCATGGCGGAAAAAGCCGCATGGCCCGGCGTATCGAGGAAGGAGATCATCCCCTTCCCGGTCTCCACGTGATAGGCACCTATATGCTGGGTGATGCCGCCGGCCTCTCCTTCCGCAACCCGGGTCCTCCGAATATGATCGAGCAGGGAAGTTTTGCCGTGATCCACGTGGCCCATAATGGTGACAACGGGGGCGCGGGGTTTTTTCTCCCCCTGCAGCTCCTGCGCCAAGGTACTCATCACCTCGGATTCCACGTCCGCCTGCTTCTGCTCCACCGGCGCGTGCCCAAGTTCCTCGACCACCAGAAACGCGGTGTCCCGATCCAGAACCTGATTAATGGTGACCATCATCCCCATCTTCATCAGCTCCCGGATGACTTCCGCGGCCTTGATCGACATCTTCTGGGCCAGGTCTCCAACGGAGATGGTCTCGGGAACCTCAACCTCGTGCACTACCGGCGCAGTGGGTTTCACGAATCCGTGCTGCGCATCGCCCTGGCGTGCCGCGCTGCGCCGCCTCGGAGGCTGCTTGGGTTTGCGCCTGCCGCGCTTCCCGGCCGCCACATGCAGTTCTTTGCGCTCGCGGCCACTCTTGGACTTGTCCTCCTCCTTGCGATGAACGGCCTTTCTACCGGTCTTTTCCTCGGCAACCAATTGCGCCTGTTGAGCCGCCTGTTTCTGAAGAAAAAGCTCCTGTTCCTGTTTGGCCGCTGCTTCCGCTTCCTGCTTCTTGCTCTCCTCTTCCTCGAGACGCTGCTTCTCTTCTTCCTGGAGCTTGAGCTCCTCCTCTTCCCTGACCAGGCGCTGGGATTCGCCCTCGGCATCCCGGCGCGCCTTTTCCGCGGCATGTCTTGCGTCGACTTCGGCTTCGATGTCCCGTTTCTGATCCGCCTGGTCCTCCAGCGCCTTCCGCGCGACCTCGGCCTCCTGCAGCTGCATTTCGTCTTCCACAATCAGACTGCGTTTGACATAAGTGCGCTTGCGCCGCACCTCGACGCTCACTGTCTTGCCGGTTCGCAATGCCGCTCCCCGGGTCGGTGCACGGGAGCCGGACCCCGGCTGGCGAAGCTCGCTGACCGTCTTGCGCTTCAGGGTGATCTTTTTCGGACCCCCGTTTGGGTCGGCCGTCTTGCCGTGCTTCTCACGCAGGTGGATCAGCAACTGGCGCTTCTCCTCCTCGCTGATAACATCTTCCTCGCCGGCCTTGGGCAACCCCGCCTTGACCAGCTGCGTGAGCAGAAGATCGGTCGGTATTCCCACGTCACCGGCAAACTGTTTTACTGTTACGTCACTCATTCTGATGGGACCTCTCGACGGCCTAACCCTGCTGTTCGTCCACAAACCACGGGGCGCGCGCTGTCATGATCAGCTGCCCTGCCCGCTCCTCATCCATATCCTCGAGCTCCATGAGTTCATCCACGGCCAGCTCCGCCAGACCCTCCATGGTAATCACGCCGCGACTGGCAAGCTGTCGGGCGATACTTTCATCCATACCTTCCATACTGGTCAGATCATCGGCGGGTTTTTCGTCCGAGAGTGCCTCTTCCGTGGCGATGGCCCGGGTCAGCAGTACTTCCTTTGCCCTGCTGCGCAAATCATCCACGATTTCCGCATCGAACTCTTCGATATCCAGCATTTCGCTGATTGGAACATAGGCAACCTCGTCCAGGGTCGAAAATCCCTCCTGCACCAGGATGGATGCCACCTCTTCGTCCACATCCAAGTGGGCCATGAATTTCTCGACCAGGCTATGGGATTCGGCCTCGCTCTGGGCGGACGCATCCTCCTCGTTCATGACATTGAGTTCCCAGCCGGTCAACTCACTGGCCAGGCGCACGTTTTGCCCGCCACGACCGATTGCCTGTGAGAGATTTTCCTCGGTCACCGCGACGGTCATGCTTTCGCTCTCCTCGTCCACGATGATGGAAACGACGTCGGCGGGTGACATGGCGTTGATCACGAACTGGGCAGACGTATTATTCCAGAGAATGATGTCCACCCTCTCACCGTTGAGTTCGTTGGATACCGCCTGAACCCGTGACCCGCGCATGCCCACGCAGGCTCCCACTGGATCGATCCGCTGGTCATTGCTGCGTACGGCGATCTTGGCCCGAAGCCCCGGGTCACGTGCTGCGCCCATGATTTCGATCAGCCCCTCGCTCACCTCGGGCACCTCCAGCTTGAACAGTTCGATCAGAAGCTCCGGCCGCGCGCGGCTGACAAAAAGCTGGGGGCCACGGGGCTCGGGGCGAACATCGTAGAGCAGCCCGCGAATCCGGTCGCCGTTGCGAACCGATTCCCTATTGATCATTTCCTCCCGGAGTATGATGGATTCGGCATTTCCGCCCAAGTCGAGAATCACGTTGCCGCGCTCGACCCGCTTCACCACCCCGGTCACCAGCTCGCCCACGCGCTCCGTATAGGCCTCCACGATCTTGGCGCGTTCGGCCTGCCTGACCTTCTGCACTATGACCTGTTTGGCGGTCTGGGCGGCTATCCGGCCGAAGGCTATGGAATCCATGGGTTCCTCTATGAAATCCCCGGTATTCAGCGCAGCATCCTGCTTTTGTGCATCCTCCAGCATGATCTGCCTTTCGGGCTGGAAGCCCTCTTCCTCGTCCGGCTCTTCGATGACCTCCCAGCGCCGGACACTGACATAATCGCCAGTCTCTCTGTCTATCGTCACCCTGACATCCATCTCACCACCATGTTTCTTGCGGGTTGCCGATGCCAGGGCCGCTTCAATGGCTTCGAAAATAGTATCTTTGTCGACGTCCTTCTCGTTGGATACGACATCTACGACCAGCAATATTTCTTTAGTCATCGTCTTTCAACCCAATCAGAATTCCGGTATCACCCGTGCTTTCTCTATCCCGCTCAACGGCAATCTGAATAGCCCGTCTTCCCCTTCCACCAGCACATCGTCGTTGTCAACACCCTTCAGAATGCCTTCGAAACGACGCCTGCCGTCCTGCTTGATCCGCAGCTTAACCGTGACACGGCTACCTGCGAACTTTTCATACTGCTCCCTGGAAAACAGGGGTCGGTCCAGCCCGGGGGAGGATATCTCCAGGTCGTATTCCCCCTTGATGGGATCCTCCACATCGAGAACACCACTGAGCTGATGACTTACGCTAACGCAGTCATCCACCACGATTCCGTCGACGCTGTCGATGTAAACCCTCAACAGCGCGCCTGAACCGCCGCGCCCCTGATACTCGACGCCGACCAACTCGTAGCCCATCCCTTCCACCGTCTTGCAAACAAGACTTCTAAGGTCCTCGGGGGCCTGTGTCATGTCTAGGGCCTGTCAACACTGGTAACCACAAACAAAAAATGGGCCAAAGGCCCACTTCCACATAACACCTGAACCAATTTCAGGTGTCAACAATCCGCGCGTACCCGGCGCTACGGGCCACCCATAAAAAAACCCCGCTGACGGGGCCTGCCTCGAATGATCTCTGGGGCTTCCACCCCTTCGCTTTAATCCGCCCGTACCGACACCGCTTCGTTTAGGTATAGCCCGTTCGTCTCCAGGATTCCGCCTGCAGAACCCGCGCGGTTCACTACCCTCCCAAATCGGCACCGAATAATAGCGCATCGAAATGGCAGATGCAATTACCGCTCACCGGGCGGGATATTCCAAAAAAGAGCCTGTTATCACAGTTTTCTAATTTGGTATATCCAACTTGCTCCGGTTTCCTGGAATGACTCCAGTTCGACACCGGGGGTTTTACAGAGTACACCGAATTCCCGCACAGAATCCGGATTGGTGATGATCACCTTCAGCAGTTCTCCACTACCAAGCCTGGCCAGCGCTGCCTTGGTCTTTAATATGGGTAGCGGGCAGGTCAGCCCTGACAGATCAATTTCATGGGAAGGTTCGGTGGTCTCGGCCGTCTGGTTCATCAGTTCATCTCCGGAAACGCTTCTCAGTTGTAGTATCCGGATTATACACACTGGTACTCCGTCAACGTGATATTGACGGAGTACCTACCACGGTTGTAAAGGCTCACACTGCTGGTCTAGTCAGCTGACTGACTCCCCAGCGGTTTGACCGGCCGGTGGCGGCCGGGAAGCTGTATCAGCGACGGAAGCAGTCACTTGCTCCCTGGACAGGACCTTGCCTTCGTCTTCACAGCGCTGGGCCCACCAATCGTGGTGCTCACGGGCCCAGTTGAGATCGCAGTAACCGGTCTTCATGCCTTCCAGCGCTCCCTCCATGCCGACACTGCCGAATTTGTCGATAGATCCATTTGGGAATGGGACATTTTTACCCGTCTCAGGGACCCGCAACTTCACACTATCCGATCCATGGACAAAAATAGCAGTATGTACCCCAATTCAGTTAGCAGAGGGTAAACTACCGACCTGGCGCTGCTTTTGCCTTGTCATCAGCCATCAACAAAAGGATTTTTTTCATGATTCGTCCCTTCCAAGTACTCGTGCTGCTGTCGCTGTTACTGGTCACGCCGCTGCTCCCGGCTGCTGACCAGGGAACATTGCGCATGGCAACCACCACCAGTACCGATAATTCCGGGCTCCTGGGTGTGTTGCTGCCGGCCTTCGAGAAGGAGACCGGCTACAAGGTTCATGTGATCGCCGTGGGTACCGGCAAGGCACTGCGAATGGGGCGGGATGGTGACGTGGACCTGGTGCTGGTGCACGCCCCGGGAGCTGAGAAGGACTTCGTCGACAAGGGGTACGGCGTGGACCGGCGCGACGTAATGTACAACGATTTCGTTATCGTGGGCCCGACCGGAGATCCCGCGGGTATAGCCGGCAGCGGTGATGCCAGCGATGCCCTCGAAAGAATCTCAAGGACAGGCGCCCTCTTCATCTCCCGGGGCGATGATTCCGGCACCCATAAAAAAGAGCTTGGCCTGTGGCAGGCGGCCCGCATCGAACCTCGGGGCAACTGGTACCGCGAAGCGGGTCAGGGCATGGGAAAGGTGTTGCAGATGAGCGGGGAACTCGATGCCTACACTCTCACGGATCGGGGAACCTGGCTGGCTTACCTGGGGAAATCCCCACTTAAGCTGCTGTTCGAGGGCGATCCGAGGCTGTACAACCCCTACGGCATCATCGCCGTCAACCCGGGGCGTTATCCAGACGCGAACTACGAAGGGGCCACGCGCCTGATCCGCTGGATCACATCCCCCGAGGGACAGTCCCTCATCGGCAGTTTCGAGATAGCCGGCGACCCCCTTTTCACACCTTCGGCTAACACAAGCCATCTGGCAGTGCACTGAGTCGATCAATGTCTGAAGGCATCCATGACAGGATCTCTCTTGACGAGGTAACCGCCGTTATTCTGGCCGGTGGGCGCGGCCGCCGTATGGGTGGAATGGACAAAGGGCTGGTGGACCTCGAAAAACGGCCGCTGATCGCCCACGTTCTGAACGCGATAGTCCCTCAGGCGGGTTCAGTGCTGATTAACGCAAACCGCAACGCTGAAAAATACCGGGAATTCGGGTACCGGATCGTGTCCGATACCCTGGACGATTATCAAGGGCCATTGGCGGGTTTCGTATCCGCTATGGCTGTAGCATCCACCCCTTACATCGTGACGCTTCCCTGCGACGGACCGCTGGTACCGACTGACTACGTGCAGAGAATGATCAACGCCCTGGAGATGTCTGAAAACGAGATAGCCGTGGCCCACGACGGAGACCGCATACAGCCCGTCTATGCCCTGCTGCCGGTAGGGTTGATGTCCGACCTGGAAGCATTTCTGGCGGAAGGCGATCGCAAGATTAACCTATGGTATTCAAGGCGCCACGTGGCCCTGGCGGACTTTTCCGATTGCCCCGAGGCCTTTCGCAATATCAACACGCCCGGGGAGCGGGATCGATTGCAGAGAGAGAGGGCCATCACATGATCCAGTACCCGTTGCCCACTCTGGGCTTCTGCGCCTACAGCGGGACGGGGGAAACCACCCTATTGACCCAGCTGATTCTCTTGCTCAAAGCCCGGGGTCTCTGCGCATCGGCGTGGTAAAGCATGCCCACCACAGCTTCGAGGTGGACCATGCGGGCAAGGACAGCTTTAAACTGCGTGCATCGGGCTAGTGTAACGGGGGTTTTAGGACAGCGCCATGCTATAGAGAACGATCCGGTTGTTATAGGTATCGGAAAACCAGCGATGGTTACCAAGGATCTCCACGGTTTCAGGACGGTCAAGAAGTCTGGAGTTCCCCCCGCCCAGGACCAGTGGGAAAATTGACAGGTTTCTCATGAGTAAGTCCCCGTTATCGACCAGTATTATTTATCAGGCGGCGCTTGTGCCTCAGATCCATCATTTTAACCCGCCGTTCCCTGCGCAGGGCATCGCCATGGGCCCCGACCCGTTCGCTGTAGACCAGATCAACCGGTAGCCTGCCCCGAGTATACTTTGCCCCTTTGCCATTGTTGTGCTGCCTCACTCGCGCCTCTACGTCCTTGGCGACCCCCGTATAGAGCGTTCCATCGGCGCAGGCGAGGATGTAGAGGTGCCACTCGGATGCAGTATCCTGATCCATGGGCACCGGCTGTTCAGGCCCAGGCAGCCCTTCTTTTTTACTACCACTCACTGCACACCTTCTCCGGGGGTGACAGGGGCAACCATCTGAAACCGCCGCAACAGCTCCAGCATTGGCGCGGCTTTGTCCTGAATTTCACGATATTCCGCATCTGGGTCGGAGTCGGCGACTATGCCACCTCCCGCCCAGCAGCGGACTATCCCACCGGCGTGCACCAGGGTGCGAATAGCGATGTTCGTATCCATGCCCCCATCAAACCCCAGATAACCGATGGCCCCGCAATAGAGACCCCGGCGCTGGGTTTCCAGCTCCTCTATGATCTCCATGGCCCTGAGTTTCGGGGCGCCAGTAATAGATCCCCCGGGGAAACAGGCGCGCAGCAGCGATGTGGCGGAAGCGCCTTCAGCAAGCCTGCCCCGCACCGTGCTCACCAGGTGATGCACACGGGCAAAGTGCTCCACCCTGTACATCTCCGGCACCTCCACGCTGCCGATGGCGCATACCTTTCCCAGATCGTTGCGAAGCAGATCGACGATCATCAGGTTTTCCGCCCGGTCCTTGGGACTGTTTGCCAGCCTCTCTGCAAGCATTCCATCCTCTGACGGTTCCCTGCCCCTGGGACAGGTGCCCTTGATGGGGCGTGTCTCCACTACCCCGTTTAGCAGCTGCAAAAACCGCTCCGGCGATGAGCTCAACACCCGGCAGTATGGGGTATTCAGGTAAGCACCAAACGGGGCGGCATTGAGTTGTCGAAGCAGCCTGTAGGCCTGCCAGGAATCACCTTCAGCAGGCGCGCTGAAACAGCGGGCAAGGTTTACCTGATAGCAGTCTCCTTCCCGGATGTAGTGTTTGATTCGGTGAATCGAGGTGAGGTATCGCCCCTGTTCCATGTCGGACTCCACCTTCCCCAATACCCGAAACGCCGGACCCCGGTCTGTGCTCTCCTGCCGCCGCAGACCCGGCATCAGGGCTTCGGCGGTTTCCTTTATCCGTTGGACATCTTTGTCCACCAGCCAGCTGCGCCGTTCGAGATGATCGACCACAAGCGCCCAGTCGTAGATACCAATCATCATCTCCGGCAGCCCGCCGATGTCCGGCACCAAACTGGGAAGACGTTCCAGACGGCGGCCCAGGTCATAACCGAAGCAACCTATGGCGCCACCGGAAAAGGGTATACCGTCCGGTCCCTGTATCCTGGGTCCCAGGGATTCCTGCACAAGAGTGAAGGGATCATCCGGGGACAATCGGATCTCACCCGACCGACGTATCTCGGTCTGTTGCCCACGGGTGATCAGGACGGTCCGGGGATCCGAACTGAGGATATCGTAGCGGCCCTGATCGCACGCGGGATGTCCACTGTCAAGGAACACGGACCAGGGGCGGTTACGCATGAGCACGAACAGCGCTGCACTGTCCTCGTGATAAGGGAAGTCCCGAATTTCAGGCGAACTCACTGCCGCACCTTCACCCGGGCAGATGTGTTTTGGATGTGGCTGTGGGGAACCATACGCCGCTATTGTAAATTTTTTGGTGGGTGAAAGCGTCTTGGTATGGTGAATTAGTTGGTCTGTGCTATGTTCATCAAGAGTTTGGACCTCAGAGAAGCGAAAAATATTAATATGGCTTTCCCCCTGATCCAGTGGGTAGATTACCGTTGTAGGGCCGAATTCATTCGGCCAACAGCTGGTTGGTTCAAATCAGGCATCGGTCGAATGAATTCGACCCTACAACACGTCAGCTGAATTTTCGCAGTGAGTCGGGCTATGGCACGGAACTGAGTATTCACATTAATCGATGCCCACACACCGTAAAAAACGCGGCCGCACCAAGGGACGTTCCATTGAACCCAAAGCACTGGCCCGGGTGCGCGATCTTCTGGGCGATGCGCCGCGCCGCCACGACCTTCTGCTGGAGCACCTGCACCGGATCCAGGATAGTGAAGGCTGTATAACCGTTTCAAACCTCGTGGCGCTGGCCGGGGAAATGCGGCTCTCCGTTACCGAAGTGTACGAGGTGGCCAGTTTCTATCATCACCTCGACTTGGTCAGGGAGGACCAGTCCCCACCACCATCCATTACCGTAAGGGTATGCGATTCCCTGGCCTGTGCCATGGCGGGTGCGGAAATACTCGCGGAAGATCTGAAAAACGGCCTGGGTGACGGAGTGCGCGTACAAAGGGTGTCCTGTGTAGGGCGCTGCGCCGACGCACCGGTTGCCGTCATCGGTATGAATCCGGTGGGTGAGGCCACACTCGACACCGTCCGATCCAGGGTGGAAGAACGGGATACTTCACCCGTGCATCCCTCGGGCAGAGACTACGATGCCTACCGGGCCGCTGGTGGCTACCAGCTTCTGGGTCGGGTCGAAAAGGGCGCTCTCCCTGCGGATGAGGTGATTCAAACCCTCGAGGATGCCGGACTGCGGGGCCTGGGTGGCGCCGGTTTTCCCGCAGGCCGCAAGTGGCGGATAGTCCGGGACCAACCGGAACCCCGGCTCATGGCGGTCAATATCGATGAGGGTGAACCCGGCACCTTCAAGGACCGGCATTTCCTGGAACAGGATCCCTACCGCTTCCTCGAGGGCATGCTGATCGCTTCACGGGTGGTCGGTATCAGCAAGATCTATATTTACCTGCGTGACGAGTACGCGGGCATCCGCGGGATGCTGCAGCAGGAGTTGAACCGGCTCCTGGAGAACCTGCCTTGGGACATGCCTCCTGTGGAGCTGCGCCGGGGCGCCGGGGCCTATATCTGCGGCGAAGAGTCGGCAATGATCGAATCCATCGAGGGGCAGCGGGGCATGCCGCGGCTTCGACCTCCCTACGTTGCTCAGGCTGGACTGTTCGGCAGACCCACCCTGGTGCACAACATGGAGACCCTATTCTGGGTGCCGGAACTGTTGGAACGGGGGGCGGACTGGTTCAGGGAACAGGGACGCCGTGGCCACAGCGGTCTGCGCGCCTTTTCAGTCAGCGGCCGGGTGGCTCTTCCCGGGGTCTACCTGGCGCCGGCGGGCATCAGTCTGCGGGAGCTGATAACAGAACACTGCGGGGGAATGCAGGAGGGTCACGAGCTGTATGCCTACCTTCCGGGAGGCGCTTCCGGAGGCATACTGCCCGCTTCGATGGCAGACATCCCTCTCGACTTCGACACCCTGCAGCCCCATGGTTGCTTCCTGGGTTCGGCGGCGATCATCGTGCTGTCCCAGCAGGACAGCGCACGTGAGGCTGCTGTCAATGCCATGCGCTTCTTCGCCCGCGAATCCTGCGGACGATGCACGCCCTGCCGGGTGGGTACGGAAAAGGCGGCACGGCTCATGGAGCAACCGGAATGGGATCGTGACCTGCTGGAGGAACTGGCTGCTGTAATGACCGATGCCTCCATCTGCGGTCTCGGTCAGGCCGCACCGAACCCTCTGCTCAGCGTCCTCAAATATTTTCCAGACGAGGTGAAAGATGACTGATCGACCCGAAACGGTCAATCAGATCCAATTTACGCTTAACGGCAGGTCGATCAGCGCCCGACCCGACGAAAACCTGTTGGAGATCGCACGTCGCGCGGGGGTGGAGATCCCTCATCTCTGCTACACGAAGGGCCTGCCGGCAGATGGCAACTGCCGGGCATGCATGGTTGAGATCGAAGGCGAAAAAGCACTGGCTCCCGCATGCTGCCGCACGCCATTTGAAGGCATGGCGGTGGATACCACCGGCGAGCGCTCGTGCCGGGCCCGGAAGATGGTGATCGAACTGCTGCAATCAGATATGCCCGAATCCCCTTACACACAGGAAAACGAACTCGAACGCTGGGCGAATAAACTGGGCATGAGCGCCCCCCGCTTTCAGGGACGCAGACAACCGCCACCGGACCGCTCCCACCCGGCGATCTCCGTCAACCTGGACGCCTGCATCCAGTGCACCCGATGCCTGCGGGCCTGCCGGGACGCCCAGGTCAACAACGTGATCGGTTACGGAGGACGTGGGTCTGCTTCCCACATCCTATTCGATGCCGACGATCCCATGGGAGCCAGTTCCTGCGTCGCCTGCGGCGACTGTGTTCAGGCCTGCCCCACGGGCGCCCTGATGCCCGCGGCGGTAAAGGGCACGGAGACGACCGACAGGCAGGTCGACTCCCTGTGCCCCTACTGCGGCGTGGGGTGCCAACTCACCTATCACATCAGGGAAGAGCGCATTCATCACGTGACCGGTCGCAACGGTCCCGCCAACCAGGGCCGTCTCTGCGTGAAGGGGCGTTTCGGGTTCGACTATGTTCACCACAGACAGCGCCTGATGCTGCCACTGGTACGCCGTACAGAAGCCCCCAAGCAGGCGGTCCTGGGGCTTGATCGCCGTGACCCATTTCGGGATTTCCGGGAGGCGAGCTGGGAGGAGGCGCTGGATCTGGCCACCGCTGGCCTGACCCGTATCCGCGACCAGGATGGACCCGGGGCCCTGGCAGGATTCGGCTCGGCCAAAGGCTCCAACGAAGAGGCCTATCTGTTCCAGAAGCTGATACGCACCGGGTTTGGAACCAACAACATCGACCACTGCACCCGCCTGTGCCATGCCTCGTCGGTTACCGCGCTGCTGGAGATGATCGGTTCGGGGGCCGTCTCCAACCCGGTGGCCGATGTCAGCGAGGCCGATGTCATCGTCGTGATCGGCTCCAACACCACGGAGAATCACCCGGTAGCCGCCACCTTCATGAAGAACGAGGTGCGCAGGGGAAAAAAGCTGATCGTGATGGATCCCAGGCGCACCCCGATCGCCGGTCATGCCACCCATTTTCTGCAGTTCAGGCCCGACACCGATGTGGCCCTGCTGAACGCCATCATGAACGCGGTGATCGAACAGGGGCTGGTGGATCTTCAGTTCATCGAAAGACGGACTAGCGGATTCGAGGAAATAAAGGCCCATCTCAAATCCTTTACCCCGGAGGCAATGGCGCCCGTCTGCGGCATAGAGGCCAGTGTCATCAGGGAGATTGCGCGGGTCTATGCGGGCGCCGATGCCTCCATCATCTTCTGGGGCATGGGCATCTCGCAGCATATCCACGGCACGGACAACGCCCGTGCCCTGATCTCCCTGGCCCTGATGACGGGCCAGATCGGCCGCCCCGGAACCGGCCTGCACCCCCTGCGGGGCCAGAACAACGTGCAGGGTGCATCGGACGCGGGCCTGATACCCATGGTGTTTCCGGATTATCAGCGGGTGGACAATCAGGACGCCCGCGCCCGTTTCGAAACCCTCTGGGGTCAGCCTCTGGATCCGAATCCCGGCCTGACGGTGGTAGAGATCATGCATGCCATTACAGACGGACGGGTCCGGGGCATGTACATCATGGGGGAAAACCCGGCGATGTCCGATCCCAACCTGAACCATGCGCGGCGAGCCTTGTCCAGCCTGGAACACCTGGTGGTTCAGGACATCTTCATGACGGAAACCGCCTGGTATGCCGATGTCATCCTCCCCGCCTCCGCTTTTCCGGAAAAGAACGGCAGCTTCACCAACACCGACCGGCGGGTCCAGATGGGTCGACAGGCCCTGCAGCCACCCGGGCAGGCGCGCCAGGACCTGGAGATCATCCAGGCGATGGCGAACCGAATAGGCCTGGGCTGGCACTACAGTGGTCCCGCCGACGTATTCGCGGAAATGACCCGTGTCATGCCCAGTATCGCGGGAATCTCCTGGGAGCGCCTGGAGCAGTCAGGCTCAGTCACCTACCCCTGCCTGAACCCGGACGACCCGGGTCAGCCGGTCATCTTTATCGAGCGCTTTCCCACATCCTCCGGAAAGGCCCGGTTCACCCCCTCCCCTTTTACCAGCGCGGACGAACTGCCGGACCGGGAATATCCCTGGGTACTGATCACCGGAAGGCAACTCGAGCATTGGCACACGGGTGTCATGACCCGTCGCGTCCCGGTTCTGGACAACATAGAGCCGGACCCGGTGGCCAGTCTGCATCCTCAGGAAATGGCACGGATTGGCGTGCAACCCGGTGACTCGATACGCCTGAAATCCCGTCGGGGAGAGGTGACCCTCTATGCACGAGCGGACGAAGGCCTGCAGCCAGGTCAGATCTTCCTGCCCTTCTGCTATGCGGAGGCAGCCGCCAACCTGTTGACCAACGAGGCACTGGACCCTGCAGCCAAGATCCCGGAGTTCAAATTCTGTGCGGTTCAAGTTTCTTCTTCCCCAAACCCCGCCAACTTGTAGGACCCCGCAAAAATCCATACCATCTAGGGCCTGTTAACAGGCCCTAACCCGCATTTCCCATCGATACTCCACCGCAATGAACCGACATCGGAAAGCCCCGCTTTGCATGCTTTGTCTGATCCTTTCTGGGCTCATGACCAGCCCGGTGACGGCGTCGGACACACTGGGCCGGGCCATCGACAGTCGCATCGAGGTGCAGGGCGACAACATGGACACCCAAAATCAGGTCGACGATCTGGCGGAATCCACGGACAGCATGGCCGGGGAATATCGGCGGACCCTGGACAGAATCGACGAAGTGCGTGCCCTAAACGAACAAATCAGGCGGCGGATTGCCAGACAGGAAGGACAGCTGGCCTCGACTGGACGGCAGCGGGAGAACCTTCGCCACATCAGGGAGGGACTGATCCCCCTGATGGTGCAAATGGTCGACGTGCTGGAAAAATTCGTCGCCCTGGATCTGCCATTTCTGTTGGTTGAGCGGGAAGACCGCATCGTGCGGCTGCGACAGATCATGGACGACCCCGAAACGGGCATGCCGGAAAAATACCGCCGGATCGCCGAGGCCTACCAGATCGAACTGGATTACGGCCGGACCATGGAGGCCTACCAGGGCATCCTGGAGGAAGATGGCCGGACGATACCCGCTGAGTATCTGCGCATCGGCCGTGTCAGCCTCTATTACCTCACGCCGGACGGCAACCATGCCGGGTTGTGGGACAAGGAGGAAAATCGCTGGCACCCTCTCTCGAAGGATTTCATACCCACCCTGGCCCAGGGTATCCGGGTGGCAAGAAACCAGGTACCGCCTGACCTCCTCAGCCTCCCTGTGCCGGCACCGAAATGATTCACCGGGTCATACTGTTGTTGCTCATACTGTTGCCGGTTTCCGCCTCGGGGGCCGATTCGCTGGAAGCGCTGTTGGAGCAGGTGCACAAACAACAAGGTCAGGAGCAGCGGAAAAATACCGAACGCCTGAAACGATTCACCGATGCCCGGGACCAACAGAAAGCGCTGCTTGCGGAGGCGAGGACCCTGCTGGCCGATGAGCAGGCCGCCGGCAGTCGCCTGGACCGGGAGGCTGGGGAGAATATCAGCAGGATCAGGGACGCTGGTCTAGCGCTGGAGACCGAGCTCGGCGATATGGATGAACTGCGTGAGCAGCTCCTGCGATCCGCCGAGTGGTTTCTCAAGGCCACCGAGACTTCCCTGGTGTCGGCCCAGATTCCAGACCGGGCAACGGGAGTCAAAGACCTGGTCCGCACCCGGGAGCTGCCCTCCCTGGAACAGATAGAGGGGCTGTGGCGTCTGCAGCTGCAGGAAATGATCGAGATGGGCCGGGTTGCGAGGTTTCCGGCCGACATCATCAACAAGGACGGCGAACCCGTGCAGGCTAACGTGACCCGGGTGGGCCTGTTCGGTGCGGTTTCTGACGGCAGCTTCCTGCGCTACCTGCCCGGCAGCGGCCGGCTGATAGAGCCACGCCGGCAGCCGCCGGCCCGCTACCGGGACCAGGCCCTGAAACTGGAGCAGGCCGACTCGGGTTTTGTGCCAATGCCCATCGACCCGACCCGGGGCGATCTGCTCCTGCAACTGTCCCAGACCCCGGACCTGGAGGAGCGAATCCGCCAGGGCATCGACCAGGGGGGCGTTATCGGCTGGATCATCCTGGGGCTGGGGGGCATCGGCCTGTTGATCGCCGGGAGACGCCTTTGGGTGCTGGGCCGTCTGGAAGGGGGCATCCGGCGCCAGTTGAAAAACAAGACGCCGGATCGCCTCAACCCACTCGGCCGGATTCTTCAGGTATATACCGATAATCCCAGGGTCGACACCGAGACCCTGGGCCTGAAACTGGATGAGGCGATTCTCAGGGAACTCCCACGAATCCGCTGGGGCCTGGGAACCCTGTCTGTGCTTGCCGCGATTGCACCGTTGTTGGGCCTGCTCGGGACGGTGACCGGCATCATCGAAACCTTTCAGGCAGTCACCGTACACGGCACCGGCGATCCACGGATGATGTCCGGGGGAATCTCCCAGGCACTGGTGACCACGGTGGAGGGTCTGGTGGTGGCGATCCCGTTATTACTGCTGCACAGTTTTCTCTCCTCCCGCAGCAACCGGATCATTCAGGTACTGGACGAACAGAGTGCGGCCATGGTGGCAAGACTCGCGGAACAACAGAGCGCACCACAGCCCGCGCTCCCCGGCGCTTCGGCCCATGGCTGATCCCCTTCACTTAACGGACATCCTGTCCATGCTTGTGGAGCGCGGCGGACCGGTTATCCCGGTCATCATCGTCACCTCGATCCTGCTGTGGACGCTGATCATCGAGCGCTACTGGTATTACGCGATCGAGTATCCCAAGACCCTCGGATGCGTGGCGGATCGGTGGGCGCACCGCGAGGAGCGAAACAGCTGGTATGCCCGTCGCATTCGGGAAGGATTGATCTCGGAGCTTTCCCTGGCGTTGCACAGGCATCTCTTGACCATACAGGTGCTCACCGGCATCCTGCCCCTGCTGGGTCTTCTCGGCACGGTGACCGGGATGATCGCCACATTCGACATTCTCAATACTTTCGGCAGCGGCAACTCCCGTGCCTTGTCGACCGGCATCTCCAAGGCCCTGTTGCCCACGACCGCCGGACTGGTCACTGCCATCGCGAGTCTCTATTTCAGCATCAATCTGCAGCAGCGGGCGCGCATCGAGATACATAAAGTGAGCGATAAACTGGTATAGGGGAAACCTGTTACCTACCAACATTATGCGCAGAAGACACTCGGAAACCGAAAGCCCGGCAGCGGCCGTCAATCTGACGCCCCTGCTGGATATGGTGTTTATCCTGCTGATCTTTTTTATCGTAACCTCTTCCTTTGACAGGGAGGCTGGTGTGCAGGTCAACCGACCGGGCGCCGAATCCGCCACGCAGCGAGAGCCGGGGGCAATCAGCATCAGCATTGACGATGCCGGAAACGTCTGGATGGAAAACCAGCCCATCGATCCGGCAACGATACGCCGTCGCGTGGAGCGGCTTCGCGCGGAAGATCCGCAGCGTGCTGTGATCATCAGGGCGGACCGGGAGGCACGCACCGGGGTGCTGGTCGGGATCGTGGATCAGGTCCGTCTCGCCGGGGTGCATAACGTGTCTGTGGCAGCCGAACCGCGCCGCGGGGAGTTTCCCAAATGGGAAACCGTGGAGCATTGAGCACGATGCGCTCCGGCAGATTCATTGTCAGCCTGGCCCTGGCCGTCGCGGTCAATGTGCTGCTGCTCTGGTTCGTGCACGCCATGGTCAGATACAACCCGGCACAGACGCAGCTAATCTCCACCAGCCGACTGGTCAGTTTCCTGCACTCGCCTTCAACCCTGCGGGCCGATATGTCTCCGGCGGCAGCCCCAGAGATGGACGCTGCCGGGCCGGAGTCGCCAGAACCATCGGATCGCCCCACGCTGCCCCGGCTGCCGCTGCCCGAGCCTTTGCAGATGTCTGAGCCGACGGGTATCGAACATCAGGAGTCCGCCGTCCGGATACCCCTGAAACTGGTATCAAGGCCGACTCTGGAAAAGGCCTTGAAAGCGAAGGCGGCCGAATCAGCCGCTTCTCCGGGAGCGGCAGCGTACAGCCCCGATAACGCCCTGGTCCCCCTGTACCGGGAAACACCACACTATCCCAGGCGGGCAAAGCGGTCCGGTGTGGAGGGTGTGGTTACCGTAGCCTTCACCATTACTACCGTTGGAAGCGTGAGAGATCCGAAGATCGTCAAATCGTCCCCCCCCTATGTCTTCGACCGGGCAGTCCTGGGTGCTATCGGGAAATGGAGATTCAACCCGCGCACTGAAGAGGTAAGAGCGGTTCAGGACATCACCTTTACGCTCAGCGAGCGCTGAGATGATCTCCAAGATGTCCACTCTCCTGCTGTTGCTGCTGTTCTGCTGCGGATTCGGATCCGTATTCGGCAACGAAAATGCCCTGACCGAATCCGCCTACAGCGAGCTGGCAAACATTGATGATCTGATTGATCAGGGTAAGTTCAAACGCGCCTTGACCACTTTGAATCGGCTGATTCCGAAGCTCGAGGCCCAAACCTACGACCGGGCGGTGTCACTGCAACTGCTAGGACATATCCATTCCACCATGGGGAACCGGCCGGCAGCGATCAACGCATTCAAACAGGCCCTGGAGACCGGAATGCTCCCGGCGTGGGTAAACCATGATCTGCGTTACAGCATCGGGCAGTTGCTGATCGCGGAAGCATCCTACCGGGACGGCGCCGGTTATCTTCTCCGGTGGATTAATGAAGAGAAAGACCCGACTGCTGAGAGTATGGCTCTGCTGGCCACAGCCTATTATCGACTGGGCAGTTATGGCGCGGCTGCGAATCAAATGGAGAAGGCGATTTCGGCTGACGGGGGCGGACCCGCCGCCTGGTACGAACTGCTTCTGGCCTGCTACCAGAAAACAGGCCGGGGCGCGGAAGCAATCAGGGTTTCGCAGCGGGCAATCCGCCGCTATCCCGATATGGGAGCATTCTGGGACAACCTGCTGTATTGGTACCGGCACGCGGAAATGGCTCCGGAGTCCCTGGCGCTCCAGGAACTCATGTATCGACGGGGTATGCTGAACACTGCGGAAAAAATCCGCCTGGTAAGATCCTACGACCGACAGGGCATGCCCTATCAGGCCGCCGATCTTCTCGAACACGAACTCGAGACGGGCAATATCCCCCGAACCGAAGCGCACTACCGGTTGCTGGTCCACTGTCTTTTGCGTGCCAGGGAAAAAGAACGGGCCCGGGGCATACTGGCACAGGCAGTATCACAGATGCCGAGCGGTTCCCTGCAATATCAGCTCGGCACCCTTCTGGCGGATATGGAGCAATGGCGGGCAGCCAGAGACACCCTGGAAAACGCCCTTGCTTCCGGCGATACCGGGGCCGTGGGACATGCCCGGCTCCTGCTGGGCATCAGCCATTATCAAACGGGCAATGTTGAGGCCTCGCGGGATATCTTCCGGCTTGCCCAGGCGGACGCGGCGTTCCATGACGAGGCGCAGGCCTGGCTTCGATACATTGAAAAACAGGCGGCCATGGAGAGGGTCAAAGCACCCTGACATCTGAATACCGTGATTAAAGAGAGTCTATTCAGACCTGCGCGGTGGCTATCGGGACCACATCTTCAAACCGTGTGGCCCCTGTTTTTCCACCGTCCCCGGAAACTTCCGCTATCCACCGAACGCCTGGAACTGCCTGACGGGGATTTCCTGGACATCGCCTGGACAGGTGAAAACAGTGGGCCGGTGGTCCTGCTTCTGCACGGACTGGAAGGATCCATACGATCACACTATGCCACCGGCCTGCTCAGTGCCCTTAACCGGTCAGGGTTCCTGCCTCTTTTCATGCACTTTCGCGGCTGCAGCGGGGAACCCAATCGTCTGCCGAGGAGCTACCACTCGGGAGAAACGAAAGATCTGCAACAGGTGATTCGGCATGTGGAACGAAAGTTCGACAGGCCGGTAAGCGCTGCGATCGGCATATCCCTGGGTGGCAATGTGCTTTTGAAATGGCTGGGTGAACAGGGTGAGGCATCAACCCTCCGGGCTGCCGTTGCGGTATCGGTGCCCTTCGATCTCAACGACTGTGCCATGAGGCTGGATCAGGGGACATCGAAAATCTACAGAAATCATCTGTTGAAGCGATTAAGGGCCTCATACAAGCGAAAGCGAGGCCTCGTCAGGATGCCGTTCGAAGTTGATGTCGATCGCATTCGCAGCTTTCGCGAATTTGATGACAAGGTGACGGCCCCGCTGCATGGTTTCAGGGGTGTCGATCACTACTACCGGAACTCCAGCTGCAGGCAGTATCTCAAGACCATCAAGACCCCCACCCTCGTTCTGCACGCCAGAGACGATCCCTTCATGTGGCCAGACACGATACCGGATGAAGATGACCTGTCGCCCGCCGTAACCCTGGAGGTGAGCGACGCGGGCGGTCATGTGGGATTTGTGCATGGGCCCCATCCTTTGAAGCCCAAATATTGGCTTGAGGAAAAAATAGTAGACCACCTGCAGTCTATTTTCGGCATGGATTGAGCCGATGTGATTGGTAAAAACGCTCTTCTCCTGATTGAGCGGGTAAATCAACATTTACGATTAAAACGTATTCCGTCCGACACCAGAACTGTAGGGCCGAATTCATTCGGCCAACAACTGGTTGATTCGAATCCAACCTTGGCCGAATGAATTCGACCCTACAATAGTAATCTACTCACTTCATCAGGGGAGGAGCCGGTAAAAAAGTCACCCACCTGGCTCCATCAGATAAACCTTCTCGGTCAGACTCGTCAAACCCTTCTCCCGAAATCGCGCATGCTCTTCCAGGATATCCAGGGAATAGAGCCGCTTTATGTCGTAAGCCTGACCATAGAGCTTCCGAATCTCCTCTTCCCCGACGGAAAAGGGCGGCCCCTGCATCTGTTCCTGGGAATACTCCATGGCAACCAGCAGCGCCCGTGCTCCGGGTGGAGTAATGCGTCGCAGGTGCGCCGCATAGTCATCTCGCATTTCCGGCGGCAGCGCAATCAGGGATGCGCGGTCGAAGATGCCGGAACAGTTCTGGAGATCCGTCACTTTCAGATCAAAAAAGTCTCCGCACAGAATCGCAAGGCCATCCGTCTCCCACCGTTCGAACGGGCCCTGCCTGGACTTCCTTGGCGTCAATTCCTTCTCCCTGAAGAAATCCCCAACCGCGACCGGGCTGATCTCAACACCGGTGACTTCATGACCCTGGGCACGCAGCCAAAGCAGATCCAGACTTTTACCGCATAAAGGAACGAAGACCCCGGCATCGGACGGCAGCCCCAGGCGCGACCAGAATTCCTGAAGATGAGTGTTGAATTCCTGCTGGTGAAAACCGGTCTCGTTTCGAAGCCAGCGTTCGTGCCAAAAGTCATGTTTCATATCGAACCCATCCCTGATAATCCCAATGCCATAGTACTACCGATAGAGATATCCCAAGAAAGACCTTTTCTGCCCTATACTTTTCAATAGGAGAGTCCAACGGGGGTGGCGAGGGCGCTTCCGCCCATGAGAAGGAGGGCAGTTATGAATTCAATCTGGATAGTTGTAGCCGATACGAGCCGGGCAAGGATATTCACCGCCGAGAACGGAAACGATCCCATTATTGAGATACAGACATTGGCCCATCCACAGGCCAGACTGCATGAAGGGGACCTGGTTTCCGACAAAGCCGGCAGAGACCGCAATCCGGGTCCGTCGGGTCATCACAACATGGGGCATGAATCGGAGGCCAAGCAGGAAGAAACCGTAAAATTCGCGGCTCAGGTCTGTGAGGAACTGGAGGCAGGCCGGGTCAACGGGCGTTTCGGCAAGCTTTACGTGATTGCCGCACCGGGGTTTCTGGGTGTCCTGAGAAAACATCAGTCAAGTTCACTGCAGAGGCTGGTGGCAGCGGAGATTTCAAAGAACCTGGCAACACACGATCTATCCCAGATAAGAAGCAGCCTGCCGGAGCGGCTCTGAAGCTTTACTGGCTTTCCCCTCCCCTCGCCGAGACAGAATCTCCGGTGAGGGGGACGAAGATGACACCAAGCACATCCCGAGTCGAAACCTCTCCCGCTTCGTCCTTTTCCAGAAGCATCAACTCCTGGTGGTGATACGGCAACCCCACGGGGATCACCATCCTGGCGCCGGGCTTGAGCTGATCTATCAAAGCGTGGGGGATGGAAGGTGCGGCTGCAGTGACGATAATGCCGTCGAAAGAGGCCTTTTCCGGCCAGCCGTGGTTACCGTCGCCGACTCGACAGACCACGTTCGTGTAACCCAGGTTGCTCAAGTTATCGGCTGCGCGAGTCAGTAGCGGTTCAATGATCTCCATCGTATTGACCTGCCTGACCAGCCGGGACAGAACCGCCGCCTGGTAGCCCGATCCCGTTCCCACCTCCAGTATCTCGTCATCCGGCTGCGGATCCAGCAGATCGGTCATCAACGCAACTATATAGGGTTGGGAAATGGTCTGCCCGTGGCCGATGGGCAACGGACCGTTGTAGAAGGCCTGG
>JAQYVO010000223.1 GCA_030145425.1 Chromatiales bacterium | reverse complement strand
GAACGACTGGCGCAGCGTGTAATTATGGGAATGGGTGGCAGCCGCATCGGCGACGTAGCGGATTTCGAGGCCCGACCGGCGCAGTTGATAGGACCACTCGATGTCCTCGGAGTATTGTACCCTGGTCTCGAAAGGAAATCGTTCCAACACGTCCCGCCGGGCCGCCGCGTTTGCCATCGAAAAGAAGTGAACCCACTTGGCCGCTTCACGGCCGTCGCCAAACGCACGCTCGGTATCTTTAACAAACAGCGCGCGGCAATCCGGACGTGCTGTCTGGCGGCCGTAGACGGCACCGACCTTGGGGTCTTCGAGTGGGGCAATCAGTCTCGCCAGCCACTCCTCCGATTCCGGCGTGGCATCGGAGTTGATGAAGACCACGACGTCACCCTCAACCGTGCTCACCGCTTCATTGAGGACTTTGCCCGGATTGTAGGAAGCCGAATCGTTCTGCCTGATGCGCCCGGGGTCGTTGAACTCCCGGATAATCTCGAGCGTACCGTCCGTGGACGAGGAGTCGAAGTTCCAGAGTTCAAAGTTTCGGTAGGTCTGACGCTGAATCATCTCCAGCGTGCCGCGAATGACGCTCCTGTCGTTGTAAGAGCGCATGGCTATAGCGACCTTGGGTTGGTAATCACTCGACTTCTGTCGTTGGTCTTCCAAGTTTATTCTCCAGCCTCTCTACTCATTCTACTTTATCAGAACGACCGCTTGCCGGTGCGCACCTGCCGTGACATCGTCGTCGGCCTCGGTCCGCCTCGTTTCAGATTGTGCCACCATTTCGCCAGCGTCCACTGCTTGGCAAACTCCAGTTTCTTTTTCCTGAGCATCTGTTTGTCGATGCGGGCAAGGGCGGCGAGAAACCCTGCCAGCATGAAAAACTGAACGGTCAGATATGTCTGCCTGAACGCCCATTCCAGAATGGACTGGAACCATAGGGTGAACATTGCCACAACGATGCCCGTTGCGAAAAAAGAGAGGATATTGTCTCGTCGCTTGGCCACCATGCGCACCCCGATCACGAAGAAATTGGCAATCATGAGCAGAAACACGACCAGGCCCGGCCAGCCCATCTCGCAGGCGTGAAGAAGATAGATGTTGTGCACTATGCCGCGGTCCATTGGATTGTCGATAAAACTAATGTATTCGGTTTCGTTGATCGCGTAGGAGTAGTTGTTGATCCCAACCCCGAAAAGATTGTCGTTGGCCATGGCAATGGCGGCTTCGTTGGCCAGGGACCGGGATTCCCCGGACTCCTCGGGTGCGGTCAAGAAGCGATCGATGATAGCCGGTGCAACCTTTATCACGACAGGAAGCGCCGCAAGACACAAAATACCGATGATCTTGCCCTTGTGAGCACTGATCCTGTCGTAGAAAGAGAGCATCACCACCAAAGTGTAACCGAGGACCATGGTCACCATGGCACCCCGTGAAAAAGTGGCCAGCACCATCATGGAGCCCATGCCCACACAGGCCCCATAAATCAACGCCCGTTTCGACTTTTCACCGAACATGAAAGAAAAAAACAGCATGTTGAACATGTTGATATACATCGCCAGCGTGTTCGAATGCGGTGTCGTTCCCGGTGCCCGGTAAATCCCGGAAAAGCGCTGTTTGAATACGATCAACAACTCCATGGCAACGATCCCTACCAGGATCATCAGGATGAATTGAATGTCCTCCTCGCTGCGCAGGTAATTGTACGCCACCCAGTATACTGCAAAGGCACGCAACAGCTTGAAAAATCCAAATCCTGCATAAACCGGTACATAGGCCAGCACCAGGGAAATCAATGCCAGCCCCAGGTAGGTCAGCATCAAAGGGGAGTTCGGGGGGAAAAGGTCCAGTTTCTGTTTGCGCCAGCGCGGAGACCTGGCCATGACAATGATCAATGAAATCACCATCCAGTCGGTCACCCCGAACTCAAAGCCGCGGGTGTCCCCACGGTACCACTCCATGGATACAAAATTGATGTCGATCAGGTAAGAGGTGGAAAAGAACGCCCCGATAACCAGCAGGCGCTCCGCCCATTTGTACCTGATGCCAAACCAAGTCGCCACCGGGATGAATGTGGCGGTCATGGCAAGAAAAATGAGTTGTTTCGTTTCCACCCTTAGCAGGGCCTGTTCCCGCAGCCATAGGTAACCATGTGGTTAATAAAATCCGTTCAGGGCCTCCGGCCCCATGCCTCGCCGTTGAAAAGCAACTTAACCCCCCGCAGCAGGTAGCTCATATCCTTTCCCCAACTCTGCTCCCGGGCGTAAAAGGCATCGCTCAATAATCGCTCCTCCAGCGGGGCGTCTTCCGGCACGTTCAGCTGGGTGGGCCCCAGTAGACCGATGGGTGCCTGATCGCGAACCATTTGCCAGTCTTCGGTCCGCGCCTCAGACTCTTCCGGTGACAGTGGTGCGACACCGACCAGACGCAGGTCGCCTTGAATAACCGCCAGCAGCCTCGGCAGGTAACGCAGAATGGGGATAGAGGTACTCCAGTTCCTTGCCATAAATCCATTCGCGGAGCCCCCTTCTACCGGAGGTGACGAACGGTTACCTACCAGTTCCCGGCTCCCCATCATCGGCCCGCCGGCCGACAGCGCCGCCGCTGCCGCGCCGATCGGCCATAAAGGAAGGGATAGAACAAGCAGCAGCGCACCGACCAATCGATCCCATAGGGAGATCCCGGAGCGACCTTCGCTGGCGCCAAGGCCACCGAGCAGGAAAGCGTCACTGATCTCGAGTATCGCGCCGGTGTCAACCCGGATCAGGTGGCGGCTCGAGACAATGGCGTTGGCGACTTCGACCAGCTCGCCTACATAGGTTCGAGGCAGAATAACGCTGTCGCGAATGGTGGCGGCCCGGTCAACCACGACGTCACTGCCGATCACCACCTCTCCGACAAACTCTGCCTCCGGGTGAACACGACTGTTGGCGCCTACATAAGCCACCCCTTTCTTGAGGCTCTTGGGGGAAACTCTGGCACCGCGACCGGCCTGGAGCCCCAACGCGACAGCACGGCCGGAAACACTTAGTCCCGGGAATCGCCCCGCAACCACATCCAGATTTGCGCTGTGGAATGCGGGGAGATCCTTCAGGCTGTTGATTGCGACGTCCCCACAATCGCAGCGTCCCTCCTGGGGCTGGTGCAACGGATCTTCCCAGCGCAGGCTGTCGAGCAGTTCACCGACATTCGGGCAACCGGGCCGTACGAGCAGCAGACCGCCCCGGGTATCCTTCTGGCTGCAGGAGGCAAAGCTGCCCGACTCGTTCTGAGCCTGTTCCAAAAACCTGGCCGTGATCGGTGTGCGCAGCAGATCGCCGCGCAGGACCAGTATCGCTTCCCCGTCCCCCAGGTTTAGACGAGGCCAAACTGCGGAGGGCGCTTCTTCGCCACGGCTGAGCACGTAGCGGATACTGCATCCCCAGCGCTCTCCCTCTCCGAGGGTAGAGGCCCCGATTTTTTCACCGTGCGCGTTGCAGACCACCACCAGCTCACGGATACCGGCCTCCGCCAACTCCTCGATCGTGTAGATCAACAATTCTTTACCGACGACCGGAAGCATCGGAACGGACAGTTTTTCTGTGAGGGGCTCAAGTTCTGACCCCAAACGATCGGCAAATACGAGTGCATGCATAATCTGTCTGCTCCCTTAATAAGCGCCGGTACCGAACAGAAGGGCGGGAACCGTCTTAAGCAAGATCTTGATGTCGTTCCAGAAGGACTGGGACTCTATGTACTGCACATCGAGTTCCACCTGCTGATCAAATGGGATGTCCGAGCGGCCGGAAACCTGCCAGATGCAAGTGATGCCGGGAATGACTTCGAGGCGGCGGCGATCTGACAAGGAGTACTGATCCACCTCCTGAGTCACCGGAGGCCGGGGACCCACCAGGGACATCTCCCCCTTGAACACATTCCAGAGTTGTGGAAGCTCGTCGATGGAGGTCTTGCGAATGATACGTCCGACCTTCGTGATTCGCGGGTCGTCCTTCATCTTGAACAGCACGCCCCCCTCCATCTCGTTCTGCGCCATGAGTTCCCTCTTCCGCTCCTCCGCATCGGTAAACATGGAGCGAAACTTCCACATGGTAAACAGGGTTCCCCAGCGCCCGACCCGCTTCTGTTTGAAGAGGATGGGGCCCGGGTCCTCGAGCCGGATGGCTATGGCTACAGCCAGGAACAACGGGCTCAGCAGAACCAGAAGGATAGCAGAAGCGACAATGTCTAATAACCGCTTGGCCAGGTAGGCCCCCTGCACAACACCCACCCATCCAATGTGCTTCATGTAGAAACGCAACTGGTGCCTGAAGGTCGACTGATCGATCCTGCCATAGCGTCGGAGCAGAAGCTCACGCATTTCTTGCTCGTGTGTTTTTTCGTCCATAGTTCACCTAACCCGACAAAGCCGGAACCAAGGCATAGCAGGGGTCTTGCCGCTGCCCGAGCATTTCGCGGGCAAGCCCGCTCCTACAGGAGAATTCTTCATCATTTTGTATAAGATTTCAGTTCTAAGGTGCTAACAGTAATCAATGGTTCTCGTCACTACTGATCGGGGACCCTGGTGCCTGCACAGCATCCGGTAACGGAAATTTTCGGGGATGTTTCGCCTGCAGTCTTACGCGATACAGGAAAAGCGGGTTGCCGATAATGTAACGCCGCCACATGCGCCCAGGTTCCTGCATTAACCGAAATACCCATTCCAGCCCCATCTCGCGCATCCATACGGGGGCACGTGCTATGCGACCCGAATAAAAATCGAAAAGTCCGCCGACACCCATCCCGACGGGGGACACCAGTTGTTCCCGCCAGCGTTCCAGCCAGAACTCCTGCCGGGGTGCGCCGAATGCCACAAGCAAAATCCGCGCCCCTGACCCGTTGATTGCATCAACTACCGCCTGTTCTTCCCCGGGATCGAAATAGCCGTCTCTCGTGCCTGCAATCAGCAGTTCAGGGTAGCGTTTTACCATATTATCCGCCACCGCTTTCGCGATGCCGGGCCGCGCGCCAAGGAGATAAATCGGCAGCCGCTCACGCGCCGCCGCTTCACACAACAGGGGGAACATGTCCGTACCGTTGATGTTGGCCCGCAATGCCTGCCGGAGCATTCGACAACCTAGGTGGATGCCGATGCCGTCGGGCAGGACACGGTCCACCTTCCGCAGAGCGGCACGATAATCCGCATTCTTCCAGGCAATATTAAGACAGTCCGGGTTAACGAATGCCATGCAGTGTTTTTCCGCCCCGGCAGCTTTGGCGACGATCCAGTCCACAGCCTCGTCCATGGTGGTGTTCACGACCGGTACGCCAAAGAAATTGAGCATCGACGGCATCTCCAACGGAGCACCGCCACCGCCGAGGGCGCCGGACACCACTGATCGCGCCGCGAGCCCCAGATCGCCCTTCACCGTTTGCGCATAATATAGCTCGCGGTCCACAGCGGACTCCGACTGGTGAGCTATGCCGATTTGGCTTCGGACGCGAAAGGATGAAATCAGGCCCGGTCGAACCGCGAACCGCACGAGATCTTCGACAGGAACATTGGCAGCCTCATCGGCTTCCAGCGGTCGAGGCCCAACGATGGACATATCACCCCGAAACACATTCAGCCATACGATGAGACTGCTGAACCGACCGCTCCCTGCGAAGGCAAGGCGACGGAAAGGCGCATGGTACCGGCCAATCAATGTGCTCCCTGTCAGCACTTCTCCCGTCTGATGGCGGCCCCACAGCGCACGCACCAGCAGAACCGGAGACAGCACAACGAGCACCGCGGTGCTGGACAGGATATCGAGGGTGCGCGGCAACAGCTCGCCGAGCACCGCCAGTGTCGGGTGAGTTCGCCGCCGAAAATTCGCAAGCCAGCGGCGTGGTCGCGAGGTGCCCAGCGGCCCCGGGATATCCAGCGGAGACTTTGCCATCAAAAAAAGGCCCTGATCATTTCATTAGCTCGACATAATCTTGCGTTGAAGGGATCTGATCCCCCGGCTCCGCTGTAACCGAAACCCGCACTGTATCGTTCCATCAGCTCTGCCAGGTTAACCACCATAACATGGCCACTCAATCATCAGTCCGGCCATAGCGGTCTTCGAAACGCACGATATCATCTTCACCGAGGTAACTGCCGGTTTGCACCTCGATAATATCAAGCGGAATGACACCCGGGTTTTCCAGTGCATGGATCTCACCCACCGGCATGTATATCGACTCATTTTCCGTGAGAACGACAGTTTTTTCGCCTTTCGTTACCTTCGCCGTGCCGGAAACCACGATCCAGTGCTCTGCACGGTGATGGTGCATCTGTACGGAGAGCTTAGCGCCCGGTTTTACGGTTATACGCTTGACCTTGAATCGCTTTCCCTCTTCGATTGAATCAAAACAACCCCATGGCCGGTACACGACGCGATGATATTGGTCCTCAGGCCTTTCCTGCGCCCGTAAACGTTCGATAATCTCCTTCACGTCCTGTGCTTTAGACTTGTCTGCCACGAGAACGGCATCTTTGGTTTCTATCACCACCAACCCGTCGATTCCCACGGTAGCCACCAGACGGCTATCCGCGTGTACGAGGCTGTTCCTGGTATCGAACAGCATCACATCACCATGCATGGCATTATCATGCTCATCCTTGGTATCGAGCTCCCACAGTGCTGACCAACTGCCGACATCGCTCCACCCGGCATCCAAGGGGACGACCCCGCTGCTGTCGGATTTTTCCATGACCGCGTAGTCTATGGACTCCGACGGAGATGCGGAAAAGCTTTGCTCGTCAAGGCGAAAAAAATCCAGATCTTTCCGGCCTTGTTGAACCGCCTTGCGACAAGGCTCGAGTATATCCGGCCGGAAACGCTCGAGTTCCTCGAGGTACAGGCCCGCCCGGAACAGAAACATGCCGCTGTTCCAATAAAAGTCTCCGGCGGCTATGTATTCCCGTGCCTTTTCCAAATCGGGTTTTTCGACAAATTGTGACACCTCAAAACCCTCGCCACACGCGTCCCCCCGGCGAATATAACCATATCCTGTTTCCGGGGCATCGGGCACGATTCCGAACGTGACCAGACGATCTCGCAGGGCCAGTTTTTCAGCCTGGTGGATGGCCGAGTGAAACGCGGCTGTTTCTGAAATGACATGGTCCGCGGCAAGCACCAGTATCAGAGGATCTTCCTCCTGCTCCAGTGCGAGCAGAGCGGCTGCAGCGATCGCCGGCGCTGTATTGCGGCCCTTGGACTCCAGCACGATTGTGCACTGCGCATCGTGGATCTCCTTGAGTTGCTCGGCGGCCAGGAAACGGTGCTCTTCATTGCACACTACAATCGGCGCGCTGGTGTTCAGTCCATCCAATCGCCGGAGGGTTTGCTGCAACATCGAAAGATCGCCGGTGAGACGGAGAAACTGTTTGGGCAGCATTCGCCGGGACAGCGGCCACAGGCGGGTTCCGGAACCACCGGCCATGATTACGGGGATTAACATAGGATTTTCCATTGGTTATCTGATTTTGGTCTTGTTCCTGTTTTTTCCCATCTTTGTCACTCAGCACTGGCTTTGGGAACTTCTGGGAACCAGGGTTGCGGGCTGAGAAATTGTGGAGGAGAACAGGTTTTCCATTGCCAGGAAGAGGGCCGCAGCAACCGCGACCGCCGTCCAGGCGATGTAGAGATGCCCGGCGGAGGCCAGTACCTGGGGGCCCTCGGCGGACGCCCACAGTGCCAGGGCGATGATGCGCAGCGTATTGGAGATGAGCACCGCGGGAACGGCTATCAGGCCGTGGGCGAGCCGCTTCCAAAAGCCGCTGTGGCGCATGAGTACAGCCCACCAGGCGATCCAGGCCAGGTTCTGGAGCAGGGTCAGGCCGTCGCAGGCGGAGGTGACACTGACCGTCAGGTCGCCATAGTAGATCTCTGTGCCCCTGAGGCCGACGGTTTCGGGACCGACGGAAAGCAGAAAAGAAGCAAGCAGTGCGGACAGCCGTCGCATGGGATAGCTCATCGAGGCCTCGAACAAGGGAATCAGGGGTACCGCCAGATAGAGGACCAGGATCGGGGCTGCCAGCGCCGTGAGCCGCCCTCGCCCGCCCGCGGCCGTCGTGACACCGAGCGCCAGCATGGCCATGGCGGCAAAGGCCATAATGAGCCGGTAGCCACCGGCCATACCGGCGCTAAAAGCAAGCAGTGCACCCAGGACCATAAACAAGACAGCGGCACCCCTGTCCCAGCGGTCTACAACGTCGGGCGGACCCGGCTGGTGCAACCGGTGCAGGACCAGGAAAGAGGCGATTCCCGCAAGGATCAGTCCTGCCAGGGCATCGCCGTTGAGTACCGACGCATCCTGAATGAGCCAGCCCGGCAGTATCAGTAGCACGCCGCCCAGAACCCGCGACCAGGAACCGATCCCCTGTCGACCCTCCGGTCGATTCCTGCCGGTCATGGCGATTGCCATGGGGCGTCCGCAAGAAAGTCCGAGAGCACCTGGTCTGACTCTTCCCCTGCCTCGCCGATGGACGTGACCATGTAGAGGGTGAAGGCTTCCTCCGGCACCAGACGGCTCTGCAGTCGCAGGCCCGTCAGGTCTGTCGTGGAACGCGAGTCGGAGCTGAACCAGTAGACCCCTTGGAGTTCTTTCGCATTCCGGGAGGCCACCAACTCTGCGGCGGTTGCAGAAGGCTCGCCAACCGACCAGGGGGAAGACGCCCGATATTCCATCTTCCAGCCGCTGCCGGAGAGGCAGTATTCAGGAGCGTGCAACCGGTGTACATCTTCGCTCTCGACGATCAGCACTGCCACCCGCCGGCCATCAGGTCGGGCATAGGCGCGTTTGCTGAGGCGCGAATCGCTGAACAGCCGCTCCTCAGCAGGGTTGGTCCCAATCTCGGCCCCCAGCCAATCGCCGAAGGCCCAGCGATCTTCGTCGAGCTTGACGGCCGGACCGAATTGAGGGGGGCGGAAGGCCAGCGCGAGCCCCGTCACGGCCAGCAGACCCAGTACAGCGTAGCTGTTGGCCATGGGCCCGATGGTGGCGCTGCGACCGAGGTG
Source organism: Chromatiales bacterium (assembly GCA_030145425.1). Taxonomy (GTDB): domain Bacteria; phylum Pseudomonadota; class Gammaproteobacteria; order Chromatiales; family Chromatiaceae; genus JAHEHQ01. Next base: position 3,243 of record JAQYVO010000223.1, on the reverse strand, counting down.
GTGTAAAACCAGCCCCACGGCGCCCAGTAGCAGCAAGATTGCGGAGATTATGATCTTGATGGCGAGGCCGCCGGGGGACGCCACCCCGATAGACAGCCAGATCTCATCGAGCATGTAGCTGGTGGTGGGCAGGGCGAAGAGGCCCGTGACCAGGGAGGGAACCAGCAACAAGCCCACCGAGGAACCGCACAGTCCCCACGCCAGCGCCCAGGCCAGGCCGATCCCGGCGGCCGCCACCAGCACGTTTACATCCAGATACAGACCGGCGCCGCCGACCAAAGCCCAAAGCGCGAAAAGCGGCCAGGCCGAGACTTCCAACCCCTTACGCCTTATCTGGCTCAACAAGGCCACGATCGCCCACCAGGCCAGAGCAATGCCCATGAACATGGGGCCCGGACTGTCCTGTGGGGAATTGTTCCAGGCCAGGCCGATCCAGGAAGCGCTGGGGGTGATAAGGGCGATCGCACCAACAACAACCATGGTGTGGCGTACCCAGAAGGTCATGACTACTCCCCTCCCAGCCTGGCAATCAAGGCGACGGCGCGGCCGTGCTCCGGGGATATCTCGACTACCCGCAGGGCGGATTGCCGAGCCTGGTCCTCTTTACCCGCCTCCATGGCCCTTTGGGCAAGGTTCCAGTGGGCCTCGTCCCACCCTGGCGTCAACTCCGCAGCACGACCGGCCATCTCCAGCGCCTCTGTGCGCGACCCCTCAGTCGCCCCGAGGAGCTCCGACAGGTTGACCATGACCAGGGCCCAGGAGGGGAAGTCGCTCAACAGGTCCCGGTAGTATTGCGCGGCGATACCGGTCTCGCCCATCAACTGTGCGAGATAACCGCGCTTGAAGCGCAGGACACGGTTCTCCGGTGCCTGTTGTGCGGCGGTATCGAGAATCAATTTCGCCTGCTCCAACTCGCCGACGTCGATCAGCAGGTCGGCCGCGGCCAGGGCATAGGCGAGACGCTCCGGCTGCTCCTCCATGGCCTTTTGGTACGCTTCTGCGGCAAGGTCGAGTTCGCCCCGGGCCCGGTATATTCCCGCCTTGTAGGCCCAGCCGAGGGCTCTGGCCGGGGCCTCCGCCTCGGCAATCTGTTCTTCTGCCAGGTCATTGGCCTCACTCCAGTCTTCGGCGCGGATGAGGGCGTCGAGCAGAGAAGCGCTGACGCGGGGCTCCGGGTTTCGCTGGTAGGCAGTGCGCAGCTGCTCGATCGCACCCGGGTAATCCCCCTGGCGGTAGAGGTTTACGCCGAGCCAATAGGGACCGATAGACGATTCCGGCAGGGCTTGCACGAGCTCGCGAAAATGCTGCTCAGCCGCTTTCATATCCCCCGTTTCCATGTCAGCCCGACCCAGGACCTCCAGGGCAGCGGGGCGCAGTCCATCATCCTGCAACAGGGGTCGGGCAAGTTCGGCCGCTTCTTCCTCGCGACCGCCAACCAGGGCGGCGCGGGCAATCACCAGCCGGGCGGCCGCGTGATCCGGAGACAGCTCCAAGGCGAGACCGGCCAAAACTTCTGCCTTCTCATACTTCCCCCGATCAGCCCAATGAGCCGCATGAACGGCCGCCAGGTCGGCGGCGTGACCGCGGCGCAACGGCGCGAGATTCATGCGTTGCAGCCCTTCGACCGCAGCCCGGGCCCGCTCCTCATTTCCAAGGCGAACTGCGGAGTCCAACTCCACCCAGCGGTAGAGATCGCGCCGACCGTAGTAGCCCTCGGCCCAGGACAGCCGTTGCAGGGCGGCCCCCGGGTCCTTATCCAGATAGGCCTCCAGAGCCAGCAGGTAGTGGCGGGCAGCCAGGGCCGGGGCAGTCGTCCCCGCCAGTTTGGACCTAAGCTCCGTAATGGGCATCTTTTCGCCCCGGGAAGCAGTCACCTCCGCAAGGGGAACCACGATTTCCGGCAGGGGTCCATAATCCCGCAATAATCGCTGGTAGGTCTCAACGGCCTCGTCCAGGTGCCCTGTCTGACGCCAGAACTCGGCATGTGCCGAGAGCAATTGGTAAGAGTCGTTCGTATCCGCGGGGCGCTCGTGCATCAGGGCGACGGCTCTCTCGGGCTCGCCGCGGCGGACATGAATCTGCACCAGTCCAAAATGGGCGCTGCCGGCAACCTCCTTACTGTCCAGCAACTTTCGGTAAACGGTTTCGGCGGCTTCGAGCTGGTCGTCCAGAAAAAGACGGTCGGCGTGTAGCAGAAGAGTATTAGTGTGCCCCGGATGGACGGCCATGGTCCGAAGGATAACGGCCTCCGCTTCGTCCGCCCGACCCGTCGAAAACAAGGCCATGGCGTAAAGGGCCCGGGCATCTGGATTGTCCTGCAAGGAATCGCGGGACAGGAGTTCAATCACTGTGCGATAGTCGCCCGCCGCATAGAGATTGCGCGCCTGTTCAAAGCGGGCGGTGGCGTGCATGGGATCCAGGACGGCAACTTCCCCCCATTGCTTCGCGGCATCTATCAACCGCCCTTCCTCACGGGCGATGCGGGCAAGATCCTCAAGGGACTTGATGTGATGCGGATCGCTCTCTTTCAGTGCCTCCAAGGCCGCCCGTTCGGCCCCCAGGTCCTGTGCATCGCGCGCCCTTTGAGCCTCCACGATATAGCCCGGTATCTCCTCGTGGGACAAGGAGATGACCAGCAGCGCGAACAGGGAAACAATTACGCTGGCCGCTACGACTCCAGCCAGCGCGACGACCCAGGTCTTCTTCTTATGCATAGGTGGGGACGGCACAGGTTTCGCGCCTTCTGCGGTTTTGATAAAGCCAGAACACGAGAAAGCCGATCAAGGCGGTCGCCACGGGACCGGCCTCCGGGCTCCCGGTTGGGATATTGCTTGTGTCGATGGCGTCGTAAGGACTGGCGGTAAAGGTGAATACCACGTCGTTGTAGTCCTGGTCACCCAGGTTGTAGAGGTCCTCGAAACCGATTACCAGGCGCTGGTTTTCCGGGTCGTCGATGATGGCGATGTGACGCAGGCCGTCCGGGTTGTACTGGTCCAGACTGTAGTACTTATACCCGTCGGGATTGTTGAAACCATCAGCCTGAACCCAGAAACCGATATTGTCCCCTTCATCGAAGGTGCCCAGAGAGACGGTGTCACCCGTGAGCAGAGACCCACCGCCGCCGGCCTCCGACGCGTTGGAGAAGATAGTCTGTTCGTAGAGTATGTTCTCGTTGTCATCGTAGACAAAGTAGCCGAAGCTGTTCTTATAGCCGGCCCCCTCATCGATGAAGGTCAGTTCAAT
>JAQYVO010000185.1 GCA_030145425.1 Chromatiales bacterium | reverse complement strand
CACGAAGATACCGGATCGCCTCCCAGTGACAATGGCCGAGCGCAAGATCCTCGGTCGTTGCCAAGGCCTCGGCAACCTTTTCGTCCCAGTCCCCGAAGTTGACCAGAAAGCCCTCGGGATTCAGTGTGATGTTCTTCCCGCCGACGTCAATATGTGACATGTTTTTTCTCCACCCGATCCGATCCAAACCGACACTATTACCGGCGCAATGCCTTCAGTGCTCTTCTCGTCGCTTTTCTCAGCCCCTGTCCCGGTCAGTACTGCTGCAAAGCTTTGGTTTGGTCGATCGAGGCAGACCTGATCTCGCATATCGGAGCTGGCCCGGGCAACCCCTGCCGGGCCATCTCAGACCGCATCTACCAGTAGACCACATTCGGCATCACTCGGCCAGTTCCAGACCCGAGCCCCCCGCCTCTTTTGGAAGATCCCTGAATTTGGGCAGTCCATCTTGAATATGGTGCACTGTCTCCTGATAGTGCACATGGAATCCGGGGCCGAAATGCAGTCCCTGGATAACCACCGCCGGGACGTCAATGAGCCCCATCGTCGGATGGTCGGTGTAGATATGACCACCGCAAACCTTACACCACCTGCGTTCACTGACAACGTTCTCTTCATCCGAACCGGGGTTCCCGTCAAAGACCGAGACATGTTCCGCGCCCTGAGTGATCCGTACCGCATCCGGCTGCCAGAGGGTAAACGCACTGACAGGCCCGGCAGACCAGTGCCGGCAGGAATCGCAATGGCAATAGGCCATGGCCTCCGGCTCACCGCTCAGGCTGAACTGGACAGCACCGCAAAAACAGCTGCCTTGATAGTCATTCGCTTCACTCATGTTTTTTCTCCTGTTGATCGGCGGAAAACCGCCTGTATGACTGCTTCGTTTACAATACAAACCTGAAACCTGTCCCGGCGCCCGTATCCCATTACTGCATGTACTCCGGCACATACTCGTTGACCTCACCGGTTTTCAGATAAGGCCTGGTCACGCTCTCGTAATAGAGTGTTCCCACCGAGAGCCAGCGCGTCCATGAATCCTTCCAGGGTTTCGGCATCTCCCCCGGCATCCAGAATGATTCGGGCAGGGACAACGAAGGCTCAGGCTCCGCCGGCAGATTGATATCGGCAATAACCACGCCGGGCCCTTCCCCCGCGGCCCGCCGTGACAGGATCCTGCCTTCGGCATCGACCACCATCGCCTCCCCAAGGTAGTGGGAGTCGTAGGGCACATCGGCCAGATCCGGACTGAAAAAGCCTTTGAAAGGACCTGCATGGGAGCCATGAACCACGGGTACACCAAGTATCCGGGCACAGTGAACGGGGGCATTCCGCAGCATATTCAGATTGATGGAACGCAGGGGATTACCGGGCTCCACATCATCGCTCACAGTCCACCAGCAGGAGCCACCGAGGACCATGCGAACCCGGCCCCGCATACGCCGCATGGTGCGCGATCGAATAAACTCCCAGCAGAGGGCTGAACCCACATTACCCAATGGCGTGGCCAGCACACCGTCATCGGCCCCACCCCGGTAATAGCAGTTTTCCCAATAAGTGGGCTGGTCTTTATCGTGGCGCTGAGTACTGCCGTCGGGAAATGCCAGTAAAAAGGTGTTGTATACCTGCCCTTCGCGGCTGGCGAGGAAAGAACCGCCGATGATGCTGCGGCCCTGCCTGGCCAGGCGTATCAACAATTGGGCCGGAACGCCGTCGTCGGGTCGGATGCCGCTCAGAATCGCCGGATGAAATGCGGCTGCGGTTGTAAACATCTCCGGCAGCACAATCCACTCGGCCCCCTGACGCTGAGCCTCACGGATCAGCCGTTCGGCCTGTTCCAGATTGGCCGGGACATCCCCCAGCTTCGGCGTCATCTGCAGGGCGGCCACCCTGAGTGTTCGGGCG
>JAQYVO010000183.1 GCA_030145425.1 Chromatiales bacterium | reverse complement strand
TGCGCGAGGTCCTTGAAGCCCCCGCCCGGGAGCCCGGACTGACTTTGAGCAATACCATCGCCAAACAGCAGGCGGAGATACTGCTGTCGGACGATTATTTCTAATGGATTTTCCCCAGATCAAGTGGGCAGATTACCGTTGTAGGGCCGAATTCATTCGGCCAATAGCCATCGACACCATTGGAGACAAGGATGTCACCATGTCCTATGAGGCATTGCGCAGGGGGCGTTATTCGCTGCATCAGCTCATGCATTGGTCGAATGAATTCGACCCTACGGCCTTTTGCTCTGGCATTGGTCGAATGAATTCGACCCTACGGCCTTTTGCTCTGGCATTGGTCGAATGAATTCGACCCTACAGCTCTGTTGACAGGGGAAACCGTTTTTTTTGCGAATATCGATTTACCCGCTCAAACAGGGGAGGAGCCTTTTTAACCATGCGGACACTGTTACTCTTGCTGCTGCTTGCGATCTGCCTGCAGGCTCAGGCTGCAACCCTGAAAATCGCCACACTGCTGCCGGACGGCACCATCTGGATGAAGGCGATGCGCGCCAGCGCCAAGGAGATCGAGGCACGCACGGAGGGACGCCTGAAGCTGCGTTTCTACCCGGGCGGCGTCATGGGCAACGACAAGAGCGTACTGCGAAAGATCCGGGTGGGACAGCTGCATGGCGGGGTTCTGACCACGGGGAGTCTGGCAGGCATATACAAGGACATAGAGATTTACAGCCTGCCCTTTTTGTTCCGCAGTTTTGAAGAGATCGACTATGTACGCAAAAAGATCGATCCGCTCCTGATCGATAACCTCGCAAGGAAAGGCTACATCAGTTTCGGCCTGAGCGAAGGGGGCTTTGTCTACCTGATGTCCCAGACACCGATCTCACGGAAAGATGAGCTGCGCCGGCACAGGGTATGGGCCCCCGAGGGGGATCAGATAAGTCTTATCGGTTTTCGATCCATGGGGATCACGCCGATTCAACTGCCCTTGACCGATGTACTCACCGGACTGCAGACCGGGCTTATCGACACCATCGGCGCCTCCCCCGCGGGCGCCATCGCACTGCAGTGGCATACCCGTGTCAATTACATCACGGATATCCCGGTGCTCTATCTCTACGGCGCCCTGGTTATCACCGACAAGGCCCTCGCCAGACTGCCAACCTCTGATCGTGTGATCCTGACCGAGGTGCTCGGGGAGGCTATTCGACACACCGATATCAATACCCGGAAGGACAATTACAACGCCTGGCAGGCACTGCAGAAACAGGGCATCGAAATAGTGAAGCCTACCCCGGACGATATGAAGGAATGGCGCGCCATCGTTGACAGGGCGGTACTGCAGATGGGTGAGGAAGGCGCCTATACCCAGAAACTGTATAACCGGATTCAGCGATATCTCGCTGATTTTCGCAGCACTAGATAGCCCCCGCCGGAATTAACCCACAGGGGATTCAGATGAACAAGCAGAATCCAGGTCCCCTGAGTCGGCTGCGGCACATTGTTCTCCTGGTCGAGGATGGCCTTCTGGCGTTTACGCTGGGTTCTATGGTCCTGCTGGCAGGGACCCAGATCCTGCTGCGCAACGTTTTTGACAGCGGTATCACTTGGGGCGATCCGACGCTCAGGGTGATGGTGTTGTGGGTGGCGCTCCTCGGCGCCATGGTGGCGTCGCGGAACGGCAATCACATCCGTATCGATATACTGACCCACATATTACCGGGCAGGTATCATCACATTGCCCACCGCCTGACCGATCTCTTCACCGGCATGGTCTGTGCCCTGCTGGCATGGCACGGGGGCCGCTTTGTGGTTTTCGAATGGGAGGATGGCGGCCTGCTGTTCGGTTCGGTTCCCGCCTGGCTATGTGAACTCATCATCCCCATCGGTTTCGCGGTCATGGCCCTGCGTTTCTTCCTGGGATCGACGACCGCGGCTATGGAAGCGAAGCAATGACCATTGTTATTGTCATGGTTTTGCTGCTGCTGGCGCTCTTCGGCGCCCCCCTGTTCAGCGTTATCGCCGCCAGCGCCATGCTGGGTTTTTATCGATCGGACATCGACCTGTCGGTCATGGCGATCGAGTTTTTTCGCATTGCCGAAATGCCGGTTCTGCTGGCAATCCCCCTTTTTACCTTTGCCGGGTACGTGTTGAGCGAGAGTAACGCACCGGGCCGCCTGGTGAGGCTGACCCGCTCGCTGCTGGGCTGGATGCCCGGCGGCCTGGCCATGATGTCCCTGGTGGCCTGCGCCCTGTTTACGGCCTTTACCGGTGCCTCAGGTGTCACCATCGTCGCCATCGGCGGCCTGCTCTATCCAGCCCTGCTGCATGACGGCTACCGGGAAAACTTCGGCCTCGGCCTGGTGACCACATCCGGCAGCCTGGGGCTGCTTTTTGCCCCCGCCCTTCCCCTGATTCTTTACGCCGTCGTGGCCCAGCAGCTGGGCATCGCCGGCAGTGTAACCGTGGATGCCATGTTCCTGGCAGGCATCCTGCCGGGTCTGCTGATGCTGATCCTCCTGGCGGCATGGAGCCTGTGGTCCAGCCGGCACCTGCCGATCCACCGTTTCTCCCGTTCCGAGGCCCTTTCAGCTGTCAGAGAGGCAGGTTGGGAGATTCCCCTCCCCCTGGTCGTGCTGGGCGGCGTCTACAGTGGATATTTCGCGATTTCCGAAGCAGCGGCGGTCACCGCACTGTACGTGCTCATCGTGGAGGTGTTCATACACAGGGAGATCTCTCTAACAAGGTTGCCCCAGGTGATGCGGGAATCCATGATTCTTGTGGGAGGCATACTGGTGATCCTGGGCGTATCCCTGGCCTCAACCAACTATCTCATTGACGCGGGTATTCCCAACCGGCTCTTCGATTGGGTTCGGAGCATGGTCTCTGACCGGCTTACCTTCCTGATCCTGCTGAATATCTTCCTGTTGATCCTGGGCACCATGCTGGACATCTTCTCGGCCCTGGTGCTGATGATACCCCTGCTGCTGCCTATGGCCATCGGCTACGGCGTGGACCCGGTCCACCTGGGGATCATCTTCCTGGCGAATATGCAGATCGGCTATTTCACACCGCCGGTGGGCATGAATCTCTTCATCGCCAGCTACCGGTTCAAAAAACCGATCATGCAGCTATACCGCGCCACACTCCCGTGGTTCCTGATACTGTTGGTGGCGTTGATGATCATTACCTACTGGCCGGGGTTGTCGCTTTGGCTGGTTAAAAGTTACTAGCAAACCGTAGGGGCGAATTCATTCGACCAATTCGATGGTTGGCCGAATGAATTCGGCCCTACAAGGGTTCAAACATTCTCCGGCTATCCCGCGTTTCGCTGCGCTCAACGCAGGCTACATTCCTGGTAACTTTCCTCACCCATTCCCGATCAACGCATTCAAATGTGCCACCACACTCCTGCCCAGGGCGCTCAGGGCGTAGCCGCCCTCCAGGGTGGAGACCACGCGCCCCTCGGCGCTCTTATCCGCGATGGACTTGAGCTGCGCAGTGACCCAGGCGTAATCCGGTTCTCTGAGGCGCAGCTGACCCAGATTGTCTTCCACATGGGCGTCGAAACCGGCGGATATCATCACCAGCTGCGGTTGAAAGGCTTCCAGGGCCGGCAGCCAGTGCGCCTCGACCTGTTCCCTGAACACCCTTCCATCCGAGCCGGCGGATAAGGGGATGTTGACCACGTGGTCGGTTTCCGATTCGTGTCCGGTGAAAGGGTAGAAGGGATGCTGGAAACTGGAGCAGAAGAGAACCCGGGGGTCGTGCTGAAAGATATCCTCGGTGCCGTTGCCGTGATGCACATCGAAATCAACTACCGCCACCCTGTCCAGGCCATGAACATCCAGGGCGTAGGCCGCACCCACCGCCACGTTGTTGAAAAAACAGAAACCCATGGCGCGATGACGTTCGGCATGATGTCCCGGCGGGCGAACCGCACAGAACGCCGTAGCCGCCTTATTCTCCATGACGAGATCCACACCATGCACCACCGCACCGGCGGCCCGCAAAGCCGCATCCAGGGTCTTGGGCATCATAAAGGTGTCACTGTCCAGCCTGCGGCAACCCTCGTAGGGTGCCTCGGTGAGTATGCCCGTGACATAGTCGGGATCATGCACCCGGTCGAGATGCTCCCGCTGGACAATCGGTGCATCCTCCCTTTTCAGGATGAACTCCATGCCCGAACTCAGCAACTGATCCTGAATCGCTCCGATCCGGGCAGGGCATTCCGGGTGCCCTTCACCCACATCGTGGAGCAGACAGTCAGGATGGGAAATAAAGGCGATTGGCACGAGGCTTGGCTCCCATAAATGACGTAAAATGGAAAGTTACACTAACCACCCCTTTCATTACCAGATTCTCAGAAGTCCGACATCATGGGTCCCCATCAGTTAGAGAGCCTGTTTTCCCCCCGGAGCCTTGCGATATTCGGCGCCAGCGAGCAACCCGACAGCGTCGGCACGAGGGTGCTCCGCAACCTCATGCAGTCCGGTTATAAAGGTGAAATCTACCCCATTAACCCCAAGTACCCGGAGGTTCATGGGTTCAAGTGTTACAAGTCGCTCAAAGAGATCGACAACCCCGTGGAGACAGCGATCATCGCGTCGCCCGCCAAGACCCTGAACAACATCGTCCGTGACTGCGGGGAACAGGGGGTGGCAAATGCCGTGGTGCTGACCGCGGGATTTCGGGAATCCGGCGACAAGGGGGCCAGGCTGGAAAAGACGCTGATCGACACGGCGCGTCACTACAACATCCGCCTGCTGGGGCCAAATTGCCTGGGGTTGATGCGGCCTTCCGTGGGCATGGATGCCACGTTCCTGGATACACCGGCCTTAGCCGGGCGTCTCGCCCTGGTTTCCCAGTCCGGTGCACTCTGCACCGCGATCCTGGATTGGGCCAAACCCCATCAGATGGGATTCTCCACCGTGGTATCCCTGGGCAACGCGGCGGATATCGACTTCGGGGATGTGCTGGATTATCTCGCCGTGGATCATCAGACCGACGCCATCCTGCTGTACATCGAGGGCATCCAGGATGCCCGCGCCTTCATGAGCGGGCTTCGCGCCGCTGCCCGCTCAAAACCGGTCATTGTGCTCAAGGTTGGGCGAAACAGCCGCGGTTCCAAGGCCGCAAGCACGCATACCGGCGCCATCATAGGCTCTGACGACGTGTTCGACGCGGCGTTGGAAAGGGCCGGTGTCGTGCGTGCCATGACCTTTGGCCAGCTTTTCGCCGCGGCCGAAATCCTCTCCACCAACAAACGCGTGAACGGTAACCGCCTGGCCATCATCACCAATGGCGGCGGCCCCGGGGTGCTGGCCACGGATCGGGCGGAAGACCTCAAGGTGGAACTCGCCGAACTGGATGAGAATACCTGCAAGGGCCTGGATAAGATCCTGCCGCCCTTCTGGTCCCATGGAAATCCCGTGGATATTCTCGGCGATTCGCCGCCCGGGAAATACGGGGAGACATTGGCCCTGTGCCTCAAGGACCCCAATGTGGACGGCATACTTACATTGCTGACACCCCAGGCAATGACGAAACCTCTTAAGGCCGCCGAGGCAGTCGTGGAAGCGGCCGGGCGCCAGAAGAACAAACCTGTACTGACCTGCTGGATGGGGGAAACACAGGTCAGGGAGGCGCGTAAGTTCTTATCGGCCAACCGCCTGCCCAGTTTCGCCACGCCTGAAAGGGCCGTGGAGGCCTTCGCCTATCTATCCCGCTATCGGCGCAACCAGCAGCTGCTCCTTCAGACCCCGGGACCCCTTTCCGATTCCCGGGAACCGGATACCGAAGGCGCCCGGATGATCATCGAGGCCGCACTGGCCGAGGGCCGTGAGATGCTCTCCGACACCGAGTCAAAGGCGATCCTCAGTGCATTTCGCATCCA
>JAQYVO010000128.1 GCA_030145425.1 Chromatiales bacterium | reverse complement strand
GGTAAATCATCTTTACCGCCTTGATCCACAGGACCAGGAAGCGCGCAAGCTCAAAGCGGATGCTCTGCGCCAGATGGCCTATCTCTCCACGGGAGCAAACGAGCGCTCGCATATGATGTCTCAGGCTCTTGCTCTGGAGGGCAAGGTCACCCTTGCGCGCGTGGTTCCGCCCGCGCCCGCAAGCATCAGCGCATCCCCTGCGACCTACGTGGACTATTTTCGAGTTCGCATCGACCCGGCAGAAAGTGACGAGACCGACAGTTTCATTCAATTCGACTTTGCTGACGGCACCAGTGCCGGTCTCCATGTTCGCCGCGCCGTGGCAGAGTTTGTCGCCGATCCGGACGATCACATCCGTAAGCCCGATTTGAAGTTGGCGATGTCGGGGGAAAGCTGGGCCAAGCTCTACTTGAGTCAGTTGACACCCGAAGAAATGATCGAGAGCGGAGACATCAAAGTGACGGGTGATGCCACTGAAGCGGCCCGTGTGATCAACCTGTTTGATCGCTATTCGCCGCAGAAGGCGGTCGTCGTACCGCCTACCACGTTGATTCAGGATCATCCCTAGGGGACGTGAAATTAGTGTATTATCGCCAAAGAGAGGAGTCAGCTGAAGCGGCTTGACTCAAACAAATCTGTCCCCGGTAAACCCGGGGTGGTTCAAGATTCGGGACCCTGGGTAACTCGATGACGTGGCGATTAGCTACTTCAATCTTTCCGCCTATCCCGCGCCATTCAATCTTCTAGCGATTGTTACAGGATGTAGCAACCAAGGAAGCTCTGATCAAGCCGCTTCGCGTCTCGACAGAGCATTCCCGCAAGTTTGTTTATGGGGGAAGGATTTACTATCAGTGAATAATAAGTGGCGGTCGGTTTTTCCTTCCCCCAAACCCTCATCCCACGGACTTAATCAGAGGTTCCCTAACAATAAGATGTTGCTTGCAAACACCATGCCGCACATGTTCCGCAATTTATTTGCAAGCATATTCATGGTGTTTGCCATCACTGGTTGCACGGCACTCATCCCCCGTGCAGATGCGGATAAGGCAGACTTCAAAAGTCGAATCCAAACAAAACAAGCCGGGAACGTACAAGTCTCTACCAGTGTTTTATCGGCGAGTGAAAGTCGAGCCGTTTATGGCGTTGCTCTTGCCAAAAAAGGGATACAGCCGGTTTGGGTCGAGGTTAAGAATAGTGACGACAAGAACTACTGGCTGATGTTTCGGGGAATGGATCCCTATTTCTTTCCAGCTTCCGAGGCAGCGGAAGCTTTTCTCTTGTCGGATTCTAGTGGCCGGCAGAGTAAGATCGAGCAACATTTTCAGAAACAGGCTTTTCGAAATCCCATCCCTCCAGGAGCAACGACTTCAGGTTTCGTACTGACAAATCTCGATGAAGGGGCAAAAATGGTTCAGGTAGACCTGGTCGCTGACGATGAGCACAAATCCTTCTCTTTTCTTGCCTTTGTCCCCGGATTTCGCGCAGACTTTTACCGGGCTCGAAAAAAAAATCCGCATCGTCAGCACGCTTCATCTGGTGAGGTGAAAAATTACACTGATGATGAGGCCCTTCGCACTGCCTTGGATGCCCTTCCATGCTGTGTGACGGACAAGAAAGGTATGCGAAATGGTGATCCACTCAACCTCATCATCATTGGAGGAGTTGACGACGCCTATCCTGCACTGATACGCCGTGGTTGGCGTCTGACCGAGCAAACCTGGAGCGGGTCGATAGCAAAGATCGTAAGGTCTGGGTTATCAGGGGACCGCTATCCTTATGCGCCCATCAGCCCGCTATTTCTTTATGGACGCCCACAAGATCTTGCTCTGCAAAAGGCACGTGACAATATCCATCGGCGGAATCATCTACGCCTCTGGAAAAGCCCGATGCGTTATCACGGCAAGCAGGTATGGGTTGGGCAAATCAGTCGCGATATAGGCAGCCGCTTCACGATCCACTCCCCCTATCTCATAACACACAAGATAGCCCCTGACGTGGACGAAGCGCGCGTGGGACTCATAGAAGACCTTGCCTATTCACAAAACCTCGCCTTGATCGGATTTGTCAAAGGTGTTGGGTCCGCACCCAAGGAGACCCCTCGTCACAATCTAACAAAAGATCCTTATTATACTGACGGTGCGCGTGCTGTACTCATCTTTGATGTCAACCCAAAATCTCTTGCCGAGATCGAGTTTCTTCCATGGGAAGTGAGACCCGGGGGCTTCATCGAACAAACGATAAGGAAGAAGAAGTGATGATGGGCGCAAGATCATGCCATTGATCAGGTATACATCATGGCCGATGGCGGAATGGAAGCGCCTTATCATGCTTGTCATGATCGGATTTTCCCTTTCTGCATGTGCAACCTGGCAGGAACCCAAGGAGATCAATGCGTCGGCCTTGCGGGCACGAGCGGTTATAGCCAGGGAGAAAGGTGTTCAAGTGAGGGCTGCGGTGCTCAGCACAGAGGAGAGCAAGAGACTTCTTGGTGCCAATGTGAACGCCACAAATATCCTGCCGATCTGGATCGAAGTCGATAACGCGACTACACAAACGCTGTGGCTGCTACGAGCAGGAGCAGACCCGGATTATTTTTCACCGCAGGAAGTTGCCTGGCCATTCCGCGCTCTTCTGCAGCGTGAAAAGAATCAACGGCTCAATGAGCATTTTGACAAGCTTGAATTTCGAAGCCCGATTGCGCCAGGAGAGAGTCGCAACGGAATTATCTTTGTTAACCCACAGTATCAGGTGCTGCTCCTCACTGTTGACTTGATAGGCCAGGGTGAATTCTTTCCATTCACCTTGTTTCTTCCAGTGCCAGATGATGTATCTGATACGGACGTCCTGATGCCCATCAAGCGGTTTATCGAAACAAAGAAGCCAAATATTCAGAAGAGTGATCAATTTCGAACTGCGCTAGAAAAGCTTCCCTATTGTGCGACAAATGCTGCTGGAGCGAGAGTGGGTGACCCGATGAACGTCGTGCTTGTTGGTGAACTCGATGATATTGCAGCCGCACTTGGACGCCTCAAGTTCCGAAGAGTAGAAAAAGTGTCTGATTCTGCACAACGGCTCTTCAGTCGGCCACCTGACGTAGTTGTCAGGAAGACTGGACAAGGCAGTATGCCGGCCAACTGGATGCGCATTTGGGTCGCACCACTGCGCTACCAGAATCAACCGGTATTCCTTGTACAGACTGGTCGAGCAATAGGCGGGCGCTTCTCGGAGTCCGACAGCAGTGACAGCAAACTTCATCCAAAAGTGGATGAAGCAAGGAATTTGCTCATCCAGGATATGTCCTATTCTGGAGGCCTCGCAAAACTCGGCTTTCTTAAACCCAGCGCACACTTCACTGCATGCACAGATATGATTTCGGGAGAACCGCGATACTTCAGCGATGGTTTACGTGCAGTGATGTTTTTTGAGAGCCGTCCTCATGATCTTTCAGACATAGAGACTCTTGACTGGCATCCTTATCTGAAGCATCAAGGCTCCGACACGAAGACACAGAGCTCAAAGGCACATCAATAGACCAACAAAACAACCCAACCCAACCCAACCTCACGAACAGGATCACTGCATAAATCAGGCAGGCTTTCATCAAAAAGCAATCGACGACATACATCTCCCAGTTATCTTTGCTATCGGTATCGTGAGCATCACTGAAATCGGTCGAAAATTCATGACTGATATCTGCGAGGAAATTCCAAAATTCGAGGTGACACTATGACATCCATTAGACCAAAGATTATTTCAAACTTCTCAGGTGTTATGGCTCTCACTCTGTTGATGATCCTGTCTAGCTGCAGCAGCGTACCGAAAAGAAATCCAGTGCCGCCGGAACTCGCCAGAGAAGCTGAGATACCTGGCGTTCCCGAGGCGCGCTTCTGGAGCGACGAACTGCCCAGATTTACTGCAGAACGTCTTGCTAAATTTTCTTCTGCTGAATACCGGAAACACTTCTCCGGCATCTATGGGAAACCACATCACTACCTCGCAATTTCCGGGGGAGGCGCCAATGGTGCATTCGGAGCCGGTCTGCTGAATGGCTGGAGCGATTCTGGCAAGCGCCCAATATTTACCATGGTGACTGGAATCAGCACTGGCGCCCTGGCCGCGCCCTTCGCCTTTCTCGGTTCTGACTACGACGATGAATTGAAAACGCTCTATACCGACACATCAACAGATCAAATCATTATCAAAAAGAGTCTGCTTACTGCGGTATTCAGAGATTCAATAGTCGATACCAAGCCGCTGCGACAACTGATCGCCGACACTATTACTGTCGATATGATCGACTTGATTGCTCAGGAGCATAAGAGAGGAAGGCGACTCTTCATTGGCACCTTGAATCTGGAAGCAGGTCGGCCGATGATCTGGAGCATCGGGGAAATAGCAGTCAGTGAATATCCAGGCAAGTATGAACTGATTCATGATATTTTGGCGGCTTCAGCCGCAATTCCAGTGGTATTCCCACCCGTGCTAATACCTGTCGAGGTGGATGGCAAGAGCTATGATGAGATGCATGTGGATGGTGGCACCGGAATGCAGGTATTCGCCTATCCTTCGACGATTGACTGGAATCTATTTCGAAAAAAATTGGCTGTAAAGGGGACACCCAAGGTCTACGTTATACGAAACTCGTTCCTTGATCTCAGGCACAAGTTGATCAAGAGCAGAATAGCGCCGATTGCCAACCGCAGCATCGACTCTCTTATAAGAACCCAGGGCATCGGTAATCTTTTCCACATCTATGCCCAGTGTGTTCGAGATGGGAATGACTTCAATCTTGCTTACATCCCCTCAGATTTCGACGAGACCCCAAAAGAACGGTTTGATCCTGTCTACATGACAAAACTTTTCGATCTCGGATATGAGCGAGGGAGAAAAGGTTACTCATGGAAAAAAGAACCTCCCTATTTCAAAGTGAACCGCTGAAGCTGAGTTACTTTTTCAAACCGCAATTGCTTTGAAATAATTTTTTCAGTATTAGGTTGGAATGTCTGAGTACGAAGCCGTCGTTCAGGCCAGGGACCGCCAGTTTCCTGGTAATGCCAAAAGCCAGTGTATCCATCGCGGAAAATGAAAGACCGGTCGCGTTCGCATATCGGACCTTCGCGGCGCCGCCTCGCCTGGGAATCGATCCAGGAAACCCCAACTCTTTTCCGCCTACTTGCCGCCAAGTGTCTCAGCACCTCCATCCCGGCGATCTTCCCTCTCGCGCCTAAGCTCTACCTGTAGGGGACGAGCCGTGTCCAGGTGGAGGTCGCGCTGAGGGAATGCAATGACGATGCCTGATTCATCGAACTTTCGGGTGATCGCCTTGTGCAGCGCGGTGATGGTCTTAACACGGTAACCGAGATCGTCGATGAATACGCGCAGCTGAAGGGTCAGGGAATGGTCGCCGAAGCCCTCGAAGGTGACGATCGAATTAGGATCGTCGAGCACCTGCTCATTCTCCTCGGCCGCCTCCAGCATGAGCGCGTGGGCTTCGTCGACGTCGGTGCCGTAGGCCACCCCCACTACGACGACGAGCCGGATCACCGGGTCGGACAGTGTCCAGTTGAGCAGCCGGCCGGTGATGAACTCCTTGTTCGGGACCAAGAGCTCCTTACGGTCCGGGCTGCGGATGGTGGTGGCCCGAATGCGGATCTTGGTTACCACCCCGTCGGTGTCGCCGACGGTGACCACGTCACCGACCCGGATCGGGCGCTCGAATAGAATGATCAGGCCGCTGATGAAGTTGGCAACGATCTCCTGAAGCCCGAAGCCGATGCCCACACTCAGTGCCGCCACCAACCACTGGAGCTGGGACCACTCGGCGCCAATGGTGTTGAGCATCAGCAGGATACCGACGGTGATGATGGTGTAGCTGGTGAGGGTCGTGAAGGTGTAACGGCTCCCCGCGGACATGTGGAACTGGTGCAGCAGGTTGATCTCCAACATCGCAGGCAACTGTCTGGCCAGGAGGAACGTCACGGCGCCATAGACCAAGACAAGAGCGATGTCCACCAGGGTGACGGGATCGATCTTGTCCTCTCCGCCCTCGGTCACTGTGTGATTCCAGAGGGTGACGTCGTCAAAGACACGCAGGGCAGGTAGCACATCGGACCAGATCATCCACAATCCGATGACCCCGGAGACAACGACGGCGGTGCTGATCAGATGACTGCTCGTGTCGCTCAGAGCCTCCAAATCCAGCTCCGGCTCTTCGAAATCCAGAAGCCCACCTGCCTCTTGCGTATCGGTCTGGTCCGGCTCCTGTTTGGCCTCCTCCCGGCGCTCCTTCGCCGTCTCGTAGGCGATACGCCGACGGGTCACACCCAGCCAACGCTGCGCAAGAGCGGCGAGTAGGATCAGGCCGATAACCATCCAGGCAGTGTCAACCAGGTGTCCGAGAAGCGTGGTCGCCGTGTAGAGATAACCCAGGACCGACAACGCGCCCAGTGCCAGTGGTGCCAGTACCAGCAACGGGTACCAGAGCCGGTGTAAGCGCCGAAACCTTTGCCGTTTTTCGCGCTGCATGTAGGCAGCCAGAACGCCGGTTTTGGGATGCAACAGACGGTAGACGGCAAGGGACAGCGACAAGATCAGGATCACAAAAGCGGCGCGTCCAATTGTCCAGCCTGCGTTGAGCGGATCCAAGTGAACGGCCACAAGGAGCACACCTGCGGACGGCAGGTAGATCCAGGTAAGCCGATCCAATTCGCGGCGCAGCAATCGCAGGCTGGACTCGGGCCAACCAAAGTGCGCCGCTGCAAGCCCTTGCGGTATGCAGATCAGGCGAACCGCCCGCAGCAAAAAGAACTGCACTGCAAGCATGAGCAGGGCCCCGCCCACGCCGTTCGAGAAGTCCGTGGCTTCAGCCGAAACACGGAGCTGCCAACCGGCCACCGACACGACCAGGGGCCAGGCCGCCGCCGCGATCAGGGTCACCGCGAGGGCCTGCAGGCTGTAGACAAAGTTGTCGGCGGTAGGATTGCCGACCTTGCTGCTGGTGGCCTCAATGAATTTTATCAGGCGCTGGCGGCTCCATAACAGGGCACCGAGCGCCACGGCAAGCAAAACGAACACCGGCGAGTGCGTGGCCTGATAGAGGAGCACACGGGCCGAGTCGTACCAACCGCCCGGCGACAGTATCCGCGACACTTGCTCGGGCAAGGCTCCCACCTCCTGGAGCTCCGTAGGGGATGCACTGCGCACCCACAACAGGTGAACATCCAGGAATTCATCGAAGCGTTCGATCGTCGCCAGAAGCCGTTGCTGGGCGGATTCAAGCTCGCCGAGCTTGCGCAGATAAAAGTCATCGGACTCGACCGCCTTCTCAAGCAGCGCCTTGCGACTTGTTGCCAGATCGGCGAGCCGCTTGCGCATCGCAGGCGTCTCCTCGGCCGCCGTCTCTTTCACGATCCCGACCACGTAGGCCGCCGGATCACTCAGTTGCCTCCGCTCGCGCCGGTGAAGCAGACGCTGCGCACCGACCTTTCCCGCTTTATCGTCCCGCACTCGCGCTTGCCGCCGGAACGATCGTACATCCGGCAGAGATTGACGCTGCTGCAGCAGCAGGTACCCCAGCTCCTCGTTCAGGCCGTAGATCCCGATAGTGACAGTCTCCTGCGCGCTCTTGAAGTCCTCCTCGAGTTGACGCGCCAGCTTGTCTGTCTCCTCTGTCTGTGCCGCCAGGTCGGCCAACTCAGACGCCTGGCCGGTGATCTCTTCCGTTAGCGCCGCGTTCTGATCGGCGAGGCGTACCACCAGCGAATGCCTACCCTCGGCCTCCCGACGGATCACTTCCGCCACGGTTCTGGCTTCTTCCGCCTCCGCCTGACGCCTCTCGGTAACCAGGTTTTCCAGAAGCTTGACGCGCTTACCCACCCGCTCGACACTCACCTCCGCCATGTCAATCTTGGCCTTCAGGAGGTCAACCCGAGCCGGCTGGCTCAACAGCTCCTGGTCCAGCATCCTGATCTCTGCGCTCAGCGCCTCGTAACGGGTCTCCAGCTCCCAGCGCCAAGCCACCGCTTTGGTCGGGCTCTCGCTGGCGGGCGGCGGCAGATTCAGCTGCGCCGCAACATCCTCCTGCTGCTCGTTTCCCTCGGTAAGACGCTGGCGGATCAGTGTCGGGCGTTGCGCTTCCGCTTCAAGGCGCCTGACGAAATCCGCGTGCAGGGCATCAACGGCGGCGAGATTCGCTTTCTCCTTCTGCAGCAGCGATTCGAGCTCGCGCAATGGGGTGACTTGATTGGCTTCAAGCGTATCCTCGAGCGCGATGGAAAGTCGTTCCTCAATTTTCTTCCGAAGCGCCAGCGTCTCGGCGGGCGCAGTCTGTGAAGCCTGCTGGAAGGCTTGGGCGGCATTCCTGCTCGATGTCGTCACCTGAAGGTTGCTCAACGCCTTGCGGTAGAGCTCGATAAGTTTTGTCTTGGCCTTGTCTTGCAGGTCGGTGGCGGCTTCGGCCCCTGCGATCTTCGCCTCGAGGGTGCTTGCGGTGACAGAGGCAGGTATGGAATCCGCCGCTGGTGCGTCTTGACACCAGCCCGTGCGCACAAACACGAACAAAACCAATGCCGCCATGAACG
>JAQYVO010000321.1 GCA_030145425.1 Chromatiales bacterium | reverse complement strand
CTGTCCTCGGCAGTGGCCGCTACTCAGGAATCCATGGCCGTCCAGTCACCGGTGCATGGTCTGGCTGAACAGGATGTGTACTACCCTGGTTCAGAGGACCTGGCGCCCGATGAGATGCGGGTCGTCGCCTGTGGGACAGGCATGCCGAATGCACGGCCAAAACAAGCCGCGGCATGTTTCCTGGTCGAACTCGGCAATGGCGACAAGTTTATCTTCGATATCGGCAGCGGGTCGGCTGAGCGCCTTTCGGCAATGAAGATACCGTACGACTACTTGGATAAGGTTTTCATTGGGCATCTTCATTCAGATCATTTCGGCGCACTCGCAGACCTCTGGATCGGGGGAGTCATCGGTAATCGCATCAAGCCGTTACGGGTCTGGGGTCCAAGCGGTCACAAGCCTGAGTTTGGCACCGCCTATGCACTGGAGCACATGGAGAAGGTGTTCACGTGGGATAGCGGAAGCCGACAGGGGAACGTTGATATCCGTGGTCAGGTGCTCGATGTCACCGAGTTCGACTACAAGGCCGTCAACCAGGTTATTTATGAAGAGAATGGCGTCACTATCCGCACCATACCCGCGATTCACGCGCTGGACGGACCGGTAAGCTTCATCCTCGACTGGAACGGACTGAAGTTTGCGTTCAGTAGTGACACGTTCCCGAACAAATGGTGGCTGAAGTATACAAAGGGCGTCGACCTCTCCGTCCACGAGTCTTTCGCGTCGCCGAAGATTCTGATTGAAAAGCAGAAATGGACAGCTGGTGCAGCCCTGAACGTCGGCACGCAGGTTCATACATCGCCCGCTCAGTTCGGCAAAGTCATGTCCTTAACCAAGCCCCGCATGGCGGTCGGCTATCATTTCTTCAACGATTTTGACACTCTGCCCGATTCGCTGGCCCAAGTCCGCCAGACCTATGATGGCCCGCTCACAATGGCCACGGACTACATGGTGTGGAACGTCACCAAAGACGACATCAGAGTGCGAATGGCGGCGATAGACGAGGACATCTGGCCGCAGCCTGCGGTAGGTGAGAAACTGCCGCCGGATCGGAGCACTCGGATTGGTTTCTCGGACTTCGTGTTGAGCGGTCGCGAACCGTTCCTCGATATCGTCCAGAAAATCTATGATGACATCAACACCGAGTATGGAAGCAACGAAGAGGTGCCGACCGATTAGAAATAGCCGCGTTCGGGCAGTCAACATCAGGAACCCGCTTCGGCGGGTTTCTTTTTGCATGAAAGCAAAAGGGGTCGAACCGATTTACCAAAATAACAAAGTGGCCCGGTGACTGTTAATCACCAGGTCCGTGGTTCGAGTCCGCACCGGGGAGCCAAAAGCCACGATGAGCCGCCGAGAGGTGGCTTTTTCGTGTCCGGCAATTGGGGAGCCTGCGACTGCCACTAAAACGCAGTTAACGTATCAGTCCCGTTCGCTGTTCTTCTCAGAGAGTTCTTGTCCGGCTAACCGCGTCGAAGCGTGTCTGTGGGCGTCTCACCAAACAGTCGCTTGTAGCCCCTACAGAATCGCCCGAGATGGGTGAAACCTTGATCGTAGGCAACCTGCTTGATGAGCACCGTGGCCGCATCCGCTTCACGTAGCGCTCCATGGACCCGGTTGAGCCGCTGGGTCTGAAAGTATGCGAGAGGGTTCATACCGGTTCGCTTGTTGAACGCATCTCGCAGCGTACGCTCGCTTACGCCGATGTCGCGACACAACTGGCCAATACGTAGTGGCTGCGTGACTCCTTGAGCCACATAGTCTTCCGCGTTTCTTATGAGCTGGCGCTGCCTGCTGCAGGATCGCGTCTGGATCCGCTGCTGAGAGAAGACCAACGCGCGGGCCATCATTTTGACCATTGATGTGGCCATACCGGGGAGTGGCGAAGTGGCATCCTGCCCTGACAAAGATCGGGTCGCGACTTCCAGATAGGCCTTGGCGGCCTGGCGAAGCTGCGCGGCCAGCTGCGGTGCAAGTCTCGCGACGTCAAGGACGCCCAGTATTAATTCCGGATCATCATGGGTGATGTCGGTGATCGACTGCCCCAGCTCGGCCTCTGGTATCGCAAATACTATCGAATCCCAGAGCGGTCCTGAGACATACTCAGCCTCGGTGCCGCAGCGCTGTATGATCGCGTCATCATAGTCCACGCGTTGCCCTAGCCAGCGTGGTGTCCCGGTTTGAGCCAGCGTGACAGCGATGCCGATAGCGCCCTTCGGCGCGCCCCCGCGGTAATGGATGGCGCACTCCCAGCGGTTGCGGAAGATCCCCAGAGTACCGACCTGGGTGTGCAGAAGGCCGCCGCGAAATTCGCCCGGACTGATTTGTCGATAGCGGTGATCCCACGCGTGGAGAGCTTGCTCCATCTCCGTGAAGTCTCGAGATTC
Source organism: Chromatiales bacterium (assembly GCA_030145425.1). Classification (GTDB taxonomy): domain Bacteria; phylum Pseudomonadota; class Gammaproteobacteria; order Chromatiales; family Chromatiaceae; genus JAHEHQ01. The sequence goes on along the minus strand of JAQYVO010000321.1, from coordinate 1,359 downwards.
CAGTTGGAACACCGTAGTGGTCATCGCCCGCGTCTTGCCGTGATGGCTTGAAAACTTGTTGTACAGGCAGCCCGGTCGGCTGCGGACATCGGTTTTTGCCGAATCCGGATAGCATACGCGGTAGACGAGAGGCATTCAAAACGCATAAGGTGATTCGGTTTGTGCGTAAGCACTAAAGGCCAGACCCAAGTCAATGCAGCCGACCGCAAAAGCGGTGGCTGATTGAGGCGTTAGATCCAATGTCTACTTTTAGCCGGTAGGCGACGCTCACATAAGACCGCCAGAGCATTCATTGCGTGCATAGTTTCGCCTGAGGTTTGGTCTGGGGTCTAAACAATAATTCAGAACGAAAAGAACAATTCAACTCGACACTTTTTTACTAATTCAAACTCAGTCATTGGGAATTATTATGAACAGTTTAAAATCCATGTTTTGCCTGTTACTGGTTGTTTTTACCAGCACGGCATGGGCAGCGGACAAACCCAACATTGTTGTGATCTGGGGCGACGATATTGGCATATCCAATATCAGCGCTTACAGCGAAGGGCTGATGGGCTATCAAACGCCCAACATTGACCGCATGGCTAAAGAAGGCATGAAGTTCACCGACTACTACGCCGAGAACAGTTGTACGGCTGGGCGAGCGGCGTTCATCACAGGCCAGAGTGTTTTTCGCACCGGCAACAGCAAGGTTGGGCTGCCCGGAGCCAAGCAGGGTCTGAACCCCAAGGACCCGACGATTGCCGAACTGCTAAAGCCCATGGGTTACGCGACCGCGCAATACGGCAAGAATCACCTCGGTGATCGTAATGAGTACCTGCCTACCGTGCATGGCTTCGATGAGTTCTATGGTGTGCTCTATCACCTGAACGCTATGCAGGACATCTTCAGCTATGATTACCCGCCGCCTCCGTTCCTCGAGCAGCAGGGTCCACGCGGTGTCATTGATTCAGTCGCCAGCGACAAAGACGACACGACGGTCGACCCGCGCTTCGGCAAGGTCGGCAAGCAGGTCATCCTCAGCGACAAAATGTGGAAAGAAGAAGAAATCGCCTACTTCGACGACAAGGTCTCAAAGCGCGCCCAGGATTTCATGCAGCGACAGGTAAAGGATGACAAGCCTTTCTTTATGTGGGTCAACTTTACTCACATGCATCTGTGGACCATGACCAAGAAAGAAAGCCTGCATCAGTCAGGACCGGGAGGGTCGCCCTACCATGACTCGATGATCGATCACGACAAGAACGTTGGGGAGGTCCTCGACATGATCGACAAGCTCGGCATCGCCGATAACACCATCGTCATGTACGGCACGGACAACGGCCCGCACATGAATACCCTGCAGGATGGGGCGATGAC
>JAQYVO010000318.1 GCA_030145425.1 Chromatiales bacterium | reverse complement strand
AATATGCCTCTTTCAGAGGCACCTGGCAGCATAACCCTCCTTCTTGAAAGAGATTCCTGGGAATCGGCTCAGTTAAACAGAGCGGGAAAGCCGGATCTGTTGCCAGGCTTTTTCCTGATATCGGCAGCGCCTTTTAACCAGGCAGTCTGGTGGCCAGATCCGGCATTATTGTCGAGGGGCCAGCTGACTGGGTTACATGATGTAGATGTTCGGTCGAGCTCGCCCTGCCTTCCCGACATTCAGGCCGATACACTGAACTCCCGCTTAGGGGCCAGCCTGTGTGAAAACTCGTCTCATTGCCCATTATGAATGAATGCCATGAGATCATAGTGTATTTTTCCGATCTCGCGCACTGAGAAGACGCTCCTGACGCGAAAATTGTCAGCCAATTTCGTGCGCAAATATTTCACCGTCGAGAGACGCTATAGTGCTTCTCGTTTGAACTCAGGGCTATAGCGCTTGTACTTCCTCGTTCTCCCCATGACACACCTCCTGACGCTTACTTTAGGTCATTTTAGATGTGTCCACTAAACCGGGGCAGGACCACAATAGTTGCCGTTCGTAGTCCGTAATCTGTACTACATAGAGGGGCATGACTAAATGCCGTAGTGCTGTTTACGCTCTTCAGTAAATTCCCACCATTTTTTTACTGGTCCACCTTCCATATATCTCACAGCAGAAATTAATATGTCGATAACGCATGGATCTTGTCTTTTCTGTGTAATAACGCAGAGATCTGCGTACATTTGGTAAGGATCTTTTCCTATCAGTTCGGCAGGTGTATTTAGACCAAAGGCAATTAAATTCTTCTCTGTGGCTGGGCCAATATTAGGAATATCTTGAAATCGCTTAATTTCATTTCGCAGCATCTTAGCATTCCGGTTCCTGAGTGAATTGCGCAAGTAATCTCCCTTAAAGGTCTGAAATGCCCTCAGAACCTGTCGTTCCCTGGCTATCCGTCTAGTTCCGGAAAGCAGCAACTATAGACGTTCACATTTTCCAGGCGTACAACCGTCATCCGCCAAATTCCAGAGCATGCTATTTGGGAAACATAAATTGTACCTGCGCCCGGATTTGCCAGTCGGGGCCGTATTCCGGCGTAACCACATTGTAGTAGCTGGACAACTGCGTGTTCACCGGCAGTTTGCCGAAATGGAAGATCTTGCCGACACCGCCACCCAGCGGCACGGTCCACTTATCACCGCTGTCAGCCTTCCAGTTAACGGTGAGAATGGGCGAACTGGTCAGGTATAAACCTCCCTTGAAGTTGTAGTTAAGGAAGGGCTGTCTCCCGGACCGAGCGCCGGCAGGGAGATGTACGGCAGAATGGTGCGCGTAATGATGTTCCAGTCACTGTTCACCGAGACCGGTATCACCGGCTGGATATTGATCACGTTCTGGGTGCACTCCTCCGGCCCGAAATTCAGATTGGTGTTGTTCTGAAATGGCACACTGATGAGGTTACCGACCGGATTCTGCGCAAGCTTCGCTAATTCCGTGGCGCTGAGTTCTGCCTGCGCAGGACTTGTCGTAAACATTGCAGCGTTCAAACAGGCAACGATTGCCCAGACCATCATTCTCATCTTCACCACGCTCTCCGTATAATAGGATTTCACTATTACTACCGGTTACGGTCGGATACTTGCCGTTCCCTTTCTCTTGAACCCTAGTTGCTGTGGCAGAGTGTCTGCACTGTTCGCAGCAACCGGGTTTAGCTATCATTGCCTCACTGAACCAGCTCAATCTCGCTCGGCCGCCATTCCTTGGTGAAGAACGACTCCAGCGGGCCATACAGACGCAGGATGGTGAACCAGCCCTTTCCGGGCATTGTCTGAATCCAGTTGCCTCGCTCGATCCCATCAGGCTGGGTTGGCGCGAAGTAGACCGTCGTCGAGCCGTTGCGGCTCGGCACAGCGGCTGGCGACGGATAGCTCTGGCTGCCGGCGCGTGGGTAACGCTGCGGCGTGGAGAGCATCGAGCGCGATTGATTGTCGTACAGCGTGAACGACCAGAAGGCCCGCGCCGGGATGTTCTTCGGCAAGGTGACCTTGTACGTCTTGGCTCCGTCGAAGGGATTTCCCTGGGAATCGAGGAATGCCATCAGATACTGAGAGCCGACCCCCGGAATCCGCATGATCATCCCCGGAGAGTCCAGTGTGTAGGCGTAGTAAAAGGCCGTGCGTGAGTCGAGCGTCCGCGCGCCGGTCGGCGGGTAGGGCTTGAACACGCCATCCTTGAAAGCCGGCGGGGGCGTCTCGAAGAATGCACCGCCCTCGAACAGCATGTTCCCCCATTGCGATTTCGGGTAGTAGGCCCAATCAGGATGCGATACGGCATAGCGCCAGTTCAGGCTGCGTCCGGCGGCGCTGCCCACGTCGGCGGCGTCGGTCAGGATCTTCTTCATGCGCGCATCCGGCTTGAAGGGCTTGCCCTTGACGATGCCGATCGCCGCCAGCTGACCCGCCAGCTCTACATCGTAGCTGGTCGCTGGCTCCTGCTGCACGTTCTCGTTGATCATCTCGAAAAACCCGTAGTCACTGGGTGGGATCGTGTTGAACGACTTGCCGCTGGCCTCGACGAACCTAGTTTCGGGGATGGGCGGGGCCTGGGCGAGCTTTACTTCGCCCTCCAGCGCCGTCGCGATGCTCGTGCCAAGGGCGCCCGGCGTGTAGGGATAGATCTTCAGGTTCTTCTTGATGTTCGCGATCGTGGGCTCGGGATCGTTGTCGACCAGGAACGAGCGGGCCGCGTACAGCACGCGCTTGGTCTTCGAGTGGGCGACGAAGAAACCACCCTCCGGCAACGGCCCGTCGTAACCCGGCGGCACGATCAGGTACTTGCCACCCGCGCCGCGGTCCGGGCCGGGCCGACCGATGTCGATGACCCAGGAGAACCACATGTCGTTGATCGTGCCCAGTCCATCGGGCGGCTGCTCGATCACCATCGGGCCCTTGCTCAGGTTCACCACTGCGAGGTAGTAGACGGTGTCGGCATTCGCGGTCAGGAACAGCGAGTTGGCGTCCATCAGCTTGGAGAAAATGACGACCGTGTTGTCCTCGGCACCGATGCTCTGGAAACCCTTGCCAAGGGCGTATGCGGATGCTCCTCGAAAGCTGTTGTTGTACGCGTTGAGGGCGTGGGTGAAGTCGAGCGCATCGCGCACCTTCTCGGCGGTCTCAACGGTCGGCACGCCGTCGTGATAATCAAGCGTGCCAATTGGTGTCTCGACCTTGTCCGGTGTAGTAATTGACGGTGGGATCGGGGTGGTCATCTCTGCGGATGCCGGTGACAGGTATGCCCCCAGAACCCACATCACAATCACGATTACATGGGTTTTTATTTGTTTCAACATTGTTTCTCCTTCATTGTTTTTCTTAAGCTTGAGATAATACGAATTTGCCTGCTTATTGGCACGGCGGGCTTTGCAGTATCGAAGAAGATTACTGGCGAAACTACGAAGGACTTGGGTAAATCACCTCCAGCCTACAATTTCTTGTCATGCTCGAATTTAACCGGTATTTGTTAGGGGGTCGTTAGTTAGGGATCGATGTATGCCGATACGAATCCGGCCCCTGTAGGTCTGCTTACAGTGGTGGGTTCAATCGGTGAGCGCAACACTTTATCTTTCCAAAAAAAGATGGAGTGTGAGCAATGGTTTACCGGACACGGATCAAGTACACAGCAGCACAGAAGGCGGACATCTGGGATCGTTGGCAGCGTGGCGAGTCTCTAACC
>JAQYVO010000316.1 GCA_030145425.1 Chromatiales bacterium | reverse complement strand
CAGGCCTGATACCGGTTCCGATGCCCATTCCGCTGAACCTCGGCGGACACAAGGCCTATGTGGCGCAGATCCGGGCCATGCTGCAAAGCTGCCGTGCATCTGTGGCAATGACCCCGGAAGGCTTTAAGCACCTGCTCGGTGAAGCGCTGCAGGGTCTGGAACTGGATTTCTGGGGAACACCGGCGGATTACGACGCACTGGACGAAAACGAGTCGGACCTCTGTCCATTGGAGTCCGGTGAGCTGGCCTACCTTCAGTACACCTCCGGCAGCACTCGGTTTCCGCGGGGTGTGATGATCACTCAACGGGCCGTTATGAGCAACCTGGCCGGCATTATCACCGAAGGCCTCGCAATAAGGTCCTCGGACCGCTGTGTCTCCTGGCTGCCGTTTTACCATGACATGGGATTGGTGGGTCTGGTATTGGCCCCCCTGGCATCCCAGTTGACGGTGGATTATCTGGGAACCCGTGAATTTGCCATGCGACCTCGCCAGTGGCTGTCATTGCTATCGCGGAACCGGGGCACCATCGCCTTTAGCCCACCTTTCGGATATGAGCTATGCAACAGGCGGTTGCGTGAGGGCGAAGCGGAGCAGTTCGATCTTAGCAGCTGGCGCGTAGCGGGCGTGGGTGCGGAGACTATCCGGCCACAGGTGCTGCATGATTTTGCGGAGACGTTGAGACCAAGCGGATTTGACGGGAAGGCGTTTCTGGCCTGCTATGGAATGGCGGAGTGTTCTCTCGCAGTGAGCTTCGCACCCCTGGATTCAGGACTGAAAGTGGATGCTGTGGACGCGGAGCATCTGGCTGTCAACGACCATGCACGTCCCCCTGCAGATTCGGATTCGGGGCGTTTGAGCGAATTCGTCGATTGCGGAAGACCTCTTTCAGAATATGAGGTGGAGATTTGGGGTGCCAACGGCGAAGTGCTGCCCGAACGCCGTATCGGCGTTATTCACGTACGCGCACCCAGTGTGATGTCGGGCTATTTTGACGATCCGGTCACCACTGCCGAGACACTGTCGGCGGACGGTTGGCTCAACACAGGTGACATTGGATATCACGTGGGTGACAACCTGGTGATCACCGGACGCAGCAAGGATTTGATCATCATCAACGGCCGCAATATCTGGCCCCAGGACCTTGAACAGCTGGCCGAGCTCCAACCCCAGGTGCGTCCGGGCGACGCGCTGGCGTTCGCGGTGCCGGGAGCGGACGGGGCTGACGTGCCCGTTATGGTCGTGCAATGCCGGGAAACCGATAAAGATAAGCGTCATGAGCTGATACGGCACCTGCAGGGTCTGATTCATACGGAGTTGGGCGTGGACTGTCACATCGAGCTCGCGCCGCTGCATACGCTGCCCCGGACCTCCTCGGGAAAGCTCTCTCGCTCCAAGGCGCGGCTGAACTACATCGAGGCCCAGGTTGAGCCTGTCGGCGGTTCGCTGACGTCAGCCAAGGCCATGCAGGGCTGACACGGCCCGGAGCGGCATGCCCCGGATCATTGCCGTAACTGGCGTAACCGGATTTATCGGACGCATGCTGGTGCGCAGCCTGCGCTCAGCGGGGTGGTCGGTACGCCTGCTCGTTCGTCCGGATTCCATCGCCAGACTCTCCTCTCCCCCTACCAGTGAAACTATTTTGGGATCACTGGAAGACCCTATTGCACTGGAACAACTCGTCAACGGCGTATACGCCGTAATCCACTGCGCGGGTGCCGTCAGAGGAAGAACTTTCGAGGACTTCAGCCAGGTAAATGTCGAGGGCGTAAAGCGACTGGTCCGAGCGGCTCTCAACCAGTCAAACACCCCCAGGTTTCTATCCCTCTCATCGCTGGCCGCCCGGGAGCCACAACTCTCCCATTACGCCTCAAGCAAGCAGCAAGGAGAGCAGGCACTCGCGGAGGCGGGCGGCGGCATGGAATGGGTGGCGCTGCGACCGCCGGCGGTTTACGGGCCTGGTGACCGGGAGATGCTCCCACTGTTTCAATGGATGGGCCGTGGAATCGCACCGATCCTGGGGGAACCCCTTGCACGACTGTCACTCCTATATGTGGAAGATCTCACCACCGCAATACTAAGCTGGCTCGATTCCGGGGGATGCAAGAGCGGTGTGTACGAGATAACCGATACCCAGGACAACGGTTACAGCTGGGAAGAGGTGACCGAGCGGGTATCCGTGCTCCTTTCCAGGCGTCTGATCAGGGTGCCCCTGAATGAACCGCTGCTAAGGGCGCTTGCGGGGCTCAATCTGGTGGGTGCACGTGTGTTAGGTTATGCACCCATGCTTACGCCGGGAAAGGTTCGTGAGATCCGCCACGCGGACTGGGTGGGGGACAACGGCGAACTGACGGCCGCACTTGGCTGGACGCCGACATATTCACTTGAAGATGGACTGCGGGCGACCATGGGATGGGGCCGGCCCGATTCGACGGATTCCCGAGGCTAATTAACCTCGACATATGCTATTAAGTACGGAGATATTCTGACATGCCGGATAGAGCACAGATTCTGGATCAGCTTTACGAACTGATTCGACCATTCGCCAAAGAACCGATGGAATTCCGGGAGCAAACCAATCTCATCGAGGAGGTCGGACTGGACTCAATGAAAATCATGGACATGGTGATGCAGATCGAGGACCATTTCGATGTCTCCATTCCCCTGAATGTCCTGACAGATGTCCGCACCATCGGCGATATGGCCGGCCAGCTGCAAGGACTTATAAAGGACGAATAGTGTTAACAGGCCCTAATACAGCATGTCGGAACTATTGAATAAATTCCTGCCCCTCGAGGCAAAACGCAGTGAGCTGGTTGCCATAGGCGGGGCAGACCCCTTCCATGTAGTCGTCGAAAGGGTGGTATCGCCCACCGAGGCTATCGTGAACGGGCGGCAAGTCATCATGGCCGGCACCAACAATTACCTCGGGCT
>JAQYVO010000314.1 GCA_030145425.1 Chromatiales bacterium | reverse complement strand
AATCGTTTAGGTTATCGTAATTATCTCGAGTATATTCTTCATCTGTTCTGTCCAGAAACTCTTCTTCATATTCGCGTTGTCGTTCCCACAGGCTGTCGGTAAATTCCTGCATCTGGGCGTCACTCAGGGTTTCACCGAACTGCAAGCTGACGTATAACATGGTCAGCTCGGTCCGCTCCGCGGCTGCAACAATATCTTCTATCCAGTTAAGCACTTGTGCAGGCGTGAGCGTCGAGGCAATTCCAGCTTCAACGTCATCCAGTATTTCAATGTAACGCTCGAGTTCCTCGTTCCTGTGCCAGGAAAGAAAGGGCTGGAGTTCGGCCTTCAGGACCTTTTTCTGGTGACGTGTCAGATCGACATAGCCATCTACATACCACGGAATGACCCAATCCAGCTGGTTGTAGGTAAACGAGGTCGTGCAGCCAGCCATGAGCCCGCAGATCAACAGAGATTGCAGGAAGCGTTTCAGCGCCACGCGGCACCGCCCGTCATGATGTCCTGCCTGATGCGGCTCCAGGGTGCCTTGGCATCCAGGAAAATATCGCCAGACTCAGGTACGACGCCCAGCATGGAATAGGTGGTGCTGACATCCGGAAAGTTTTTATCGTTAAGCTGTTCCTGCAAAAGTTCAGAGAACACGTCCAAACCAGTCAGCCGGTCCAGTTCAGTAAACATTTCTCTGGCCTTCCAGCTCCGGGTGCCCTCAAAGCAGCACTCGTGCAAGTCGGCCAGCGCTGTGTCCAGTGACTGCTGGCCATCGGTGAGAGCACGTAACCGGCTGTCAGCCTTCAGCAGGATGGCGGCGCCACTCCAGTACTCGCGCATGACGCCGTGGGTTCCTCTGCGGCCTCTCTCGAAGCCACTGTTTAGCCTCTGCCAGGCCTGCTGCTCGGTTAATCTGCCGTCTCTGGCTCGCAAAACGTTCTGATAATAGGATGCCAGGCCCTCGGATAGCCAGCGGTCCTTGCGGGTAATCAGCGGTAATAAGAGGTGGCTGAGCTCATGTGTAGCGACCCAGCCTTCCCTGAATTCTTCCAGTGGGCGGGTCTCGTCGACAAAGAACTCAACGGCACTGCCGCCTCCGCGAATGACATGTGCCCAGGGCACGGCTTCGTTGCGCGGCCCAATCGGTACGACCAGGACCTGTACATCCTGCTGCGGGAATTCGCCCAGGACCCCGGCCACGCTGTCCGCGCTTTCTTTGATCCAGTCAGTAAACTTGCTGCGCTGGTGGCTGCTAAAATTGCCCGAGACCGCCAGCAACAGGTCAGTCCCCGGTACAGAGACCCGCTCAATACTAAATCGGCCCACGGCGATACGGGATGTCCATCCTGCAGGTGTGGGGGTAGGGGAGTAGGTCAGCTCCGGGGTCGTCTTTCGTAACCTCCAGGGTGTCGACAGTGACACACCTGCCGGGACAATGACCTCCATGCGTATGGAGCGCCGTTCGTTATCGCGCCAGAACCAGAGACTGCCATTGGTCAGGTAACCGCTATCAAGGCGCATGGCTACGCGATCGCCGGCTGTAGCGGCCGCCTGCGCCAGGCTGATCCGCCAGCGCAGGCAACTGTTGGGCGGTAGATCTGGCAGACGGGCTTTGCCATAGCGTGGCGTTAACTGGATGTCGCGGCCGTTCGCCTGGATCGATTCGGTAAATGAAGGAGCCACATCGTCATGATAAATATGACTGGGTGCAGGTCCGTCAAAGCAGGCAGTCACTGTGACCTGTCCGAGGTCTTCCGAGAACACGGCACGGTAATTGTCCTCGCCATACAATGCAACCGGCGCAACCAGAAACAGCAGCGCGAGGAGCGAGGATTTTAAAGCGTGATTGTTGATGAAGCCATGATACACAAGAGTATTGTGCATAGAGGGCTTCAAGATCGTGTGAAGACTTACCGGCTAACTCATTACAGAATGCTTTTGCCCATCGCGCTCAACTGCTGGGTCTTCTCGGCAAAGCTTCCGCTCCTGCTAACGCCCCTTACCTGCATCCCTGCAGGCAATTGCTCCCGGCATGGCCCTACCTCCCACATCCCTGTGGTCGAATGCTGGCGATGATCTTCACCGCACCACCACACTGACTGGCATTTCCGGTAGAAGATTGTGGGGGAGTCCATGGTTATGATCGACTACTCCACACACTATCCAGCCCTGAAAATGAGGAGTACGAGGAGCAAATGCTTTGGCGGGGAAAGAAGATCGACCCTGATGAGTTCGCTCAAGACGCGGTTGAATTTGATGACCCGAAGGCGCGGTGGGAAAAAGTTTTTAAAAATTATTGAGACCGGGGAGAGTTTTAGCAGTGCCCTTTCTACTAGAACTTCGCGCAAATTGGAAGATGGTGCCCAGGGGCGGTCGCTCCCGCACATCTATGTGCTCCGCGACACCGGTGCATCCCTGCACATTGGAATCGAACCGCCGACACGCGGATTTTCAATCCGCAACGTCAACCTCTTGGGCTTTATTAATCAGTAAGTTACTGGGGCGTCCGATGCCTTTTATTGCAGTACAATGCATAACCGTGCACAGCTGATTCACGCAAAACTCACGCAAAGCGCATTTTGCTTACGCTGATTTAAGAATAAGGCCATTGTGAGCGCCAGGGCTATCAACGAATACTACCCGTATTTGTTTGAGTGACTGGTTTGCACACGCACGAAGCTCGTACTCCAGGGCAGCTTCCCGGATCTTCCAGATTCTCACCTTCCCTGGCACCACAAACGTCTTCTGCAAGATACGTACGCCACCGCCCCGAGACCACCCTGCTCTACCAGGTCATCCAGTCTATCCATGATCAATGCATTCAATAGGCGGGATGCGTTACCGTTTCCCATCTGAAATTATCCAATATGCTGTTTACAATTTGTTGGATTTTACTTTATCAGGAGGTCCAGCTTTTCCGAGCGGATCGTATTGCGGTGCAGGCCGGCGTCTTTTTTCCCGTCCAGGCCGAAGGCCTTTGCCATAAGCTGGCTGTAGAACACCACCGGTATGTTGAAATTCGTTCCGAATTTCTTGTTGATTGTGGGCTGATA
>JAQYVO010000277.1 GCA_030145425.1 Chromatiales bacterium | reverse complement strand
CCTGGACCGGGGATTTCGACGGCATGGCCGAAAGACGTACTATCAGAGTGCTGGTCGTGTACAACAAGATGTTTTATTTCCTGGATGGCGGCACTCAGCGGGGTATTGCATACGAACTGCTTACCAAGTTTGAGAAGTTCGTCAACAGAAAGCTGAAAAGTGGAACACTCAAGACCCGTGTGGTTTTTCTGCCGGTTTCCCGGGACCAGCTGCTGCCGGCCCTGTTACAGGGTAAGGGCGATATCGCCGTGGCGAATCTGACGATTACCCCGGAGCGGCTGCAACTGGTTGATTTCAGTAAACCATTATCCGGCGGGGTTGATGAGATCCTGATAACAGGTCCGGCAGCACCGGAAATCGGAGTTATGGATGATCTGTCCGGTAAACAGGTACATGTTCGCCCTTCCAGCAGCTATTTTTCCAGCTTGATTCGTCTCAACCGGCGATTTCTTGCGGAAGGTCTTGCGCCCGTCGAGATTATTCCGGCTGATGAGTACCTGGAAGACTCGGATCTGCTGGAGATGGTAAACAGCGGCATGCTGCCGATGGTCGTCGTGGACAGCCACAAGGCCGAATTCTGGGGGACGATTTTCGAACAGATCAGGCTCCGGCCTGACGTTGCCGTCAACACCGGCGGTAAGATCGGCTGGGCATTTCGAAAGGACAGCCCGAAACTCCAGGCCGTCGTCGACGAATTCGTCAAGCACCATAAAAAGGGCACACTGGTGGGGAATATTCTGCTCAAACGCTACCTGAAGACCAACAAATGGACCCGCAATGCCATGAAGCCTGACGAGCTCAGGAAATTCACCGATACCGTCGAGCTTTTTCGAAAGTACGCCGAACGGTATGGCTTCGATTACCTGATGATTGCCGCCCTTGCGTATCAGGAGTCCCGGCTGGATCACAGCAGGAAGAGTCCTGCGGGTGCGGTTGGTATCATGCAGCTGCTGCCCAGCACAGCCAGGGACCCCAATGTAGGCATCGACGACATCAAGGATATTGAAAACAATATCCACGCCGGCACCAAGTACCTGCACTTTCTGGGGGACAGGTATTTTTCGGATCCGGAGATAGAGCCTCTTGACAGGATGCTTTTGAGCTTCGCCGCGTACAATGCCGGGCCGGCCAAGGTAATCAGGCTGCGAAGGGAGGCGGCTAAAGCAGGGTTGGACCCGAACCGCTGGTTTGCCAACGTGGAGGTCATAGCCGCAAAGCGGATCGGTAGGGAAACGGTGCAATATGTAAGCAATATCTACAAATACTATGTTGCTTACCGAAGTGTCGTCGACCACCTGGATGAGAAGCAGCAGAGACAGGCCTGGTTAGCGACGCCGCCCGTTGCCGAGGTTGACCGGCCGTCATACGACCCGCATAATCTTTCGCCTGAAAAAGGGGAACTGTTGTATCCCCGTGTTTCCGTATTATGGCGGCCTGTGTTGGTCCCTCCGCAACGAAACATTGTGAACCCGGTCAGGCCTGGAAGGGAGCAGCCGCAGCAGTGCGTTCGTGTGCCGGAGTGTGGCTGGTGCGGGCCGCCACCCTATTATCTGGTCGCATAAGATTTGGAATCCCGGTTCATCCGATGAGTTATCAGGTTCTGGCCCGTAAGTGGCGGCCCCGCGTTTTCAGTGAGATGGTCGGTCAGGAGCACGTTGTGCGTGCCCTGAGCAACGCGCTGGACAACGACCGGCTGCACCACGCCTACCTGTTCACGGGTACGAGGGGCGTCGGCAAGACCACGTTGGCCAGAATTCTGTCCAAATCCCTGAATTGCGAGAAAGGTGTCAGCTCCACGCCTTGCGGGGAGTGCAGTGCCTGTACCGAGATAGACGAAGGGCGTTTCATCGATCTCCTGGAAGTGGATGCGGCCTCCCGCACCAAGGTGGATCAGACCAGGGAACTCCTGGAAAACGTACCCTATGCCCCGGTTCGTGGAAGATACAAGGTCTACCTGATCGATGAAGTGCACATGTTTTCGGGCGGGAGCTTCAACGCGCTGCTAAAGACCCTGGAGGAACCCCCCCCCCACGTGAAATTCCTGCTTGCCACCACAGATCCCCAGAAGGTCCCGGTAACGGTGCTGTCGCGCTGTCTGCAGTTCAATCTGAAACGGCTGCCGTTTGAACAGATACGGGACCAGCTGAAAAAGATCCTGGAGCGGGAAGAACTGGAATTTGACCTCGCGGCCCTGGGACTCCTGACCCGGGGGGCAGATGGCAGCATGCGCGATGCGCTCAGTCTCATGGATCAGGCCATCGCCTTCGGGGGAGGCACGGTGATGGAGCCGGACGTGAGGACCATGCTTGGTGCCATCAACCTGGAACGGGTGCACGATATTGCCCTGGCGCTCGCTGAAGGGGATGCCGGCGGGGTGATGGCACAGATTTCGAGTCTGGCCGAGCAGGCCCCCGATTTTGCGGGGGTATTACAGGATCTGCTGGGTCTGCTGCACCGCATAGCGTTGGTTCAGGCGGTCCCGGAGGCGCTCGATGACAACACCGGTGATCTAGACAGGGTGATGGAGCTGGCAGACAAAATGGAGCCGGGAGATGTACAGCTGTTCTACCAGATAGGGCTGATCGGTCAACGGGATCTGCCCCAGGCACCGGATCCGCGGGCCGGTTTCGAGATGGTATTGTTGCGGATGCTGGCGTTTCGCCCCGATGCCCCGACTCAGCGTTCACCACCGTCCAACCGCAGCCAAAAACGAAATCAACCCGCCGCCAAAGAAAAAAAAACACTTGAATCCGGGGCTTCGCGGCCGGAACCCCCGGAACCCCCGGTAGCTCCGACGGGCTCGAGCAAACCCGTCGGTGGTGGGGATGCCGAAGTCGATCTTGCCCGGTGGCATGAAGTGGTAGAATCCATGGATCTCGGCGGCATAGCGCGGCAGCTCGCAAACAACTGTGTTTACCGGAGTTGGGACGGCAAGACTTTGCAGCTGCAACTGGATCCGGCCCATCGACATCTGCAGGTGGGCAGCTCTCAGCAGAGACTGCGACTGGCATTGCAGAATCTGCTGGGTGCGGATATGAAACTGGTGATCCAGGCCGAGGCTGCCGAAACCGACACACCCGCAATGATACAGGCCCGGACCCGGGAGGAGAGACAACGGGAGGCTGAGTCCGAAATGGCCGCAGATCCCCTGGTGAAGACGATGGAGGAGCGGTTTGGCGCCCGTCTTATACCGGAGTCGGTGAAGCCGGTGGACAGCCCTGGGGAAGGCAAGTGATTGGCCATGCCTGGGGCCGAATGAACACACACAAGAGGAATTCCTGATGAAAGGTTCGATTGGAAATCTGATGAAACAGGCCCAGAAGATGCAGGAGGATCTCCAGAAAGCCCAGGAGCAGCTGGCGCAGGAGGAGGTCACCGGCGAATCTGGCGGGGGCATGGTGAAGATCACCATGAACGGCAGGCACGAGGTACGGCAAGTGGCCATAGACGACAGCCTGGTGGGAGACGACCGCGAGATGCTGGAGGATCTGGTGGCGGCCGCCATGAACGATGCGGTGCACAAGGTGGCCGACAGAACCCGCGAGAGCATGTCCGGTCTCACCAGCGGGATACCGCTGCCTCCCGGCTTCAAGATGCCCTTCTAGCGCCGTCTTAAGTTTCCAGACCATGCCGGAAAGACCCCTGCTGGAGCAGTTGATGGACGCCCTGCGATGTCTGCCGGGTGTGGGCCCTAAATCTGCCCAGCGAATGGCCTTTCATCTGCTCGAGAGGGATAGGGACGGCGGCCGGCGGCTGGCCCGGGTCCTTGAGCAGGGGATGGACAGGATCGGCCATTGCGGGCGCTGCCGGACACTGTCAGAGGCTGAACTTTGCAGTCTCTGCACCAATCCAAATCGAGACGACAGCCTGTTGTGTGTGGTGGAGACGCCGGCGGAAGTGATGGCGATCGAGCACTCGGCCAGCTTCAGCGGGCGTTATTTTGTACTAGGCGGCCGCCTGTCCCCGCTGGACGGCATCGGCCCCCGGGAGATCGGCCTGGACTGTCTGGAACCCATCTTCAAGGAAGGCAGGGTGAGGGAGTTGATTCTGGCCACCAACCCCACGGTTGAGGGCGAAGCGACGGCCCACTACATTGGAGAACTGGCACGCCCCCGTGGCATCAAAGTGACCAGGATAGCCCACGGCGTGCCCCTGGGAGGCGAGTTGGAGTATGTGGATGGCGGCACCTTGTCCCATGCATTTGCCGGCAGGCGGGAATATTAGTGTCGTCGGAAACCTAATCTTAAATTACTGATCTAATTAGGATAGAATATCGTATTCCCATTTGGGAGTGGGAATAAGAAAGCGACCTCATCACAACCCTGATGAACACGATAGATAGTTCGAGCCTACGTATTATCAGCCAACCGCGGGTGCTGGCACTTGCCCCTGTGGAGCCCGCTCATGGTGCGAATTATCGACCGGAATCCCACACCCCCAATCAGGCACTGCCTACCGTTCAGAGAGAGCCGCATCCAAACCTCCAGGAAATCAGGGCGGATCTGGTGCAGCGCGGACTGATGAGACCGGCGGCAATGGGTTTGCGCAACCACCTCGCATTAGCCAGCTACCGATCCCTGGACGATCTGGATGAAAAGGACAGGATAAGTCGATTGCTCGGTGTGGACGAGTACGCCTGA
>JAQYVO010000209.1 GCA_030145425.1 Chromatiales bacterium | reverse complement strand
CATCTTCAAATCGGTAAATACGAAGTCGTAGTTGTGAGTCTGGATCAATCCGAGCGCTTCCTGTCCCGTCTCCACGGTGTCGACGCAGTATCCGTCCAGCACGAGAATCTTGCGGAAGACATCGAGTATGATCTCCTCGTCATCCACACAGAGGATGCGTGCCTCCGGGTTTTCAACTTCCACGCGCTTCAGTGTTTCCGACTCCCGGGTGAAATCAAGCCGCAAACTTTCGGCGAGCGCCTCTTCACGCTCGACCCGCCTCTTCTTCTCATGCAGCCAGAGAAACATCTCCCGGGCCGCCAAATTCAAAAAGAAGAACAGGATCACAGCCGGTAGTACTACGGTCAATAGTATTGTCTTCATCACAAGCTCCTTGCGTGTAGAGGGCAGTGCCTCGTTCGAAACTTCATAAAATGAGCCACTGCAAATTGCTCTCAGGATCTGATGGCAAAATCCGATACAGCCAGCCTCTGAAATAGGGATCCTTCTCGACCAGCGACGGCATCGATTGTGCGTCCGCATTAGTCTCGAGAATTCTTCCACTCATCGGGCACATAATGCCGTGCACCGACCCGTCCGGGGACGTCGCCACCGCGCAGGGGATACCCTGCACCAGGTCATCACCGGGCGCTGATAACTCAAAATCCCTGATGCCCTCCGCCGCCTTCAGGAACAGGTCGCTCACGCCGATCTTCGCAGTCCCCTCATCCTCCATCAGAACCCAGCTGACATACCCGAGCCGGTGATAATTGGCCGGACAGGGAACGTAAGTCATGGAGCGGTTTTGCGGTAGGCCGGCCGACTCTGCCTCGTCCAGCAACATACTGCAACGCAGGCTGCGCCGGATCACCGTGAGCAATTCATCGGCGGTGAATGGTTTCGAAATATAGTCCACCGCACCTGTCGACGAAAGGCTTTTCACAGCGTTTTCGACCGTTGAATAGCCGGTCATCATGATCACGGGCGTCTGGATGCCCCTGCGGGCGAGTTCTTCAAGCAACTGGAAACCGTCGAGTTCGGGCATCATGATGTCGCAGAGCAGCAGGCGAAATCTGCTTTGCTCAAGGCTGCGAAGGGCCTCGGTAGCCTGACCCGCAGCGGTGACCGTCATCCCTTCCGCTGAGCATACCTTCACCACGGCCTGGGCAACCATTGGCTCATCGTCTATGACCAGGATGTCACGTAATACGCTCATGATCTCACCGGAATCCGGATAATAAATGTCGTCCCGACACCGACCTCGCTTTCCACCGAGATCGTTCCATTATGGTTGTCCACGATCCCCCAGGTAACGGCCAGGCCCAGACCCGTACCCATCTGGCCCTTGGTGGTAGCGAACGGTTCGAACAGCTTCGGGATCTGCGTTTTGGGAATACCGCAACCGTCGTCTTCCACCCGGACTTCCACGAATTCATCGCTCCAGGCGGAATCGACCTGTTCCCAGCTATGCCAGCCACATCCATCCTGTAAACAACCCTGAACCAGTCCTTTCAGGGGAACTTCGAATTCATAGACAGGAGAACCGCACTGCGGGCAAAGCTCTCCTTCGGCAATGAGCGAAACCGAACAATCCGGGCACAGGAGGTCAACGCCTTCCTTGAGATCAGGCATATCGCGCAGGCGATGTCCGGTCGAGCCATACATGGGATTGAGGTGGATGAGCCCGGTCTGGTCCTTTCTGCGGAACCGCATGCTGATCGCAGGCTTGCCGTCGATCCGGACCTTTCTGTCGACCAGGTCATGCCGTTTCCGACAAAGCGCACGTTTGATCTGAAGGATCTCGATGGGGTCAAGGCTAATCACCCTGCTTGTGATATTTATAGTTCCACTGTTTTCACCGATGGCATCCGAAGCGTTGACCATCAAGTTGATAAAAACCTGCTGAATCTGGTTGGCGTCCACCATCACTTTGGGCAGCCCGGGGTCCAGATCCATGACCAGCTTCACCCTTCCCAGGGCGAGTTGGTTCTCGATCACGGTGGCGGCCCGGCCGATGATCTCGTTGACGTCGGCATTGCGCTTCTTCGGGACGGTCTGACGGGCAAAATCCAGTAGACTCTTGACGATCTCGCGGCAACGGATGGTTTCGGAAACGATAACATTCAGGTCGTCGCGCATCTCGGGATGCCCCTGTGATCGCTTCTGCAGATAGCTGCCGTAGGTAAGTACGGCCGTCAGCGGATTATTGATCTCATGCGCCACACCAGCGGCCAGTCTCCCCAGGGAGGCCAGCTTATCGGACTGAAAGAGCTGCAGCCGCGCCTCCGCCAGTTTATCCGTCATATTATTGAAAGACCGGGCCAGCATTCCCAGCTCGTCCTCTCTGCTTACTGCGACCCGGTAGCCAAGATCACCGTCGGCGACATGCTTCATCGCGGTGAGCAGTTCCTGGACCGGTCGGTCAATCCACCACCGGACCAGGAAGCCGACAATCAGGCTCAGAATGAGGATGGCGCTGACGGCAAAGATGACAACCGCCACCTGGCTGCGCCGGATGTTTCGGTCAATCTCGCTGAGGGGTATGGTGACATCCAGAACGCCGAGCACAGTCTGCGTTCTGGGGTGTGCATGACAGTCCGCTGACCAGCACGTTTGCGAGTTGTAGATCGGGTTGATGATGCCCAGCAGCCGCGCCGAATCCTGGTGGGGGCGAAAGACTCTCGTGCGCTCCTGCGTCTGCAGGTGCTCCAGGGGTTCCCCGGCTGAATGGCATCG
>JAQYVO010000198.1 GCA_030145425.1 Chromatiales bacterium | reverse complement strand
GATTGCCTGAAGTTTCCGGACGCGGTCAGTGTCCGTGCACTGAAGCATCTGAATCTGCTGCTGGCGTTGGCAGGGCAAGGCACGCGGGGCGTGATCCTGTTTGCCCTGAACCGCCCGGAGGGCCGATGCTTTTCACCGGCCGAAGAAATCGACCCGGAATATGCGCACCGATTGCGGGAAGTGGTCGATCAGGGGGTGGAGATCTATGCCCTGCGAATCAGGCACACAGCCGACGCCATGATGGGGGACAGTCTCGTGAAGGTAAAACTTCAGTAGCCGACCGAACGCAGGTCCAGTCTAACGGGGATCTGCGACAATCGCTGAATGCCGCTGCGGATAGCGCCCGTGGGCATCAGTTCGAGCCAGCGCATCCCCGGCGGCTGGTTGTCGATGCCGAATTTATCCTGCTGGGGCAGAAACTGGATACAGGTGGACGGTGAACCCATCAGCCTTACCCCGTTGCGGTAGCCTTCAAATGTCTGATGAACATGGCCCCATAATATACCGCGTACCCTGTCGTACCTGTCGGTAACGCCGAACAGCTCCTCGGGATTGTCCAAAGCAATGTTGTCCATCCAGGCGCTTCCCACCGGCACCGGGTGATGATGCAGGCAGACGAGGGCAAAGCTGTCGGGGTTTTCATCGAGGCTGGTTTCGAGAAATTGCAACTCCCCTCTGCTCAGATGTCCCCCTTCCTTACCGGGAACTGCGGAGTCCAGCAGGATGATCAACCAGTCGTGATACTGAACCGCCTTGGGGGAGTTGACCGATTTACTGTTGAGGCAGCGATTCATGACAGTGGAAACGTCGTGATTGCCGGCCAGGCAATGTACTGGAACCCCATGCACCTGAAACCTCTCACTCAGCCGGCCGTATCCCTCTGGTGAGGCATCGTGGACCAGGTCTCCCGTGGCCAGGATCAGGTCTTGCTCCGGCAGGTTGTTTTTCGACAATTGCAGCACCTGGTCAAAGGTATCCAGGGTCCTGATACCTGCCAGTTCACCCTTGGGGTCTTCGTAGAGGTGGCAGTCGGTGACTTGCAGGACACGCAGGCTGCCCTCCGGCAGGGATGCCGAAGGATTCTGAATCTGACGCTGCAACCGGGCCGCCTTTGAGAACATGATTACTGAAAAGTCTGTGTTTTTTTGCTGATTCTGTCAAACCCAGTCGGTATGAAATGGGTTCTTCAGGAAAAAATCTACTAAATCATAAACCCTTAGCGGCAGGTTCCGCCGATTCTTCTCATTTGTTTGTGGATTAAATCACGCTTCCCCCCCCGGTTTCGGGGGGTTAGAGAGGAAAAAGTGCCGAATTTGTGGGATGTCCTACGGCGCTCAAAAATTGTCGGTATTGGTGAAAAGTCCCACCCGAAGGTCTTTCGCCGTATAGATTTTCCGGCCGTCCACTTCGAGCACGCCGTCTGCTACACCCAGGATCAGGCGGCGACTGATGACACGCTTGATGTCCAGGCGGTAGGTGACTTTTTCGGCTCTGGGCAGAACCTGGCCGGTGAATTTAACCTCGCCGACACCCAGGGCACGGCCGTGACCGGGATTGCCGAGCCAGGCCAGGAAAAACCCCACTGCCTGCCACATGGCGTCCAGACCCAGACAGCCCGGCATCACGGGGTCGCCGGGGAAATGGCACTGGAAGAACCAGAGGTCCGGGTTAATGTCGAGTTCCGCAAGGATCTCTCCTTTCCCGTAGGCACCGCCTTCGTCGCTGATTCGGTTGATCCGGTCCATCATCAACATGTCGGGAACCGGCAGCTGTGCGTTCCCCGGGCCGAACATGCGCCCGTATCCGCAGTCGAGCAGTTCCTCGCGGTTAAAACTCTGTTCTCTTGCCATGTGTCTCTTGAACCTTCTCGTCTATGTCCATGCACCTGTCAGGGGGCATAAGTGGGATTCACCCCGAATCTCCAAATTCGTAACCGTTTACGGTTTTTCCAAATTCCTTATATGGGCGGTCAGGTGTTACCGGCTCTGCAGCGCCTCAACCAGGAATGACCGGATTTCCTGCAGATCGATCATGCTGTTCTCGGTCTGGGTTCTACCCCGGTACTCCACCTTGCCCTCATCCAGGCTGCGTTCTCCGACGACCACCCGGTGTGGAATGCCGATCAGCTCCATATCGGCGAACATGAAACCGGGGCGTACGTCCCGGTCATCCAGCAACACCTCTATGCCTGCCTCGGTCAGTTCCTGGTAGAGCGCTTCAACTGCCTCCCGGACCCGTTGGGAACGGTTCATTTTCATGGGCAGCAGGGCCACCTGGAAAGGGGCGATGGATACGGGCCAGACTATACCATTGGCATCGTGGCTCTGCTCTATGGCGGCGGCGACCACCCGTGAGACCCCGATGCCGTAACAGCCCATGGTCATGTTCCGGGTGCGGCCGCCTTCATCGAGTACGGTGGCGTTCATCGCCTCGCTGTACTTCTTTCCGAGCTGGAATATGTGCCCCACCTCGATGCCCCGGGCTATTTTCAGGGACCCGCATCCATCGGGACTGGGGTCGCCCTCGACCACGTTTCGAATGTCTGCGACTTCCGGCAGCGGTAAATCGCGCTGCCAGTTGATGCCGAAATAGTGCTTGCCGTCTATATTGGCCCCGGCGCTGAAGTCAGCAGTTGCCGCCACGGTGCGATCGATGATGCAGGGAATCGGGAGATTGACCGGTCCCAGGGAGCCGGGGCCGGCGCCTATGGCGCCCCTGATCTCTTCATCAGTGGCAAAGCGCAGCGGGTCGGCAACCTGAGGAAGCCGCTCCGCCTTGATCTCGTTGAGTTCGTGGTCACCGCGCACCAGCAGGGCGATGAAATCCGCTTCCGATTCCTCGGCTGCGGCAACGATAAGGGTTTTTACCGTCCGCTCCACGGGCTGACTGAACTGTTCGACCAGTTCCTGAATGGTGCGGGTATCGGGTGTGTCCACCAGGCGCATGGTCTCGCTTCCTGCCGGGGTCTCCGCAGCCGGGGCCACTGCTTCCGCCATTTCCAGGTTGGCCGCGTAGTCCCCCTCACCGGAAAAGGCAATAGCGTCCTCGCCGGAGTCCGCCACGACGTGAAATTCGTGGGAGTGGCTGCCCCCGATCGCGCCCGAATCGGCCTGAACGGCCCTGAAGCTCAGGCCGCAGCGGCTGAATATCCGTGAATAGGCCTGGTACATCCCGTCGTAGGTCTCCTGCAGTGAGGCCTGGTCGGTATGGAAGGAGTAGGCATCCTTCATCAGAAACTCCCTGGAGCGCATCACCCCGAAGCGGGGGCGGATCTCATCGCGGAACTTGGTCTGTATCTGATAAAAATTGATCGGGAGCTGTCTGTAGCTCTGCAGTTCGTTGCGTGCCAGTTCGGTGATGATCTCTTCATGGGTGGGGCCGAAGCAGAAATCCCGCTGGTGACGATCCCTGATGCGCAGCAGTTCGGGACCGTATTGCTCCCATCGACCAGATTCCTGCCACAATTCTGCCGGCTGCACCGCCGGCATCAGCATCTCAAGTGCCCCGGCCCTGTCCATTTCCTCGCGGATGATGTTCTCGACCTTTCTCAATACCCGCAAACCCAGGGGGAGCCAGGTATAGAGCCCCGCGGCCAGGCGGCGGATCAGTCCGGCGCGCAGCATCAACTGGTGGCTGACCACCTCGGCATCGGCAGGTTTTTCCTTGAGAGTCTGAAGGGGGAACTGGGAAGTGCGCATCTCGACTGGAGTCCAGGTGAATAGGGATTAAACCGGTGATTCTATCCGGCCGGGAGGAAAAATGCGGACTGACCTGCCAAAAAGCATCGTTACCCGAATGGCACATACTTGGGCTCAAAGCCACCGTCATCCCGGCGCAGGCCGGGATCCAGATGCACCAATGGTGGTCATTTTCCTGGATTCCGGCCTGCGCCGGAATGACGATCAAGGCCTTCGAACAGGACAAATTGGCTCAAGTAAGTACCATTCCATCGTCACCCCTATTTCCGGCGAGAAATCACCTTCTCACACGTAGCCACGGAGACACGGAGAAAAATAGAGTGGTTATTCCGATATGGCATTTATGGCACGGGATAGAACGTCCTCCATCGATTACATTTTCATTAGTTTCTTCTTCTCCGTGTCTCCGTGTGAGGCAATCCTTACGTGTCAATCGCAATTATCTTGAATCACCTGCCGGGCCTTTTCGATCCTGGCTTGTCGCTCCTCTGCGGGCAACCGGCGGTATCCCCCATCCGGTTCCTTGATTCTCATTCTGAAACGGCCATCGACCAGGCGTTCGAGATTGTACTGGGCGGCCTGGCAGTTTTTGGTGCGAGCCTCCTGGTTTTCCTGCCCT
>JAQYVO010000132.1 GCA_030145425.1 Chromatiales bacterium | reverse complement strand
GTCGAATATTGTGGCAATCGCTGCTCGATAAGTTTGTAGTCTCTCTTGCTCGTGAAGCTCTACCCATCTAGCGCCATACCGTATTGCGTCCTCAAGACTAGAGACATCAAAACACCATGCTCGCCGCTTTCGATAGAAGTGGTCGCTTTCTTTTACATATTTAACAAACAAATCTCCATGCACTTCCCCAACAATACGTCTGTTGATATAGATTGCGGTATAATGATTGTTAGAGATGCTATGACCGTTTGACCGACTGTCGTTGTCTCTTATGTTTGATGCCCTCTGCCTATCACGCAGGGGGCTTTTCAATTTCCTCATGATGTCACCTCCATGACATTTTCCGAAGTATTAGTATCAATTTCTTCAGATTGATTGTTGACTGCCATATTGCGCCTCTCTATCTCAAGTCGCAATACATGACGCATCTCGTCGGCTGGGCTGCGAAGGTCGGCAACAGCCATTTTGCGTAATCCGGGCCATGCCGATCAGTGATTCCGTTTCATGCCGATCGCTGATTCCGGTCATGTCGATCAGGCGACCTGGAGAAAGAAAGGGGAAGATAGCTGGATAAACTCGAATAAATAGGGCATCCTTCTCAGGAATAAAACTGAGGAGGAAGAGATGGCCCAAGCGAGTCTATCCATGAGAAAAATTGAAGAAATCCTACGTTTGAAATTTGAAGTGGGGCTGACCCACCGGGAGATTGCCCAGAGCTGCGGGGTATCAACCAGCACGGTGAGTGGGTACAGCATGCACGCCAAAGCGGCGGGGCTGAGTTGGCCGCTGCCGGAAGGGATGACTGCCGAGCAGTTGGAAGCCCGCTTGTTCCCGGCGCAAGGGGATTACGGGCGGAAGATCCCCCAGCCGGATTGGCAGTATGTCAACAAAGAGCTGAAGCGCAAAAGCGTGACCCTGAGCTTGCTATGGTTGGAGTATCGCCAGGAACATCCCAATGGATACGGATACAGCCAGTTCTGTCACTGCTACCGGAAGTGGAAGCAGCAGCTCAACCCCACCATGCGGCAGAAACACAAAGCCGGGGAGAAGCTGTTCGTCGACTACGCCGGGCAGACGGTGTCCGTGGTGGACCCGCAGACAGGTGAAATCCGGGCAGCGCAGGTGTTCGTGGCCACGCTGGGTGCCAGCAACTACACTTATGCGGAAGCGCACTGGTCACAGAGCCTACCCAACTGGATTGCGGCACACGTGGGGGCGCTCGAATTCCTGGGTGGTGTGCCAGCCATCCTGGTGCCGGACAATATCAAAGCAGGGGTGAAGAGCCCCAACCTGTACGAGCCAGACCTCAATCCCACCTACCAGGACTTCGCCTGTCACTACGGCCTCGCCGTGGTCCCAGCCCGGGTGCGCAAACCACGGGACAAGGCCAAGGTGGAAGCGGGTGTGCAGGTGGTCGAGCGCTGGATCCTGGCCCGTCTGCGGGATCGGACCTTTTTCAGCCTGGCCGAGCTCAACCAGGCCATTGCCGAACTGCTGGTCGAACTCAACCAACGGGAGATGAAGCATCTAGGCCAATCGCGGCGGGAAATGTTCGCCGAAGTAGATCAACCCGCCCTGGCCCCGCTGCCGGAAACGCCCTACGAGTTTGCCCGCTGGAAAAAGGCCCGCGTGCACATCGACTACCATGTCTCCTTCGACAAACACTTCTACAGTGTGCCCTACACCTTGAGCGGCAAGGAGGTGAACATCCGGGCCACGGAAAAGACGGTTGAGATCTACTACCAGCGCCAAAGAGTGGCTTCTCACCCCCGTTCTACGGCTAAAGGGCGCTTTTCAACCCACAGCGTGCACATGCCGCCCGAGCACCAGTTCTACAGCCAGTGGTCGCCGGAGCGCTTTCTGCGCTGGTCCAGAGAAATCGGCCCACAGACCAGCGAACTCATCAGCAAGGCGCTCGACTCCCGCAGGCACCCGCAGCAGGCTTACCGCACCTGCCTGGGTGTCCTCGGCCTGGCCAAACGCTACTCCCCGGAGCGCCTGGAGGCCGCTTGCCAACGGGCTAACAGCGCCGGGATCCAATCCTACAGAGGAGTGCACAACATTCTCAAGAACAAGCTCGACCAACGGCCCTTGGAACCCGCCTCCGACAACCCCCTGCCAGCGCATGACAACATCCGCGGCCAAAACTACTACAACTGAGGAGCTGCCTATGCTAACCCAACCCTTACTGGAAAAACTCACCCAACTCAAGCTGTCCGCTTTCCGCACCGCTTATGAAGAGCAGCAACAAAACCCCCACTATGCGGAACTGTCCTTCGAAGAGCGGCTCGGCTTACTGGTCGATATCGAGATCACCCGCAGAGCCAACAACCGCCTGCAGCGCCGCATCAAGTCCGCCCGTTTCCCGCTCCAGGCCACCATCGCCGACCTCGATCTGTCCGCCGGGCGGGGCCTGCAACGAGCACAGATCCTGCAACTCGCCCAAGGGCAATGGGTCCAGCGCCATCTCAATTTGCTGGTTCTCGGTGCTACCGGTACGGGGAAGACCTACTTATCTTGTGCATTGGGACGGGCTGCCTGTGAGGCCGAATTCAATGTGCGCTACCTGCGCACTTCCCGCCTGCTGCAATCTCTCGAACTCGCTCAGGCGGACGGCTCCTATCCCCAACTGCTGCGGTCCCTGGCCCGCACCCACTTGCTCATCTTCGACGACTGGCTCCGCGACTCGCTCTCCCGCTCCCAGGCCAAAGACCTGCTCGAGATCCTTGACGATCGTTACGGCCGCGGCGCTACCCTGGTCGCCACCCAGGTCCCGGTCCAGGACTGGCACGCCCGCATCCCCGACCCCACCCTCGCCGATTCAATCCTTGACCGCCTCATCCACAACGCCTATCGACTTGAACTCAAAGGAGATTCCATGCGCAAAGTCCATTCCCCCTTGATGAACAACGATCATTAGTGTTATGATTTCCTATCCAGCCATCTCTCCCCTGACTGGTGATCGCCATGACCGGTCTGGGTGATCGGCATCACCCGGAATACGCGATCGACATCACCGGAATACGCAT
>JAQYVO010000101.1 GCA_030145425.1 Chromatiales bacterium | reverse complement strand
GCCCCAAACTCGTCGCACAGGGCCTCCACCCCACCGATAGGTTCGTAGCGGCTCGACTCCAGAAATGCATTGTGCAGGGCGCCCAGAAGCGGTCGCACCCATAGCGCATGAGTGTAATGCGCTCCCACCAGAACGGTCACCAGTTCAGGATAGGCCTGGAGTGTCGTCACCAACTCATGAGCGTCGGCATCGGGCAGTGATATCCAGGCCGGGATCCGCGCCTCGCTTAACCAGGAGAGCAAGGGATCATAGGCCCAGGGACGGAAGGGCAAACCTACCGGCCCGGTATCGTGCAGCCGGACGCAGCGCACTCGCCCCTGGGCGAAAAGCGTCTGAACTTGAGAGATCGAGTCGGCGGTGGGCAAGACTGACCATTGGGGGATCAATCGTCCGTCGTCGCCCAGCCAATCTTCCAGCTGTCGGTTGCCCGCGATCGGGCTGATCGTTTCGGTCTGCGCATGGTAGATCACGGCGCGCCCCACGCTACGCGCATCCATCTCGGCCAGCAAATCGGACCGGCTCCTACAGGGAGATGGCTCATCCTGCTTATCCCCGACGCATACATTGGCGTCAAAAACGGGCACGCGAGGTTCAAAGCAGAGCGATGTCATGGTTCTGCTTCTTTTGTCGGGATGGATACCCACGTTCCCTATTACAGGTCTTTCCCTATATCATCGGCCAGAAGCATCGGATACCGTTCCTTAAGCCAGTCACGGATTTGTGCCACTCCGTCGTCACTCCAGCCGATATAGGGTGGGCGTGTACGCTGGTGACCGGCAAACAAGCCGCTGGCCACCGCCATGCCTTTGTCTGCCACAGGATCCACACCACCCAGACCAAGATCGTCCATCAGGGCGCCTAACTCTCTGAAAAATCTGACGATGAGCGATTGCATTTCCAGCGACTTGTCCCATTTCTGCGCCTCCGCCAGGTCATACATCTTTAACATAAAGGCCGGGTTGGTGCAAACTATGGAACTATAGCAGCCTCGCGCTCCCACCTGCATGGCCGATACGAGCAAATCCTCGCCCACAAAATAGGACAAGCCAGGAGTGAGTTGTGTTGCCTGCTGGAGGTCCCCAAAATGGCTGCCGGCAAAGGTGAACTTGACACCAATGAGACTGGGGGCGATTTCCAAGACGTTCAGGTAATCATATCCTGTCAAGAATCGCTTGGTCCGAGGTATGTTGTAGTGGATCAAAGGCAGATCGGGTACGGCTGTATAAACGTCCTGGAAAAACTGCAGCATTTCCTGATCCGTCAACTTCATCCAGTAGGGCAAGGTGATCTGCGCGCCACCGGCTCCCTTTTCAGCCGCGTACTCGACCATGCGCAAGACATCCCGTGTGTCGTCGGCACAGCAGCCAATCTGCGTTGGAAAATCCGTGGGCCCCACCACCTCCATGAAAACATCAACCATGTGCTGGAACTCTGGCCAGTCTAAAACGTAAAACTCACCCGTGCTGCCAGTGGTATAGATGCCAGCGATATCATAGCTGCACAATCTATGCAGGTTCTCTTGAAAGGAAGCCTCGTCAAACGAGTAATCCTCATGCCAGGACAAGGTTACGCCGGCCCAAATTCCCTTGAGCGTTTCAGCGGTTAGTTTGACTGGTTTTGTCATGGGTTGTTCTCCCCATTGTGCTGTTTCCTCTTGTGACTGATGCGGGAAACATGAAATGACATCGCCGCTTTAGTGACTGGCCTTCAGGCAGCGGCTCCACCTTCCACTCCGGCCAGATCCAACTCCGCTGCCCGGTGACAACTCACAAAATGACCAGGCTCGACTTCCAGGAGCTGAGTGGGTTCTGTCTCGCATATCTCTTGGGCATATTTGCAGCGAGGATGGAAATAGCAGCCGGGTGGTGGATTGGACGGGTCAGCCACATCCCCCTGGAGGGCAGCGCGCCGGGATCGCAGGCGAGGGTCCGGTTGAGGCACGGCCAACATCAACGCTTCCGTGTAAGGATGCAGGGGTGTGTTGAATAGCGTGATCGTCTCGGCAATCTCGACGATTTTACCCACGTACATCACCGCCACCCGTTCGCTGATGTGTTTGACGACGCTCAGGTCGTGGGCCACAAAGATCAAGGTCAGCCCAAACTGCTCCTGAAGATCCAGAAGAAGGTTGAGAATCTGCGCCTGAACGGAGACGTCCAACGCCGACACCGGTTCATCGGCCACAATCAAAACGGGGTTCAGCGCCAACGCGCGGGCGATCCCAATGCGCTGCCGCTGTCCACCGCTAAAAGCATGCGGGTAGCGCTGCATAAACTCAGGCCGGAGCCCGACCAGATGCATGAGCTCGGCCACCCGGTCTCGCAACTCATCTCCCTTTGCCACCTTATTCACGACCAGCGGCTCGCCGATAATATTCAAGAGCGTCATACGCGGGTTGAGAGAGGAAAACGGGTCCTGGAATATCATCTGAACCTGGCGTCGAAGCGGCTTGAGTTCCTTGAGGGACAATTTCGCCATGTCCACCATGCTACCGTCGTCGGTGCGGAAGAGAAGTTCTCCAGCGGTCGGCTCATAGGCACGCAGTATGCAGCGTGCTGTGGTTGTCTTGCCGCAGCCGCTCTCGCCGACCAACGAAATCGTTTCACCGTTCTTGACTTGAAAGCTGACGTCATCTACGGCGCGCACGTAGCCCTGCACGTGACGCATCATTCCGGCCCTGATTGGGAAAAACTTTCGTAATCGCTTGACGTCGAGCAGTACCTGCTCATCCGTGACTTGTTCTTGCACGATGGCCTATGCTCCTTCGTAGAGAAAACAGCTCACTTCCTGTCCATCGCCTATAGACACCGCGTTGGGCTCGCGTTCCTCGCACACGCCCTTCATATATGACGGGCAGCGCGGATGAAACGGACATCCTGTGGGACGGTTATACGGGTGGGGAATGGAACCGGTTATGGTCGGCAGCCTGACCCGTGGTTCAGAGTCGATGCTGGGGATTGAGGCCAGGAGCGCCTTGGTATAGGGATGTTTCGGCGCGTGAAAGATGTCATCGACGCGT
>JAQYVO010000328.1 GCA_030145425.1 Chromatiales bacterium | reverse complement strand
CTGACCTACACGGTCGCCGGGGTGCTCGCCGGCCTGTTTGGGCAGAATCTCCAGGCAGCTTTTCAGAACCCCTGGATCCTGGTTACTTTCGCCCTGATTTTCGTGCTGCTGGCAATGTCCATGTTCGGATTCTACGAGCTGCAACTTCCCACCCGCTGGCAAAGCCGGCTCGCCGAGCTCAGCAACCGTCAACGGGGCGGGACGTACACCGGGGTGGCGATCATGGGCCTGCTGTCGGCACTGATCGTGGGGCCCTGCGTTGCGCCACCCCTTGCGGGGGCGTTGATCTATATCGGCCAGACCGGGGACGCAATACTTGGCGGCCTCGGGCTTTTCGCATTGTCCATGGGCATGGGGGCGCCCCTGCTCGTCATCGGCGCGTCTGCCGGGAAACTGCTGCCCAAGGCCGGCGATTGGATGAACGTCATCAAGGCGGTGTTCGGCATCGGATTACTCGCCGTGGCCATCATATTGCTGGAGCGCATCCTGCCACCCGCGGCATCCATGGTCCTCTGGGGAATGCTGCTGATCACAAGCGCCATGTACATGGGTGCCTTGCGACAACTGCCGGTGGAGGCATCGGGATGGGACCGGCTCTGGAAGGGGCTTGGGTTCGTAATGCTCGTCTACGGCGCACTCATGCTGGTCGGCGCCGCCGCTGGGGGCAAGGACACCATACAACCGCTCAGAGGCATCAATTTTGGCTCGGCAGGCTCCCAGACCGCGGAACTGCATTTCAAGCGCATAAAAACCGTCTCGGATCTCCAACGGGAGGTTCAGGCTGCCAGCACTGCGGGGCGCCCCGTGATGCTGGATTTCTATGCCGACTGGTGTGTCAGTTGCAAGGAGATGGAGCGTTATACCTTCTCGAACCCCGATGTTATCGCCAGTCTGCGGGACTTCGTGCTGCTGCAGGCGGATGTAACCGCAGACGATGCAGAGGACAAAGCCCTGCTCCAGGGGCATTTCGGACTGCCCGGCCCCCCCAGCATCATGTTCTACGGCCGGGACGGCGCGGAAAGACGCAACTATCGCGTGGTCGGCTTCATGGCCGCCGATGAATTCGCCTCCCATGTGAGGCGTGCGGTGCAATGAGAATCGCGAGCGCCCTGACGGCCACAATCATAGCAGCCGCGCTGGTCGCGGGAGTCTGGTCCGGCTTCCGGTACTACCAGAGCAGCCAGGTTCCCCAGTTCCGAATGACCGGCAAAGGCGTGGAGACTCTGCCGGCATTCGTCCTTCCCGATCTCGAGGGCAAACTGCGAAACAGCGGTGAATGGGATGGGGATGTCCTGGTGATCAATTTTTGGGCCACCTGGTGCCCCCCCTGCCGTGAAGAGATGCCCCGATTCATCGAGATGCAGGAACAGTATCGTGACAAGGGTCTGCAGTTCATTGGTATTGCCATCGATGATCCGGAGATGGTGCAGGACTTTCACGATGTCTACGGCATCAACTTCCCCACCCTGATCGGCGGGGTGGAGGCAATAAAACTCGCCAACAGGTTGGGCAATCGATTCGACTCCCTGCCCTTCACCGCGGTATTCGACCGGAAGGGGAAGTCCCGTTACATACAAGCGGGTGAAATCACTGATGAAATACTCGCGACAAAGGTCGTACCCCTACTCTAGTGTACCCCCACAACTCTCTACATTTGCCGCGATCTTGTCCTTAAATTGGCGTAAAACTGGACAATTTTGTTAGTATCGTGCAGAATTACCTTCCGTTGGAATCATGCTGTCCAGCTACTTGCAGGGATGGCTGAAGCTACCGGTAAATACAGAATCGCCGTAGCCCCGAATCCACAGAGTCAGGATTGAAATGAGCGCCCCCGCGGGCAGTTGTCGGTATCAGGGACATTATCCGCGGAGCAATCCAGCCCAGAAGTGAGCAGTATGGCGGGAGGCTACGAGACGTTGAAACCCAGGACCGGAGAATCGAGAGACCGGACCACTATCCCTTGGGATAACGCATCCCGACAGAGACGCCCGTGCCTGAGGCGCCCTTTCCCGGGATATCCAGCAGCCGTCAGATCCACTTCCTTGATTCTCAAGGTGGCGAGTTCGCCGATGCAGCGCCCCCCATTGACCCCCATGCTAGTACCCCTTCAAGTTGATAGTGCCGTATGCAGAGCCCACCCAATTGGTCAAAGCAAGGCGCAGTCCGCAGAAAATGGTATGCCCTTTTCAAGGACTGCAACGCGGCGTTGGCCAATTGGGTGGGCTCCCTTCGGGCGAGCCAATAAGCCGCCATTTGCGTTGGTGTGCTCCTATTAATTAGCTTTGGCTAGTCCTGCAGTCGCACGCCTAGCAACTGGCGGCTTCTTGGCTCGCTGCAAACGGCAATATCATCTTGAAGGGGTACCAACCAGCCAGCAAACCCGCACTCAGCCGAGGCCGGCTTCAGAGCGTTTAAAGAGATAGAATCCCATGGACATCCGAAAGGTAAAAAAGCTAATCGAATTGCTGGAAGAATCTGATATTGCCGAGATCGAGATCCACGAAGGCGAGGAATCGGTGAGAATAAGCCGCGGCGGCTCTCTCGCCCCGGCTCCGGCTGCCGCCGCTACCTTCAACCCAGCTGCTGCGCCGCCCGCACCCGCCCCGGAGAAACCGGCAGAACCGGAAATTTCCGGCCACCAGATACAGTCCCCGATGGTCGGGACCTTTTATCGATCACCGTCACCCGGTACCAAGTCATTCATCGAGGAGGGCCAGCGGGTTAACGTGGGCGACACCTTGTGCATCATCGAGGCGATGAAGATTCTGAATCAGATCGAATCCGACAAGGCGGGAACTTTGGTGAAGGTATTGGTCGAAAACGGCCAGCCCGTCGAGTACAACCAGCCTTTGTTCATCATCGAATAGAGGGACTCCATGATCGAAAAACTCGTCATTGCCAACCGCGGTGAGATAGCGCTCCGAATTCAACGTGCCTGCCGTGAACTCGGCATCAGCACGGTGGCGGTTCACTCGGAAGCCGACCGGGATCTGAAGCATGTCAGGCTTGCCGATGAGTCGGTCTGCATCGGGCCTGCCGCCTCGGCCGACAGCTACCTGCAGATACCCTCAATCATCAGCGCTGCCGAGGTTACCGATGCGACAGCCATTCATCCCGGCTACGGATTCCTGTCGGAGAACGCGGATTTTGCCGAAAGGGTGGAGGAAAGCGGGTTCATATTTGTTGGCCCCAAATCGGAAACCATCCGAGTCATGGGAGACAAGATCACCGCCATCCGGGCGATGAAGGAGGCCGGGGTACCCTGCGTACCAGGCTCCGACGGACCGTTGGACGATGATGAGCAACGCACCCTCAGGCTGGCCCGGGAAATAGGCTACCCGGTGATCGTTAAGGCCGCAGGCGGCGGCGGCGGCCGCGGCATGCGGGTGGTACACACTGAAGCCACACTGCTCAACGCCATCTCGCTGACACGCGCAGAGGCGGGCGCTGCCTTTGGCAACGAAACGCTCTACATGGAGAAGTATCTGGAGCGTCCCAGGCACGTGGAATTCCAGGTGCTTGCCGATACCCACGGCAATGCCATCCACCTGTTCGAACGGGACTGCTCCATGCAGCGCCGGCATCAAAAGGTGGTAGAAGAAGCACCGGCCCCCGGCATCACCGAGGAACAGCGCAATAAAGTGGGGGGGCGCTGTGCAGATGCCTGCCGCCGCATAGGATACAGAGGCGCCGGTACCTTTGAATTCCTTTACCAGGACAACGAATTCTACTTCATAGAGATGAATACCCGCGTGCAGGTGGAACACCCGGTCACCGAGATGATTACCGGCGTGGACATCGTAAAGGAACAACTGCGAATCGCTGATGGCAGAAAGCTTCACCGCACCCAGGATCAACTGGAGATACGCGGCCATGCCATCGAGTGCCGCATAAACGCGGAA
This sequence comes from Chromatiales bacterium, assembly GCA_030145425.1. Classification (GTDB taxonomy): domain Bacteria; phylum Pseudomonadota; class Gammaproteobacteria; order Chromatiales; family Chromatiaceae; genus JAHEHQ01. The sequence goes on along the minus strand of JAQYVO010000328.1, from coordinate 28 downwards.
GACCCTTCCAACTTCATGCCGAGCCCGG
>JAQYVO010000238.1 GCA_030145425.1 Chromatiales bacterium | reverse complement strand
TTTCAAGATCGGGAACCATGAAGTTGGCGGGGTTACCCTTGGAGGGATATCGCAATTGCCGCGGAAGGCGCTGGGGGCAGTGCGTGGATCCGCCGAAACCCGGCCTCAGGAGAGTATGTGCTGAAGCTCCTGCTCCGTGTAGCCGGCTCCCTGGCCATACTCCGCACGCAGGTCCTGATTCGCCAGCAGACGCGCGCTGGCTTTGTTCCGGCCCGCATTCAAGTGGTATTCGTATCTGTCCCGGAGGTAGCTGTGCTGTTTCCAGGCCTTTCTCTGGGCAACCGCCACACTCGTCCTGCTGGATTTCTGCCGGGTTATCGTGCCGGTCTTGGTTTTCCCGGTTCCGGGCCCGCCATCGATTCTGCGGTTCAGATCCTGTATCACCGCGTCGCGGACCTGTATCTCTTTTTCCAGCCGCTTTACGTTTTTTTCCAGGGTCTTTAATGAGGATTTGGACTCCCCGGAACTGTGCCTCAGTGCCTTGTCCTTCTTTTTTTGCTTTTTCTTTTCTTTCTTTTTCATAATGTTGCCAAATATAGCACAGACTTTTGGCAGGTGTTCCCGGGGGCACCTGATTCTCAACTGGAGCGGGTTGGGAGTTGTTGGAAAATATCTTTCCGGAAAACTGACGCAGTCCTCAGTTATTCACCCGGCGTGTCGTTTTTCTGATTTTTTTAAGGTAGTCTCCCCCCGGTTTTGGCACTGATCAGGAGATTTGCCGTTCCTGGTTCCCGCATTCTCCTCGCGGCGTGGAGAACCTTAAAGAAATCACTCCCGTCTGCCGATCCATGGGAGAGGTGGGATCCCGCCAGATGCAATCTCCGGGTTCCAATGGATCAGAAGAATTTATTATTTAGAATATTAGTAAAATCTACTATAATGAATTTTTTTGATTGGAAGTAGTCAGTAGAGGACATACTTTCGAAAAGTCAGGGATGACAGCGGGTTCGAAAGAGGCAACGGGTATCGGGGCAAGAGAGCAGTAATCTACGGATTTCAGGACATATGTTGAACGCAACCTACAAGACGGTGTCGAGCAGTACCCACCCACCTGTGCACAGTCACAGGCTGGCGTTGCTGCAGGCTTTCGATGACACTGGCATCGTCATGACGCGCGATCGATCCCTGCAGATCCTCAACGAGTATCTGAATTGTCTCGAAAGGGAGCTGACCGGTTCCCGCGGAACGCCGGATGTCGGAAAGGTCCAGGAGATGCTGCTGGAAATTTCCCAGTTTGTGCGTTCGGGTAAGGCAAGAGTCGTTCCGCACGAGTACAGCCGGCTGCTCGGCCGTCTTTCCGGGATCTATTCCCGGGGATTGAGCGAAAACTTCAAGAGCGCTTTTTGCAGAACTGCTGCCGACTATGCCGACGTTGTAGAAGCCGTCAGCAGGGAGAATACCTCCTACGATTACAGCAAGATCGTGGGGCAATTGCTCTATTTCATGGGGCAGTTGTTCGAATCGAGAAAGGGCAGTTGGGTCGTAATATATGAACATCTGGGATCCATGTCCGATTCGATAAGGGTGGTTCAGCTGCTCAAGCTGGAGTATCTGCTGGAAGTCCAGCGTTGGGCGGAAGAGGGCGTCGCAAACCTGTTTCAGATCAGGAAGGATCTCCAGCGAAAAATAGCCTCGCTCGACGAGGCCGTTGACGGTGTCTTGGCCGAAATTGCCGAGAGACGACAGGAGATGGCTTCCTGCAAATCACGCTGGCTGGATCGATGTGGCGGCAGGATCCTGAATATGGATGTCTGGATCCTCAAAAGCGAGATCGACGCACTCCGGAAAAAGGTGAAAAAGCTGATCCAGGAACGGGATGGCAGTCTGGCCATCAACGATCTTATCGACGTCAATATCCTGGAGTTCGAGGGCAAACTAAGGGAAGTCAGGCGGAAGTACCATATCAAGATGGTCCATGCCGCCGCCTGATCCGGCACAAGCTGCACGAAATCTCCCAACAGGCAGGTTTCCCGCGGATTAAGATCCGCACTCACCCTACCGATACTGTCGCAGATACCACCATTCGAACAATCGTTTCAGCCAGTGAAGAACCTTCATCTGGGGAAGTACGATGTTGTATTTCTGGGTTCTGGCCACCAGACTGCCGGTGGTCTGGCTGTCCACGATACAGATCAGTTCCACTTTGAACGTCTTTGCGGCTTCCCGGCCGTTGAGCTCCTCGAATAGATTTTCGGCCCCCGCTTTGGCCTGCAGATCCGCCATATGAGCCTGCTTGGGCATCCATTCAGGCCCCGGGTAACTGCCCGAATCCCCCGCCACGTAGACCTTGTCCATGCCCTCCACCCGGCAGTGAGCGTCTGCTTTCACGAGGCCGCCCTCTGAACGGGGCAGGTTGGTGTTGTCGAACCACTGATTTCCTGTTATGCCGGACATGAACAGGATGAGATGGGCGTCGAATTCCCCGCCCTCGGTGATGACGGATTTGTCGGTGAACCCCAGGATCTTTTGGCCGAGGTGAGTTTCGATTCCCCTTTTTTCCATCTCGGCCTGCAATCCCTTCACCGCCTTGGGTCCCAGACGTTGCCCCGGACTGGCGGCTGGGGTGAAGAAGACCAGTTTGATGCGATTACGCCGACCATCCAGGCGCAGCTGGCGGTCGATACCGAAGAGATACTCGAACATGGGACCGCCGCGCATCGCGGATGGCTCGTTGGGATTGCCGGAAAAGCCCACGGCGATGGTGCCGCTTTCCAGCCGTTTCAGGCGGTCTCGGATCTTCACCGCCACCGGGATTCCTTCACAGGGGACGAGGGCATGTTCGATTCCCGGCAGTTTCTTTATGTGGCGCCCCCCGCTGCAGATTAGCAGCCCGTCGTTCTGGATCTCCCCCCTGTCTGTGATCAGGGTGCGTCCGCCGTCCTTGAGGCCGGTGGCGGAACCCTTGAAATAGTTCACCTTCATGCGCTGAAAGAAATTTCCCAGGGGGATCAGGAGATCCTCGGGTCTGCGCAGGCCTGAAGGTATCCAGATGGTGCCGGGCAGGTAGGAAAACTCCGGTTTCGGGGCGACCAGGGTGATTTCCATGCGTGGATCGCAGGCCCGCAGTTTCTTGACGGCAGTGAGTGCCGCAAAGCCGGCGCCGACAATGGTGACTCGCTTCATCCTCCCCTCCGGTGCATTTTAGGGCCTGTTATCGAATCTTGTGCGTTGATGCCCTGATCAGTACTCAATAAAAAAGACGTTTCCATCTCGACTTGCATCCGAATTTGCCACGAGTAAGTATTCTATGAACGTATACGGCAAGAGTAACCCCTGGGCGCCAGATTATGCTTGTTTTTTTTGGCAAACACTACCCATGTAGATGAATCTCAGCCTTGATACCGCTATGATTCGCCCCCATTTCGAATCCGGATGCAAAATCAGATGAA
>JAQYVO010000226.1 GCA_030145425.1 Chromatiales bacterium | reverse complement strand
TTGGGGGTCGATTCTAGCCTTACGCAGGTTCATTCGCCAATCGAGATGGGCACCGGTTACCCTCCCCGTCTTTCCCACTTCGGCAATGATATCGCCCCTTTTTACCCGGTCCCCCTCCGCTACCAGGGCCTTGTTCAGATGCAGAAAAGAGGACGTGAGGTGGTGTCCGTGATCGATGATCACCGTCACGCCGGAATAGAACATATCCGGATGGGCCAACGTCACCACCCCGTCTGCGGGGGCTCTTACCGGGGTTCCCACGGGCACGGCGATATCCACGCCAAAATGGGGTCTTCGCGGCTTTCCATTGAGAATCCTCTGGCTCCCATAGACACCCGAGATGGGGCCAACGACAGGCCAGGCCCAGCCACTCAGGAAATCGACGCGCGGATCGTCCCGCCGGCGGGCGCGCTTTGCCGCCGCGATATCCTTACGTATACGCTCGTAGTCTTTCTTGTCCGGCGTCACTTTCCGCTTCGGCAGACCGTCAATCCGCTGGATCTGATACTCGCGACCCGCCACCGTCAGCGTCTGCTGTTCGGTGTGGCCATCGGGATATGTAACCTTGATGCGGGTCTGCGGTGGGTGATCGCGACCGAAGCCCACCAGGAACAGTCCGTTGTCGGCGACTCTGACCGACTCACCATCCACCTCGACCCTGGCACCCGGCACCGCCCTGCCCTGTACCAGGCTGCCCTGGATCTGCTGCCCCGAGAAGCTCAGGCCGGCGCCCAGGCAGGGATCGGACAGCAGGCTCAGACACAAGAGGATATAAGAGAAAACGACAATCCGGTTGCCGGAGATCAAGCGTACTTTAATCAATTGTTCATCCTTAATTTAGTCTCTGTCCAAAAACCCGCATTTTCCCGAAACCACGTCATCCCGGCGAAGGCCGGGATCCAGGGAACTCAACACCTTACTGGATTCCGGCCTTCGCCGGAATGACGAAAGATGTAGTTTCTGGACGCTAACTATCTACCCGTCATACCCGATAATTGCCGTCGATCGAATCTTCTAGTCGGTGATCTCAGGGAGACATCGCCCGATGATTTGCCGACGGTGACCCTGAAAACATGGAATAATATACAATTCGAAACCATCAGTGAACGGCTCTCAGAAAGATAGTGGACAGGCGTCTGGCCGAAGGATACCCCGCGTAGCAACCCGCGCCCCCGAACACAGCCCGATCCGAAACCAGTGACTACCACCCATTCTCAGTTTACCCAGGAAAAAGATCCCGATACCGCTTACAGCTGGCCTGACGTGGTGGGGATGGTGTTCGCGCACCGCAGGGAGCTCGTCAAGGCCAACCTGATTGCAGTTCTCGGCGCCCTTCTCAGCGTTCCGGTGCCGCTGTTGATCCCTCTGCTGGTGGATGAAGTCCTGTTGGACCAGCCCGGCCCGGCGGTGGCCTTCATGGACTCCCTGTTTCCGGCGGCCTGGCAGGGACCGGTGCTCTACATACTTGCCATTTTGCTGTTAACGCTGTTGATGCGCCTGGCATCCCTGGTGATGGGCGTGTGGCAGACGCGTCAATTTACCATTGTCTCCAAGGATGTCACCTTCCGCATCCGACGGCGCATCCTGCGAAGGCTGGAACGAGTCTCGATGGCAGAATACGAGACACTGGGCAGCGGCACCGTGGCCTCGCATCTGGTGACGGACCTGGATGCCGTGGACGCATTCCTCGGCAGCGCCACAAGCAAGTTTCTCGTTGCGGTGCTCAGCATCGTCGGTACCGCCGTCGTCCTGTTATGGATGCACTGGCAATTGGCGCTCTTCATCCTCCTGCTCAATCCCCTGGTGATCTGGGTCACCACGGTCTTCGGGCGCAAGGTCAAGGAATTGAAGAAAAAGGAGAACAGTGCCTATCAATTATTTCAGGAAGCGTTGTCCGAGACCCTCGACGCCATACAGCAGATCCGGGCCAGCAACCGTGAGCACCACTATATCGGCAGAATCATCGACAAGGCAGACGGTATACGGCATCACTCTGCCGCGTTCACCTGGAAAAGCGACGCCGCGCAGCGGCTCTCGTTCACTGTGTTCCTGTTCGGCTTCGACATCTTCCGGGCCCTGAGTATGTCGATGGTTGTCTTCTCGGATCTGACCATAGGCCAGATGATGGCCGTGTTCGCCTACCTCTGGTTCATGATGGGACCGGTGCAGGAGGTGTTGGCGATCCAGTATGCCTATAACGGTGCACGCGCCGCCCTCGACCGCATCAATCAGCTGATGAAGATAGGGCTTGAACCCTGTTACGAACATTCCAGCGACCCGTTCAGCGGCAGAAACACCACGGCCCTGAGGCTCGAGAATATCCGCTTTCGCTATGGCGACGGCCCGCTGGTGTTACACGACATTTCAATGAATATCGCAGCCGGTGAAAAGGTGGCTATCGTCGGTGCCAGCGGCGGCGGCAAGACAACGCTGGTGCAGGTGATCCTGGGGCTCTATCCACCCACGTCGGGCCGGGTATTGTTCGACGAGATTCCGGTTTCCGAGATCGGTATGGACGTGGTGAGAGACAACGTGGCCACGGTGCTTCAGCATCCGGCCCTGTTCAATGACAGTGTGCGAACCAATCTGACCCTGGGCAGGGAGATCCCCGATGCGGCCCTCTGGCGGGCGCTGGAGATCGCGCAGCTGGATGGGGTTGTCCGGGGGCTCGACAAGGGCCCCGACACCATGATCGGACGCGACGGCATTCGTCTCTCCGGTGGACAGCAGCAGCGGCTTGCCATCGCCCGGATGGTCCTGACCGATCCCCGGGTCGTGATACTGGACGAAGCAACGTCAGCCCTCGATACGACCACCGAGGGGAATCTGCACAAGGCACTGCAGGCCTTCCTGCAGGGACGTACCACCATCATCATCGCGCACCGCCTGAGCGCGGTGAAACAGGCCGACCGGGCCCTGGTATTCGAGGATGGACGGATCGTCGAAGACGGCAGCCACGAACAGCTGATCAGCAGCCGCGGCCTCTATGCTTCCCTGTACGGAAAGCAGGAACATTGACTGGATCAGGAATCCACGCGCCGGATGTCGATCAGCTTATTGTTTTCGTCCAGGGTGAGTTCGAACCTGCCGACGATGCCCTCGGCGGTTACGAAGGGTCTCAGGCTGGCCGCCGGCAGTTGAATGCGGCGTCCGTCTTCAGACCTGACGATGACCACGCGGGCGTGTCCTTGATAATAACGAAGATAACGCTCGGCAGACAGAGAAATACTGAAATTGATGCAGGTCGACATCTAATCCTGGATTAGGTCTCCAGGGCAAACATCCCGTCGAGCACCAGCGAATTGGGGCTTATGGTTCCCACCACCTCGTTCTGGTCGACCACCAGCGCCCGGACCAGACCGAACCGCGCAAACAGGCGGGAACAATAGCGAATATCCATCTCCGGCTCCACGTAAACCGCGGGTTTCACCATCACCTCGTAGACGTTCACCCGCTTACAGGACCGCTCTTTTGCCAGCACCTTTCTCGCGATGCCGGAAACCAGCAGAATGCCGTATTCATCTTCCTCATTGCGTCTGTTCACAACCAGTACGGAAGTCCTGAACTCCTTCATCATCTCCAGGGCTTCGTAGATGGTCGCCTTTCCATCGATGACGTGAAACTCACGCTTCATTACATCCCCGACACTGATATGTTTGGCTTCAACATTCATCGATATATCCTCTGCGTGCACAGGCTCAGGAAGTCACGTCGAACCTGTTCTTGATCCACACCTCGAACTCCGGTCCCAGCTGATCATGTTTCAGGGCGTAATCAACATTGGCCTGAAGATAGCCAATCTTACTGCCACAGTCGTATCTCCGGCCTTCAAACGAGTAGGCCATTACCTTGTCTTTGTTCATTAGCCGGGCGATGCCATCCGTCAACTGTATTTCCCCGCCGGCCCCGTGCCCGGTCTGTGAAAGATGGTCAAATATCCCGGAAGTGAGAATGTAGCGACCGACCACGCCACGATTCGAAGGCGCCTCCTCGGGCTTGGGTTTCTCAACGATGCCTCTCACCTCAACCAGCTGCCCTTCACCGTCGGTATCCACGATGCCATAGCTGCCGGTATTCTCGGGCGGCACCTGTTCAGTCCCCAGGATACTGCAGCCGGTCCGGGAAAAAACCTCCACCATCTGGGTCAGACAGCCCCTGTCGCCGTCGTCGATCAGGTCGTCCGCCAATACCACGGCAAACGGCTCATCCCCCACCACCGGCTGCGCGCAAAGAACCGCATGACCCAATCCCAGCGCCATGTTCTGACGGATGAACACACAGGAAACATGGGAAGGCGTGATGTTGCGCACAAGATTCAGCAATTCCGTCTTGTTTCTCGATTCGAGCTCCATCTCCAGTTCGTAGGCCGTATCGAAATGGTTGCTGATAGAGGACTTGTTGCGGCCGGTTACGAATATCATCACCTCGATACCGGCGGCGACTGCCTCTTCCACCCCATACTGAATCAGGGGCTTGTCCACCACCGGCAGCATCTCTTTGGGGCTGGCCTTGGTCGCCGGCAGGAAACGGGTGCCGAGCCCGGCAACGGGGAAAACGGCCTTTTTTATTATCTTGGTCATCGATCTTTCCTATACAGTGAGCTTTTGCGATACGGAGCTTCACGTGGACAATCGGCCGTACATCTCCAACCGCCGATGAATCCGCAGGGCGAGATCCTCCGCGAGCTGATCCCAATTGAAACGCCAGGTCCAGTTTCCCTCTATGGTACCGGGCAGATTCATCCGGTGAGATCCGTCCAATGCAAGTATATCCTGCATGGGAATTATCGCCAGCAGTGAACAGGAAGCCAGTGCCGTTCGAATCATGGGCCAGGGCATCGTTTCCCTTGAACACCCCAGATAGTCATCCACGTATTGCCGAAGTCCGTCGTCCAACGCCAGATACCAGCCCAGCGTCGTATCATTGTCATGAGTGCCGGTATAGACCACGGAATTGGCCTCATGGCGAAACGGCAGGTAGGGATTTTCGGATTCCCCGGAAAACGCAAACTGCAGAACCTTCATGCCGGGAAGACCGTATCGTTCCCTCAGGGTCACGACCTCGGGCGTAATAATCCCAAGATCTTCGGCCACCAGGGGCAAAGGGTCGTAGATCTCATGCAACCGGTCGAACAACGCATCGCCCGGTGCCGGGACCCAATGTCCGTTGATGGCATCTGCGTCTTCTGCCGGGATCTCCCAATAGGACTCGAAACCACGAAAATGGTCTATCCGGGTCAGATCGAACAGGCGCAGCTGCGTCCCCATCCGGTCCACCCAGAATTGGAAGTTCTCCCGTTCCATCTGTTCCCAACGGTAAAGCGGATTCCCCCAACGCTGCCCTGTTGCCGAAAAGTAGTCCGGTGGGACACCGGCCACCACGAGCGGTTGACCTTTGTCGTCCAGCAGGAACAATTCCTGGTGCGCCCAGACCTCAGCGCTGTCATGGGCCACAAAGATCGGCATGTCACCGAAAAGACCAACCCCTCTATCGTTTGCATAGGCCTTCAGGGCTGTCCATTGCTGGAAAAACCGCTGCTGCTCAAAATAGATGTAGTCTATCTTGTGGGATAGCCGCTCGCTTGCCCTGGCCAGTGCAGCGGCGTCGCGTTTGCGTATCAGTTCAGGCCAATCCCACCAGCCCCTGTTCTGCTGCTCTTCCTTCAGCGCCCGATAGAGGGCGTAATCCTTCAGCCAGTGGCCCTCCTCATCAACGAATCTTGCCAATAACCCACGTGCATCCTCATCGGCCCGACTGTCGAATGCCCGCCAGGCTTCCAGCAGATGCCGTGCCTTTTCCTGATCGGATATCTGTTCCCTTTCCAGAACTTCCGACTCCACCCATCCTTCATCCACCAGGGACTGAAGACTGATCAGTCGGGGATCGCCCGCATGCATGGAACTCGTCTGATAGGGCGATCCATCAGGCTGGGTCGGACCGATCGGCAGCATCTGCCAAATACCGATACCCGCGCTCTGCAGGAACTCCACGAAATGGTAGGCAGAGGGCCCCAGATCGCCCGTCGACCCGCTGCCTGGCAGAGAAGTGATATGAAGCAATATGCCGGCTCGACGCCGATCCAGCGTACCATTGGGGAAATCTTCTTGCATGGGGCCGGCCTAATTACACATTCTGGCGCATGACGCCGCCAAGAGAGGGGTCACCACTGCCTATCGCGAAAACTTCGGAAAGATACGCCGGCGGTTCCTCGTCGAGCAGCTCGTACAACCGTGTCAGCTGAAGGCGAAACAGTTGCTCGAAATCGCTTACCGTATCGCCGGGATTGTAATCCCCAAACCACCAGAACCAATCCGATCCCTCACATCTCGCAAGCTGGATACTGAGTTCCTGAAGCATTTTCTCATTCAGATTACCTATCGCCAGTTTGCGGTCACAGGCCTTTTTTGCCTCCACCAGCATATCCCAGGCACGGTTTTTGTCCCGGTCTCCGATCCAGGTTGACAAAGTACCATAGACCCAGCTGCCCGCCACCAGTTTGGGTAAAGACTCGGCAACCGTTTCCTGAGCTCCCATGACGGCGCTGAAAGTGGTGAGCTCAAGTGAGGGGTGCTCGGACAAGGCCTGATAAAGGGAAGCAAGAAAATAGTAACCATTGCGCGGAAAATACTCCCAGGCATTTTCTCCATCCATAATGATGGACACCACGCGCCGGGTTTCACCTTCGGTCGCTGCCGATATGGTCTCCAGATGTTGTACCAGATTTGCCACGGCGTCGTCCGCATGCCAGTCACCATAGGTGAACCCTATCAGGTCGGACAGACCGTCGTCCCTGAAAAAACAGTTCAGCCTGCCTTCACCCAGGCGATAGGGTTGATGCAGCCAGTTTTCAGGTATTTCATCTTCCCCATTGACCGCCGCGAGGCTGTTGTGCAGCACCTGCTGTCCGCTGGCGGCCCATCGAAAGCCTTCTTCTTCAAGCAACCGCATAGTCTCGTCGCTTACCGCACCTTCGGATGGCCAGCAGCCTGTTGGGCGATATCCGAAATGGCGTTCGAAGACGTCGAGTCCCTTCCGAATATGCCAGCGGGATCTGGACTCGCCGCCGGGGTATGCGGGGGCCTTGGGGAGTACGACATCCGGCATCGCCTCCCTGGCGGATTCAAGATCAAGCAGCAGGGGCAGAATCGGGTGCGCGTAAGGGGTAACCGACAACTCCACCTGACCCCGCTCCGACAGGCGCCGGTATCGGCCGATGATTCCGGACACCTGGTCTCCGATCGTCTCCAACAGGCGACGGCGATCCTGGTTGTCGAATCCTTCACCCTTGTGTTCGAGAGAAATCACACGCAGGTCGTTCTCCCTGGCATATTCGCCCATCCACGCCAGGTGATACCACATCAAAAGGTCAATCAGATACTGATCACTGAAAGACCTGGAATAACCGGCCTCGGAATCGATCCAGCCTGCCATTTCGACCAGGTGGCGAAACGTGTCGAAGCGGTTTATCAGCTGCTTCTCATTCGCCCGTTTGCAGGCATTGACCAGATGCCGGCGCTCCGCCTGGCCCGCCGGCAGGCCCGGGCCTGCCAATGCGGCGAGCAACGGGTCGCGAATCAGGGTGCCTTTTTGCAGCCACTCGCTTATCTGGAGTGCATAGTCCTCCATCTGTTCCAGCAGCACGGGTGCAAAATTGACAACGGCCTTCGCATCCGGATGGGCCTCCAGATGCGATGCCATGTCGGCGTAGTCCTTGATGGCATGCAGATAGACCCACGGAAGCTGAAAATCACCGTGATCCGGCCCCCGGTAATCCGGCTGGTGCATGTGCCAACACAACACCACTTTGAGTCGATCGCTATCTGACATAATGCAGCACCTGCCCCAACATTTCGCCTGTTACCAACACCACGCCACCCGGTGAAACCAGGAAGCGCTTGGCATCCGCCTCCAGGTCCTGGCCTATGATCGTACCCTCGGGAATCTTGCAGCCCTTGTCTATCACGGCCTTGGAAATACGGCAATGCCGCCCGATCTCCACGTCGGGCAGGATTACCGAATCATTCACTTCCGAATAAGAGTTCAGCCTTACGTTCGAAAAGAGCAGCGAGTTGCTGACCTTCGAACCGGAAATAATGCAGCCCCCGGAGACCATGGAATCCACCGCCATTCCCCGCCGGTTGTCATTATCGAAAATGAACTTCGCCGGGGGTAGCTGCTCCTGATAGGTCCAGACAGGCCAGGTCTTGTCGTAAAGATTGAGTTCGGGCGTTACCCCGATCAGTTCGAGATTGGCGGCCCAGAAGGCATCAATGGTCCCCACGTCCCGCCAGTAGGCCTGCTTGCCGCTCCTGGGATCCTGAAATGAGTAGGAGGCCACTTGGTATTTTTCGATGACCGAGGGCATGATGTCCCTCCCGAAGTCATGGCTGGAATTGGGTGTGTCGGCATCCTTGATCAATTGCTCGAACAGAAAATCCTTGTTGAACACGTAGATACCCATGGAGGCGAGAGCCGTATCGTCGCTGCCCGGGATGGGTTTGGGGTCATCCGGCTTCTCCGCAAACTCCCGGACCAGCCCCTCCTCGTCGACTGCCATCACGCCGAATCCCTTCGCGGTTTCCAGGTCCACCTCGATACAACCCACTGTCATATCGGCACCAGTTTCCACATGATGTGCGATCATGGTGCCATAGTCCATGCGGTAGATATGGTCCCCGGCCAGAATCAGCACATAGGCAGGGTCGTGGTTCCGAAGGATATCCAGATTCTGATAAACCGCATCCGCGGTTCCCGTGTACCAGTTGTTCTCTATCCTCTGTTGGGCCGGAAGCAGCTCCACGAACTCCCCGAACTCACCCCTGAGAAAACTCCAGCCCTTCTGGATATGAAGTATCAGCGAGTGAGCCTTGTACTGGGTCAGAATCCCGATCTGCCGGATCCCGGAGTTGATGCAGTTGGAGAGCGGGAAATCGATGATCCGGAACTTTCCACCGAAGGGTACCGCGGGTTTTGACCGCCATTTGGTAAGGTGTTTGAGCCTGGACCCCCGTCCCCCTGCCAGAATCAGAGCCAATGTGTTCCTGGTCAGCCGGCTGACGAAACGCGGATCCTGTGCGGTATTCATTGAACTCTCCTAAGGGCCTGTCAGGGCCTGACAACACTATGCAGATGTCCAGCAACGAAAATCAGTATATGCTAACATGCGAACTGGTAGTTGGGTCATCAAAGCTTTAATCCAATTGTTACCCACCCCTTCCAGAATGTTCTCCGGATACCTGTTTGTCTGTGTCTTGCAGTCGTTGGAGGAAGCCAATGGACAAAAACCTTAAGGCTGCGCTGCAGCGAATCGCCGAAGCACGCCATCACGATCCTTTCGAGGTGCTCGGCCGGCACCTGAAGAAGGGTAAAGCGACTGTTCGGGTTTTTCTCCCCAGGGCCCATCAGGTGAGAATAGACGGGACCGATGTCTCTCTCACGCCTGTACCGGGAACCGACTTCTTCGAATGGAGCGGAGCACCGGATCTCATCCCGGAACACTACAAGGTCACCTGGGTCGAAGACAACGGAAAGCTGGAAGGCCGGTTCGACCCTTACTGCTTTCCGGCACAGCTTCAGGAATTCGATCTGCATCTTTTCCACGAGGGCAAGCACTGGCATGCGTTCAACGTGCTGGGCGCCAGGATCCATACCGTGGAAGAGATCGAGGGTGTGCTGTTCTCAGTCTGGGCACCCAATGCGGAGCGGGTCAGCATCGTCGGCGACTTCAATAGCTGGGATGGCCGGATGCACCCCATGCGCAGCCGGGGAAGCTCCGGCGTTTGGGAGCTGTTCCTGCCGGGCATTGAAGCCGGCGGTCTCTACAGATTCGAACTGAGAAGCAGCACCGGCGACGTGGTGACCAAGAACGACCCTTACGCAAATGAATTCCAGAAACGGCCCGAGAATGCCGGGGTTATCACCCGCCCCTCCGATTACGTCTGGAGCGACCGGGAATGGATAAACACACGGGAGGAACAGGACTGGCAGAAGTCGCCCCTGTCCGTTTACGAGGTGCACCTGGGTTCGTGGCAACGGGACCCCAAGGGGGGCTTCCTCAACTATCGGGACATTGCCCATCGCCTGGCGGATTATGTGAGCGAACTGGGATTCACCCACATCGAGCTTTTGCCCATCACTGAACACCCGTTCGACGGTTCCTGGGGATACCAGACCACCGGGTACTTCGCACCGACCAGCCGCTTCGGCACACCGGACGATTTTCGTTACTTCGTGGATCATATGCACCAGAAGGGGATAGGCATTATCCTGGACTGGGTACCCGCGCACTTTCCCAAGGATGCCCACGCCCTGGCCAAGTTCGACGGAACCGCGCTGTACGAACACGAAGACCCCCGAAAAGGCGAACACCGGGACTGGGGAACCCTGATCTTCAACTACGGAAGACCTGAGGTTAAAAACTTTCTGCTCTCCAGCGCCGTTTACTGGCTGGAGGAGTTTCACCTCGACGGACTGCGCGTCGACGCGGTGGCCTCCATGCTCTATCTCGATTACTCCCGCGATCCCGGTGACTGGGTTCCCAATCAGTACGGCGGCCGGGAAAATCTGGAGGCCGTGGATTTTCTGCGCCATCTCAACAGCGTGACCCACGATCAGTTTCCGGGAACCCTCATGGTGGCGGAGGAGTCCACGGCCTGGCCCCAGGTGTCCAGGCCCACCTGGCTGGGGGGGCTCGGATTCAGCATGAAGTGGAACATGGGATGGATGCACGACACCCTGTCCTATTTTTCCAAGGACCCGGTTTTCAGACGCTTTCACCACGACCAGCTGAGTTTTGGACTGCTCTACGCATTCACCGAGAACTTCGTACTGCCTTTCTCGCATGACGAGGTGGTGCACGGCAAGGGATCGCTCCTGGACAAGATGGCCGGAGACGACTGGCAGCGGTTTGCCTCCCTCCGCACCTTGTTCACCTACATGTTTACCTACCCCGGGAAAAAACTCCTGTTCATGGGCAACGAGTTCGCCCACGGCAGGGAATGGGACGAAAAAGGAGAACTGGACTGGTATCTGATGGACCGGCCTCAGCACCAGGGTATGCGGGCATTAGTCAGCGCATTGAACCGTTTTTACAGAGAGATTCCGGCTCTGCACGATCTCGAGTTCGAATCCGGTGGATTCGAGTGGATCGACTGCCATGATGCAAGCCAGTCCGTGATCAGCTACCTTCGGTGGGCGCTCGACGGGACCTTCGTGGCCGTGGTCCTCAACTTCACGCCGGTGCCGCGGGAGCATTACCGCATCGGGCTGCCCACGGGGGGGGATTACCGGGAGATCATGAATTCCGATTCACAGTTCTACGGTGGCACCAACATGGGTAATCAGGGTGTTGTGACAGCCGAGCCTAAGGCATGGATGGGCCAGTCCCATTCGGTGGAACTCACACTCCCTCCCATGGGGGCATTGATATTGCAGCCTGTCAGGCCTGACTGACAATTCCCAGAGAAATCAAAGCAGGCGCTTTACCGGTCCGAAGGAGCGGCGGTGAATCTCGGTCACTCCCAGCGTTTCCAGGGCCGCGATGTGCGCCTTGGTGGGATACCCCTTGTGGCCGGCCAGTCCATAGCCCGGGTATCGGTCATCCAGCACCACCATCTCCCGGTCCCGGGAAACCTTTGCCAGAATCGAAGCGGCACTGATCGCAGCTACGGTGTCATCTCCACCCACAATGGCTTCCACAGGACAATGAAGAGATGGCGGATGATTACCGTCCACCAATACCTTTCCCGCCGCTATGGGCAGCGCCTCAACGGCCCGTTTCATGGCCAGCAGGCTCGCCTGCAGGATGTTTAATCGGTCGATCTCGTCCACTTCGGCCCTGCCGATGGCCCAGGCCAGCGCTTTTTCCCTGATGACTTCCGCAAGCAGTAAACGGCGCTTTGGGGTCAGTTTTTTCGAATCCGCCAACCCCTCTATAGGATGAAGAGGATCCAGAATCACGGCAGCCGCCACCACCGGACCCGCCAGGGGGCCCCGGCCCGCCTCATCCACACCTGCTACTAGTTCAGCTCCCATTTTCCAGTAACCTGACAATGGCTTCCGCCGCCCTGCGGCTGGAATCCTGCTGAAGCTCCTGATGAACCCTCACGCACACCTTCTGAACGGCCGCCACACGTTCCGGGGAATCCAGAAAATCGAACAAGGCATCGCAAAGCGCAGCCGGTGTGGCCTGGTGCTGAATAAACTCGGGGGCGATCTGCTCCCCCGCCACCAAATTGGCCATCGCTATGTAAGGTGTCTTGACCAGATTGAGTCCCCTGGCGAGCCAAAATGTGACTGGGCTGAGACGGTAGGCAACAACCATAGGCCGCTTGAATAACAGCGCTTCGAGCGTTGCGGTTCCTGATGCTGTCAGGACAACATCGGCGGCCTGCATGGCAATGCGGGATTGTCCCGTGAGCAGCATCAACGGCAGTTCCGGTGCGAATGTCTGCCTGATCGTCTGGAACTCACTCCGGGTCCTTTCATTGACCAGGGGCACCAGGAAGCTGCATTCCTCATCCCGCTCCCGACAGAGCCGTGCGGCGGCGAGAAATGTCTCCGACAGGGCTTTAATCTCGCTGACCCGGCTGCCGGGCAGTATAGCGATCACCCGCTCCTGTGGGCCGATACCAAGTTGTTCCCTGGCCTCTGTCCTGCTGTTTTCCAGGGGTATCTCATCTGCCAGGGGATGCCCCACATAACAGACCGGTACCCGATGCTTCGTGAGAAAGTCCACTTCGAAGGGAAAGATACTGAGCAACAGGTCTACAGACCGACGGATCTTGTTGACCCGTTTCGGGCGCCAGGCCCAGACGGTGGGGCTGACATAATGCACGGTGGGAATTCCCACCTTCTTCAGTCTGTGTTCCAGGCCGATATTGAAATCGGGTGCATCGATACCGATGAACAGGTCGGGACGGGTGTTGATGAAGTGGTGGGCCAGTCGACGCCGTATGGCAAGCAGTTCCGGAAGATGTTTGAAGACCTCCGTAAAGCCCATGACAGAGAGACGATCCATGGGATAGAGGCTTTTACACCCCTGCTGTTCCATGAGGGGTCCGCCAACGCCCTCTATCTGGATATCATCGTAGCGGGCCCGCAACGCCTGTATGAGCCCGGCACCTAATTGATCACCGGAGGGTTCATTGGCGAGAATTCCGATTTTAATCAACGGCTTCAGCGCACAATGCTGCGCTCGCTGATCTGAAGAAATTCCACGTAGGCCTGCAGTTCCGGAGACTCCGCCGCCAGCGCCTTGAGTTGCAGCAACGCGTCATCCAGTTTCAGCTGCTGTTTATAGAGCAGCCTGTAGCCATTCTTGATCTGGCGGATCGCCTCTTCATTGAAAGACCTTCTGCGCAGACCTTCGGCATTGATGCCGCAGGGCCTTGCGGGGTTGCCGTTGACCATCACGTAGGGTGGAATATCCTTGCTCACAGCGGATCCCATGGCACAGAAACTGTGTTCCCCGATATGGCAGAACTGGTGAACGATGGTGAAACCACCCAGGATAGCCCAATCCCGGATCTTAACGTGTCCTCCCAGGGACGCGGCATTGGCCATGATGACGTGATTGCCGATCTGACAGTCATGGGCTACGTGGATATAGGCCATAAACAGATTGTCGCTGCCGATGCGGGTGGCTACCGCATCCTGGGCCGTGCCGCGGTGCAGCGTGGTAAACTCGCGAATGATATTGCGATCACCGATTTCCAGGCGAGTCTCCTCACCCCCGTATTTAAGGTCCTGCGGGTCGTCGCCAACGGAGGCGAACTGGAAGATCCGGTTGTCGACACCGATGCTGGTAGGTCCCTTGACCACGGCATGGGGGCCGATGGTCGTGCCTTTGCCGATCTGGACGCCCGGACCTATGACAGTGAATGGGCCGACGCTGACGCCTTCGTCCAGTTCGGCTTTGTCATCAATTACTGCACGGGGATCGATCAATCTGAAATATCCCTGGACGTGCACATGATGTCCGCCGTAGCAGCCACCTTGCCATCCACAGTCGCCTTACCCGAAAAAAAACCTATGCCTCTTCTGATCGACTTCTGATTTACCTCGATAAGCAGCTGGTCTCCGGGTTCGACCTGACGCCTGAAACGGGCCTTGTCTATGCCCGCAAACAGATAGACGGATGATTCACTGGCAGTCGAGGGATCCGTTTCCATGGACAAAAGAGCGGTGGCCTGAGCCATGGCTTCCACGATCAACACGCCGGGCATGACCGGCCGAATGGGAAAGTGACCGTTGAAATAGGGCTCGTTGTAAGTCACATTCTTGATCGCCTTCAAATAGCTGCCCTTCTCGTAGTCAACCACCCTGTCGATCAGAAGAAATGGGTAGCGGTGCGGCAACAGGCTCAGCACCTTGTGAATATCCATCGTGGTCAAAATTTCTCTCCTGATCAACCGGCAGTTACGGCGCCAATACCTGAATCAACAACACGCATGCTCATCCATTTCCTGTACGAAGGCGCCCAAACCGGAATCGGCCACATATTGCTCAATTCCGGAACGCGGTACTATTTCTTCTTGCCTCCCTTGTACTGCTGCTTGAGCCTGTTGAGTACTTTTTCGGTCAGATTTACCCGCTTGCTGGCATAAACCACTCCTTCGCTGAGGATAAGGTCAATGTTCTCCTGCTCCCCAATCTGGTGCACCACCTCTGAAACCTTGCGCAGCAGTTTATTGAACTCCTCGTTGCGCCGGATGTTGAGATCTTCGCGAAACTCGTCGCTCATACTCTTGATCTTGCGCCTTCTCGAGCGAATGTCCTGCTCCAGACGCTTGACCTCGGCGGCGCTCATGACAGCCCCGTCCCGGGCCAGCTTGTCCTCCAGAGTCTTGATCTGCTTCTGTTTTGCCACCAGGTCGTTATCGCGGCGTTTAAACTCCGCTTCGAGGGATTTGCGTACCGCGTCATATTGCGGGGACTGTTCGACTATCTGGTTGGCATTTACCACGCCTATGCGCATTTCCGCCGCATACAGCGAGCCAACACTGAACACAAACCCAAGCAACATAATGAATAATAAAGATTTTTTCACGAAAATTCTCCAAAGAGTTAAAACGCAGAGCCGAAGGTGAATTGAAAATTCTCCACATCGTCGCCGGGCTTGTCATTCAGGGGTAGTCCGAGGCTGACACCGAATGCCCCGAACGGTGACAGCCACATGGCCGACACGCCGGTCGAGAATCGCAGTTCACCAGCATCGAAGCCATCATCAAACACCGTATTGAAAACATTACCACCATCGAGATAGATGCCCAGACGAATGGTTTTTTCCATCAGGCTGAACGGTGCTGGAAAGTATATCTCCGCACTGCCCACGGTGCGAAGATTACCGCCGAGCGGATCATCATTGCTGTCCCTGGGCCCAAGACTGAAGTCCTTATACGCCCGCACGGACTTTATGCCTCCGGCATAAAAGAGCTCCCAGGGCGGCAGATAGATATTATCCCCGTAGCCGTCTCCATAACCAAGGTCAAGTTTGAGTCCCAGAGTGAAAGCTCGGCTCAGAGGAATATAGCGCTTATGTACGTAACCCAACCTGTAATACTCCAGGTCGCTGGAGGGAATCGTGGCTGAGGCGACAAAGGTATGGGTGCCACCCTTGGTGGGCATTATTGCCGAGTCTCTCGAGTCGTGGGTCCAGCTGAGCTTGGGCATGAAATCCACAAAATCACTGCCATTCAGTGCTTCGAATGCCTTCAGCTCGTTTGATGCAGTCGATCCTATCTTCAACTCCGTGTCCATTAAATCAAAATCCAGCCTGATCCGGTCGGTTTCGTTGATAGGAACGCCGAAAATGACGCCGATCCGGCTCCTGTTGGTCGCATAGTTGGAAATATCCACTTCGCCGAAGTCTGTTTTTCTGTAACTGACAATGAAACCCCTGCTGATGCCGTCCACCGTGAAATAGGGGTTCGTATAGCCGAACGCGTAGAGCGTGTTCGATTTGCTCGTATTGAATGCGAGGCTGATCCTCTTGCCCGTACCCAGAAAATTGTTCTGAGCGAGACTGGCATTAAACAGCAAGCCGTCGGACTGGGAGAATCCCAGTCCCGCTGAAATGTTACCCATCTGTTTCTCGGCAACGGAGATATCCACATCGACCTGATCCGTGGAACCCGCCACCGCGGGTGTCTCCACATTCACCTCATCGAAATAGCCCAGCCGTTGCAGGCGCTCTCTCGACTGCCGGACCTTGGCGGAGGAGAACCAGCCGGCCTCCATCTGGCGCATTTCACGCCGCAGCACCTCATCCCGTGTCTGGTGATTCCCTCTCATATTGATCCGGCGCACATATACCCGCTTGCCGGGATCCACGAAAAAGGTGATTTCGACCTGTTTCTGTTCTTCGTCGATGTCCGGAATACTATTGACATTGGCAAAGGCGTAACCTCTCTCACCGAGCATTCTGGTGATGTCGTCGGCGCTTCCGATAACCACCTTTCTGGAGAATGCCTCCCCGCGGGCAAGCTTTATCAGGGGGAAAAAGACTTCCGGGGCTGCCACCAGGTCGCCCGCCAGTTTTATGTCCCTGATTGTATAGATCTCACCTTCGGTAAGATTGATGGTGACGTAGATATCTTTCTTGTCCGGCGAAATAGTCACCTGGGTCGATTCGATCTTAAAATTGATGTAGCCCCGGTCGAGATAGAATGACCTCAGTTTCTCAAGGTCGCCGGCCAGCTTCTGCCTGGAGTACTGGTCATCCTTGGATATGAATGAGAGAAATCCTGACGGGCTCAGTTCGAAATCATCCGTAACCTTGTCCTTGTCGAAGGCAATGTTTCCGATAATATTAATCTTCTTGATTCTGGCAGTCAGACCTTCGGAAATATCGATGTCGATGGCCACCCTGTTTCTCTCCAGGGGGGTGACAGTGGTTTCAATCTGGACGCCGTACTTCCCCTGGTTGAAGAACATCCGGCGCAATTCCTGCTCGATCTTGTCCAGGACGAACCGATTGAACACCCTGCCCTCCGCAAGACCTATATCCTTCAGGGAGGTCAGCAACTGCTCATCTTCAATGGATTTGTTGCCCGAAAGGTTGATGTCGGATATCGCGGGACGCTCGGTGACGATGACAATGAGTACATCCCCATCCCTTTCCAGCCTGACATCCTTGAAAAAACCGGTTTTGTAGAGTTCCCGAATAATCCCCGAGGTGTCCGCGTCCCCGATCTCCTGGCCCATTTTCACCGGGAGATAGTTGAAAACGGTGCCCGCAGAAATCCGTTGCAGCCCCTCTACCCGGATATCGCTGATTTTAAACTCCCCGGCACCCATCACCGGCAGAGCAAGGCTGCAGGCCAGCAATATCAAAGTGCGAAGGAATCCAAAATCAAGCTTCATGGCATAAAGGCGCAACTAATTGTTTTTATTTAGTAATATGATGAATGCCCAAACTATCGGCGGTATATATCAGTGTATCGGTCGGGAAAAACTGCATTCTGTCCGGGAAATGACCCCAGGAAGGCTTTTGCGACGGGGTGGTAGTATAAATAACTTTAGGGCCTGTTAACACCATGCCCTGGGGAACTATCCCAGCAGACGGGCTATGTCCACGTAGAAAGCCAGCCCCATCAGCGCGAGAATAATCATCAGGCCAATACGCTGGCCCTGCATCTGGATATTTTCCGACAGCGGACTGCCCTTGATGGCTTCAGCCAGAAAAAACAGCAAATGCCCACCGTCCAGAACCGGTACCGGAAGCAGGTTCAATACCCCCAGACTGATGCTGATCAGGGCAAGAAACTTGATGAAATAAACTGTCCCGTAACTTGCCGATTTCCCCGCTGTCTGGGCGATGGAGATCGGGCCGCTAAGATTCTTCACTGACGCTTCGCCAATCAGCATTCGTCCCAGCATTTTGAGCATGAATACGGACATCTCACCGGTTTTGGTCACCGAGGCGCCGATTGCCTCCAGGGGCCCCAGCCGCACCTCCACCCGGTACTCGTCGTAAAACGCCTCCGGCACCTTCACGGCGGCACCAATCCGGCCGTATCTGATGCCGCCCTCTTCCAGTCCGCCAACGACTATCGGCACCTCGAGAACGACACCCTCCCTCTCCACCGCCAACTGAATGCGCTTGTTCGGACTTTTTCGAATCAATGACACCAGGTCCGACCACTCTTTTTGCGGTTCACCATCCGCGCTGATCACAAGATCCCCCGGCCGCAGGCCCGCACCTTCCGCGGCCTCCCCGGGGACAATCTCCCCGATGACCGGGGGAAGGTTGGGACGCATCGGCGCCAATCCCAGGCCTGTCAGCACCCCCCCGTTGTCGGCGAGATCAGCGAGGTCGTCTCCCGATAGCGCACGCAGCTGCTCATATCCATCGGCATCCCTTACCCGGACGGAAAGCGTTTCCCCCCTGGAGGCATCCGCCATCAGCCTGTACGCCACCGTCTCCCAGGTGGGGGTGGTTTTGTCCCCGATACTGAGCACCTCATCACCTTTGGAGAAACCCGCACGATATGCCGGTGTGCCCTCCAGCACCTCACCCACCCAGGGTCTGGTGCCTGTATCACCGGTAACGAATATTGCCCAGAAGGCAATGATGGCAAACAGGAAATTGAACATAGGGCCGGCCAGCACGATCGCCGTGCGGACTCTCAGGGATTGGCGGTTGAAGGCACGGGGGAGTTCTGCCTCCGGAACCGCCTCTTCCCGTTCATCCAGCATCTTGACGTAACCGCCCAGGGGCACGGCGGCAATCACGTACTCGGTACCATCGACGCGGCCGACGCGCTTCCACAGCGTCTTACCGAAACCGATGGAAAAGCGCAGGACCTTTACGCCGAGTTTCCTCGCGACCCAGAAATGCCCGAACTCGTGGACCGCAATCAGGATGCACAATGCAACAATGAAAAAGAACAGCGTGCTTACAAGGGAATCCATAATAAAGTGTTCAGACCAGTCGGTTGGTTATTCGTTCCGCCAGGCTGCGGGCCTCGGCGTCGACGGCAAGCAGTGCCTGCAGGGTGTAATCATGCCTTGGGGGGAGTTCTGACATCGTCTCCTCGATCACCCGGGGAATCGAGGTAAACCTGAGCTGTCTTTTGAGAAATGCGTCCACGGCCACTTCATTGGCTGCGTTGAGGATCGCCGGCGCCGAACCACCCGCCTCAATCGCACGGTAGGCCAGGGCCAGGCAGGGAAACCGCTGAAGATCGGGCACTTCAAAATCCAATCGCGCTATCTCGAACAGATTCAAGCTGGCCACGCCGGATTCCATGCGTTCGGGCCAGGCCAGTGCATGGGCAATGGGTGTGCGCATATCCGGATTTCCCAGCTGTGCCAGCACAGATCCATCGGTGTATTCAACCATGGAGTGAATGACGCTCTGGGGGTGCAGCACCACTTCCACCCGGCCCGGCTCCGTATGAAACAGCTCGCAGGCCTCGATGACCTCCAGCCCCTTGTTCATCATGGTGGCGGAATCAACGGAGATTTTTCGCCCCATATCCCAGTTCGGATGGCTGCAGGCCTGCTCAGGGGTTACCTCGTGCAGTTCATCCAGCGAAGTCTCCCGGAACGGCCCTCCGGAAGCCGTCAGCAGTATTTTGCGCACGCCCACCCGCTTCAGACCACGACCGAAATCTGCCGGCATGCATTGGAAAACCGCATTATGCTCACTGTCGATGGGAAGAATCTGGGCTCCATGCCGCTCCGCCTCCTCCATAAAAATACGCCCGGACACCACCAGCGCCTCCTTGTTGGCCAGCAGGATTCGCTTGCCCGCCCGAACCCCGGCCAGCGCCGGCGAAAGTCCGACGGCACCGACAATGGCGGCCATGACCTGATCCACTTCCGGCAGGGCCGCCACCTCCTCCAGGCCCTCGACGCCGGAGAGCACCTTGACCGGCAGATTCTCTGCCTGGACCCGCTGCTTCAAATCCAGTGCGGACCGGGAATCGGCCATCGCGGCATAATCCGGCCTGAAAACCCGGCACTGGCGAATCAGTCCCTCCACATCACGGTTGGCGGTAAGCGCTACTGCCCGATAACGGTCGGGGTGGCGCGATATCACGTCCAGCGTGGAGGCACCGATGGAACCGGTCGAGCCAAGAATGGTGATGCCAATCATGGGGAATTCATGAGCAGCCCAGCCAGAAACAAGGGTGCGGCCGCGGTCAGGCTGTCGATTCTATCCAGCACTCCCCCATGGCCAGGAAGAATGTTGCCGCTGTCCTTCATTCCTGCCTGACGCTTCATCAGGCTTTCGAAAAGATCACCCACAACCGAGATCAGCGTGAGCGCGAGACAAAAGAGGATGATCAGCATCGAATTACCCGTTTCAGGCCTCCACCATGCCAGAAACAGACCGCAGGCCGCTGCGCCGGCCAGCGCACCGTAAACCCCTTCGCGACTCTTTCCCGGGCTGATGTAGGGCGCCAGTTTCGTTCTCCCCCAGCGCCTGCCAGAAAAATAGGCACCGCTGTCAGCAACCCAGATGAGGACAAGGAGAAACAGCAACAGAGCCGGTCCGTCCCCTTCGATTCCGTGCACAACCACAAGAGAAGTCCAGGCCGGTACCAGGACCAGGCCTCCATATATAGATTTGGCAAGGGTCCCCGGAACAGGGCTCTGACCGGGCCGGTATCGAAACAGGCCGATGGTAACCAGGAGCCACCACAACAAGGCGGCCGATGCTATCCACCATCCCCACCTTGGATCGGTATGCAGAAGCCATGCGACCAGACCCAGCGCGGCCCCCAGTATCACGATAAATATCAGCCGGCCCATCGCGGTCCGAATTCCTGCCAGTTGCGTCCACTCCATACCTGCTGCCATGACCACCACTGCGAATACGAGGGAAAGTATGGGGGTGGAAAGGTAAAGGGCCCCTGCAACCACCAGGGAAATGAGTATCAGTGCCGTGACGATTCGTTTGGCAAGCATAGTGGCGGCCATTAATCAGCTGCCATCTTCCAGCTTGGTCTGTTCGCTGGTCCTGCCGAAGCGACGCTGCCGATTGACGAACGACTCCAGGGCCTTATCGAACTCTTTCGCATCGAAATCCGGCCACAGCACATCCGTAAAATGGAACTCCGCATAGGCCGACTGCCAAAGCAGAAAGTTACTGAGCCGCTGTTCGCCTCCGGTGCGTATAAACAGGTCCGGATCCGGCACGCCGGCGGTGGAAAGCTCGGACGAGATGGATTCTTCGGTTATCTGCTCTGGACGGATAAGGCCTGAACCCACCTTTTCGGAGAGTCGCCGGGCCGCCTGCACCAGATCCCAACGCCCACCATAGTTGGCCGCTATCTGGAGTGTCAGACCCGTGCAATCGCACGTCGATTTCTGCGCCTCGGCTATTCGGGACTGGAGTTTATCGGAGAACCCCGTGTAATCACCGATAATGCGCAATCTGACATCGTTGCGCTTGAGACGTCTGACCTCCCGATCCAGCGCAATCATGAACAGGTCCATCAGAAGGCTCACCTCTTTTGGAGGCCGCCGCCAATTTTCGCTACTGAATGCAAACAGGGTGAGCACCTGAACGCCTGCCCGGACAGACTGTTCGACCGCCGAGCGCACTGTCTCCACGCCTGCTTTGTGCCCGCTGATTCTGGGGAGGCCGCGCTTCTGTGCCCACCGACCGTTGCCGTCCATGATGATGGCAACATGACGGGGGATCGTTGTGGGTTCGGGGACCCCTTCTGTTCTTTTGATCACCGAGCCCGGTTCCAGCTCAGATCGACATCAGGTCTTTTTCTTTTTCGGCGAGCAGCTCATCGATCTTCTTTACGTACTCGTCCGTTAACTTCTGAACGAGCTCCTCGCCTCGCCTTTCATCGTCTTCCGAGATGTCTTTGTCCTTCATCAGGGTTTTCAGATCACTGTTGGCATCGCGGCGGATGTTCCTTACGGCCACCCGGGCCTGTTCGGCCTCGTGGCGCACTATGCGAATGAGGTCCTTTCGTCGCTCCTCCGTCAACGGCGGCAGGGGCACGCGGATCACGGTACCCGCGGTGTTGGGATTGAGGCCGAGATCCGAATTCATGATCGCCTTTTCTACCGGCTGCACCATGTTTTTTTCCCAAACAGTGATAGCCAGAGTACGCGCATCCTCCACGTTGACATTGGAAACCTGATTCAAGGGGACATCGGAACCGTAATAGGAAACCATAATGTGATCAAGCAGGCTCGGATGAGCCCGGCCCGTCCTGACCTTAGCGAGTTCATGACTCAGCGCATCAGCGCTTTTTCTCATTCGGGCCGTTGTGTCTTTCTTGATATCTTCGATCATCTCAATCTCCCCTCCCCACCAGGGAACCGATATTTTCACCCTTCATCAGCCGCATGAGCGCACCCGGCCGATTGATGTTCATCACCCGCAAGGGCATGCCGTGTTCGCGGCAAAGCGCGATGGCCGTCAGATCCATGACTTTCAGGTCCTCCGCCAGCACACGATCATAGCTCAATTGGGGATAAAACTCCGCATCCGGGTGGATTACGGGATCGGCGGCGTAAACCCCGTCGACCTTGGTGGCCTTGATCAACAGCTGCATGCCGAGTTCTATGGCTCGCAGGCTGGCCGCCGAATCGGTGGTGAAGTAGGGGTTTCCGGTACCGGCAGCCAGAATCACCACCCGTCCCTGATCCAGATGTTCCATGGCGTTACGCTGGACGTATGTTTCACACACCTGGTCCATGCGCAGCGCGGACATCGCCTTGGCGGCAACCCCGATTCTTGACAAGGCATCCTGCATCGCCAGGGAGTTCATCACTGTTGCCAGCATTCCCATATGATCGCCGGAAACCCTGTCGATGCCCGAACGTGCCAGTCCGGCACCGCGGAAGATATTGCCCCCGCCGATCACCAGTCCCACCTGGGCGCCCGCCGCGACCAGGTCACCAATCTCCCCCGCCGTCCGGGAGATAACGGTGGAATCTATCCCGAAATCACCCTGTCCCATCAGCGCTTCGCCGCTGAGCTTTAGCAGAATGCGTTTGCAGATCAGTTCCGACATATGGCGACCTCGGGAAAAGAAGGCCCTAACGGGCAATAGGATTTCACGCCAGTTTCTATGCGTTAATCTGGGCCATCACCTCATCGGCGAAATTTTCCTGCTTCTTCTCGATGCCCTCTCCCACCTCAAAGCGCTTGAATCCCTTTATGACGGCCCCGGCATCGGAAACCAGTTTCTCCACCGTCATGTCAGAGTCCTTAATGAAGGGTTGCCCCAGGAGCGTGTTCTCTGCCAGATACTTGCGAACCCGTCCCTCCACGATCTTGTCGACTATCTTTTCGGGTTTGCCGTCCTGGAGGGCCTGGGCCTTGAAGATATCGCGCTCCTTGGCCAGATCCTCCGCCGGCACCTGGTCGGCTGAAACACACATCGGATTGCTGGCCGCGACATGCATTGCGATGTCCTTGCCCAGTGCCTCGTCGCCTCCCTCCATCTCGACGACGACACCGATCCGCACGCCGTGGAGATAGCTGGCAAGCGTGCCGCCATCCGTCTGGAAGCGCTGGAACCGGCGCACGTTCATGTTCTCGCCAATCTTTACGATCAGTGCCTCTCGGGCGGTATTGACGGTGGTGTCTTCACCCCGGTGAAGGGGTTCGTTCAAAAGGGTTTCCGCGTCCTGGACATCGGAATTGAGTACCCTGTCCGCGACCGCGTCTGCAAATGAGGTGAAATTCTCATCCTTGGCCACGAAATCCGTCTCGCAGTTGACCTCCGCCATGGCCGCTTTTGCACCATCCGAACTGAAGCGGATGACAATCACCCCTTCGGCTGCGGTGCGACCCGCCTTTTTCGCGGCCTTGGCCTGGCCGGATTTCCGCATATTTTCGATTGCGGCCTCGATATCGCCATCGGTTTCCACCAGCGCTTTCTTGCATTCCATCATGCCGGAACCGGTGCGCTCGCGCAGTTCCTTCACCATTGACGCAGTAATGGCCATTTTTAAATCCTCGCGTTGATTACTCTGTTTCGACACCGCAACGATGCCCGCACCCAGGCGCGGATGCATCGTGCAGCGAATTCGATGGTTTGCCGACCGGAATATGAACTATCCGGCAGCGCCGTCCTTTGCTTCGACTTCGACGAACTCGTCGACCGCAGCCGCATCGCCGAGATGGGCAGCACTGGCCCGTCCTTCAAGGACAGCCGCAGATACACCCTGAACGTAGAGTTGGATGGCTCGAATGGCATCATCGTTGCCCGGAATAACGTAATCCACGCCCTGCGGACTGTTGTTGGTGTCCACGACACCGACAACGGGTATCCCCAGTTTGCCGGCCTCTGCGATAGCCAGATCCTCGTGGCCCACGTCAACGATGAACAGGACATCCGGCAGGCCCGACATGTCCTTGATGCCGCCGAGACTGCGGTCCAGTTTCTCCATTTCCCGACTGAGACCGAGCGCTTCTTTCTTGTTGAAGCGTTCCACCGATCCGTCCTCAAACATGGATTGGAGGTCCTTGAGGCGCTTGATTCGCTGCTTGATGGTCTTGAAATTCGTCAGCATTCCGCCCAGCCAGCGGTGATTGACGTAGGGCATGCCGCAGCGCTCCGCCTCTTCCTTGATCGTGTCACGCGCCGCCCGCTTGGTTCCCACAAACAGAATTCTGCCGCCGTTTGCGGCCAGGGAGCCCAGGAAATTGGTGGCATCATTGAAAAGCGGTAGCGTCTTCTCAAGATTGATGATGTGAATCTTGTTGCGATGACCGAAAATGTAGGATCCCATGCGAGGGTTCCAATAACGGGTCTGATGCCCGAAGTGCACGCCAGCTTCCAGCATCTGGCGCATGGATACATTACTCATTTTTAACTCCAAATATATTAGGGTTGAACCTCCACGCACCCCAGCGGTCAACCCGGTTGCCCGGGCACCCCGACAACTGTGCCGGTGCGTGTGTGGATTATCCCAGAACGTTTGCGCTTCCGGGGCGCGTTTTATACCATATCGGGTTTGTCGCCACAATCGTTCAAGGCCAGGCTTGGTCCCGGCATCTGCGTTGATCTTCCAGGAACAGCCTACCCATGAGTGTGATAATCAAGACCCAGGCAGAAATTGAAAAGATGCGCCAGGCGGGCCGTCTCGCGGCAGAGGTGCTCGAGATGATCGAGCCTCATGTGGTCCCCGGCATAACGACCGATGAACTCGACCGGATCTGCCACGACCACATAGTGAACGTTCAGGGAGCGATCCCGGCCCCACTGAACTACCGGGGCTTCCCCAAGTCCATCTGTACCTCGGTGAATCACCAGGTCTGTCATGGGATCCCGGGTTCGAAAAAATTGAAAAGCGGCGACCTCGTCAATATCGACATAACTGTCATCAAGGACGGTTTCCACGGCGACACCAGCCGCATATTCTTCATCGGTGACGCCTCGGTGCTGGCCCGTCGGCTTGCCAGGGTAACACTGGAGGCTCTGTGGATAGGCATAGAACAGGTGAGACCTGGCGCTTTTCTGGGCGACATTGGCCATCGGATTCAACGCCACGTGGAATCCCAGCGTTACTCGGTTGTCAGGGAATACTGCGGCCACGGAATCGGCAGAGAGTTTCACGAGGAGCCCCAGATTCTTCATTACGGTGAGCCCGGCACCGGGATTCAGCTGCAACCTGGCATGTGCTTCACCATCGAACCCATGGTCAATGCCGGCAAACGTCAGGTCAAACTGCTGTCCGACCAGTGGACGGTAGTCACCCGGGACCACAGTCTGTCCGCGCAGTGGGAGCACACCTTGCTGGTTACCGACTCAGGCTATGAAGTGCTGACCCTAAGGGAAAACGAGAAAATGGTGCTCCCCGGGGCTAGGGCCTGTTAACAGACCCTATGGACCTGAACTCCCAGATCATAGACATAGCCGGGCTGGACAAGGCCCTGAACGAGGGCCAGGACCCCCTGCCCCTTTTCAGGGATGCGGTCAAACAGTCCAACGAATCTCTGGGTGAACTTTTTCGGCAGGGGCAACCTGTCGAGGCCCTGGTCGAACTGCGTGCTCAACACGTAGACGCTCTGCTCATCCGTGCCTGGGTGTTGAAAATTCCAAGAAGCGTGCATGCGGCGTTGATCGCCGTGGGCGGTTATGGCCGGGGGGAACTGCACCCCGCATCCGATATCGATATCATGGTGCTTTTGGGCACTGAAAAACCACATGAAGCCGTGGACCCCGAAAAACGGGATAGACTGTCGGAAGCCCTGTCAGAGTTCCTGACCTTTCTCTGGGATATGGGGCTGGAGGTGGGACACAGCGTGCGCACGCTGGAAGAATGCGTGCTGGAGGCCCAACAGGACATAACTGTAACGACCAACATGATGGAGTCCCGCCTGCTGGCCGGTCCCCGGGCATTTCACGTATCTCTGCGCATTGCCATCGGCCCCGACAACATCTGGCCCAGCGACGACTTTTTCAAGGCGAAACTGTGGGAGCAGAATAAGCGGCATCTCAAATACGACGACACCGTCAGCAATCTCGAACCAAACCTCAAGGAATGTCCCGGCGGCCTGCGGGACATACAGACCATTGTCTGGGTAGCCAAGCGCCATTCAAGTGCCGAGACGATGCATGATCTGGTGATCCACGGGTTTCTCACGGAACAGGAATATCAGGATCTCAATGCCAGCCAGGAGCTGCTGTGGAGAATCCGATTCGCACTCCATCTGCTGACCGGTCGACGGGAGGACCGTATCCTGTTCGACTACCAGCGTACCCTGGCTGAACAATTCGGCTACGAGGACGATGAAGAGGGGCTGGGCATCGAGAAGTTCATGCAGCAGTATTACCAGACGGCCATCCGAATCAGCCGGATGAACGAAATGCTGCTGCAGCTATTCCAGGAAGTCATCGTCCTGCAGTATCACCTGGCACCGCCCAAGTACATTAATAACCGTTTTCATTCCCGCAGCGGTTTCCTTGAGGTGGCCGACGATCAGCTTTTTGCCCGCTACCCGCTGGCCATGCTCGAACTGTTTCTCATCATGGAACAGCACCCGGAACTGCAGGGCGTGAGGGCCAGCACCATACGGCTGATCCGCAGCCACCGTCATCTGGTCGACGACAAGTTCCGCAGCAGCCTGCAGGCCCGCAGTCTGTTCATGGAGATCCTGCGCCAGCCCCAGGGCGTGACGGACGAACTACGCCGGATGAACCGCTACGGTATCCTGTCCAGGTATATTCCCGCTTTCGGAAACATCGTGGGTCGTATGCAGTACGACCTCTTTCACGTCTACACGGTGGACGAACACACCCTGTTCGTCATCCGTAATCTGCGGCGCTTCGTGGCAAACGAGCACCGCCAGGAATTTCCGCTCTGCAACGATATCATGGAGAGGCTGCCCAAGCCGGAGCTATTGTTTCTGGCAGCGCTTTTTCACGACATAGCTAAGGGCCGCGGCGGGAACCATTCGAGGTTGGGCGCGGAGGATGCCTGGAGATTCTGCAAGCTGCACGATCTGAGTGATTACGACAGCAACCTGGTCTCATGGCTCGTGGAAAACCATCTGTTGCTGTCCAAGACCGCCCAGCGCAGGGATATCAGCGATCCCGATGTGATCCGGGAATTCTCGGAAGAAA
This sequence comes from Chromatiales bacterium, assembly GCA_030145425.1. Classification (GTDB taxonomy): domain Bacteria; phylum Pseudomonadota; class Gammaproteobacteria; order Chromatiales; family Chromatiaceae; genus JAHEHQ01. The sequence goes on along the minus strand of JAQYVO010000226.1, from coordinate 2,509 downwards.
TGGGGAGCCTGGTCAGATTGGATTATCTTTACCTGCTGACGGTCTCCGATATCCGTGCGACTGCCCCAAAGAAGTGGAACAACTGGAAGAACTCCCTGTTAAGGGAGCTTTATCACGCCAGTAAACAGGCGCTGCTGCGTGGGCTCGAGAATCCTCAGGATCGGGACGAAATCATCCAGAACAAACAGGCCGGAGCCCTCCACTTCCTCAGATCCGAAGGCATAAATTACGACAAGGCAATCTCACTCTGGCTCTCCCTGAGCCTGGATTACTTTCTCTACCACACCTGGGAGGAGATCGCCTGGCAGACCAAGATCGTGCTCGCCGCCAAACCGCAAGAACTGCCCTTGGTGCTCATCCGGAAATCCGCTACCCGGGGAGGCACTGAAATATTTCTCTACAGCGAAGACAGGGATAATCTTTTTGCGTTCACCACCAGCCTGCTGGACCAGCTGGGCCTGAATATTGTCGGCGCCCAGCTTGAAACCGCGGACACAAGCTACATCCTCAACAGCTATCTGGTGCTCGAACAGGACGGCGAGATGGTGGAAGACACCAGCAGAAAAAGTGAAATTCAGGAGAAGCTTCGAAACGCCCTGAAAGATCCCAATGCTCTGGACCCGGGGGTATCGCGCCATATACCCAGACATCTGAAGCACTTTTCCACTCCCACCCGCATCGATTTCGGCCAGGACGAGGCCAATCAGCGCACCATCATGAAACTGGTCACCGATGACCGGCCTGGTCTGCTTTCCCAGATCGGCTATGCCTTCGGTGATTGCGGCATAAGACTGATCAAGGCGAAGATCGCCACTATCGGAGCGGAGGCCCAGGATAGATTCTTTATCACCGGTCTCAATAACCTGCCGTTGTCCGAGCCTTCCCAGTTCGACTGCATAGAGCAAACCATTCGTCAGCGCCTGGAAGGAAAAACCTCTCCATAGGAATTGCCTTCAGAGGCCCGCCCTGGGAGGCTGTCGGATCCGACAGCCTCCTAGTGTTGATGCAGATCAACTTCAGAAGTTCGTTTTTTTAGTATATTAGCAATAACTTCGTAACCGAGCTATCCACTTACCCGGGGACACTCGACAGTCGGAGTAACCGTCAAAACCGTCATTCCGAATATCGGTGCAAGACCGGATCAGGAGAGACAACATGAGATCACGGTTTCCGCTGATTGCAGGCGCGCTGGCAGCAGCGATATGCAGTTTTCCAAGCCCTGGCGACGAGGGCCGGACCGTGTTCCCGGAAAAACTGGAGAGCGATCGTTACCAGAGCTATCTGGATGCGGTCAGGGCACAGCGGTTGAGTGCCATGGAGGCCCGCCGAAAAGCTATGCGGGAGGCGGCGGATACCCACCGAAAAATGATAGACCCCTGGAGTGAAACCTACCGCCGGAGCATGGAAGAGCGTACGCAACGGCATCAACAGGGAAGCCAGGCCCAACGGGAGCAGATGGAGAAATTCAGGGCCGAGCGCAAGAAGCACCTGCTCTCCAGGAATCCCCCAAGCTACTGGGACAATTCCTGGTACTACTGGGGTTACTAGTGTACCCCGCCACCGATCCTGTAACATTCAGAGCGCGCCTCTGCCGTCAGTGCAAGGCGCGGTCCGCAGTAAATGGCCAGCCCTTTACAAGGAGCGCAACGCCGCAATGGCGGCAGAGGCACGCTCCCTCCGGGCGAGTCAGGAAGCGGTCATCCGCGGCGTTATGCCTCTTGGAAAGGGCTGGGCCATTCCCTGTGAGGCATGCCTTGCGGCTGACCGCTTCCTGGCTCGCTGAACATTACAGGATTGGCGGCGGGGTGCACTAGAGTATCCGGGACATGGCCAGCCTCTACGGAATCCCAAACTGTGACACCGTCAGGAAAGCCCGCAAGTGGATGGGGGATAACGGCATCGCGTACGATTTCCATGATTTCAAGAAGAAAGGCCTGGAACGGAGCACTCTCCTTTCCTGGATTGATATGGTGGGCTGGGAAACCCTACTCAACAGACGGGGAATGATGTGGCGCAGGCTCGATCCCGATCTGAAGCAAAGTATGGACAGAAAGGCAGCAATCTCCGTGATGCTTGATACGCCAACGATCATCAAGCGTCCGGTGCTGGATCTGGACAGCACGATCCACGTCGGCTTCTCCGAAGCGGAATACCGGAAACTCTTCGATCTGAGTGCATAGGTCGAACCGAAAGTAGCAAGAGTAGCCCGGATGGAGCGCAAGCGTAATCCGGGGAACATGGGCTCCGAAAAGCACTCCCCGGATTCCACTTCGTTACATCCAGGCTACAAGTTTAATGCGTAGACTTAGTTACGCATACGATTTGACAGTGATCCCCCCAGCTTCCTTCGACCCCTACACGGCTTTCGCTGTATAATGTGCGCCGATTTTTCCTTTCGGCTACAGGCCCCAAAGAACTCCCAAGGCGTACCATGATCAGAATCAACGAGAACTATCAGAAGCTTCAGGCCTCTTACCTTTTTTCGGATATCGCCAAGCGCGTTACCGCC
>JAQYVO010000200.1 GCA_030145425.1 Chromatiales bacterium | reverse complement strand
TGCCCGGACCAAGAAATTCCGTATCCCTACCCGGCACCGGCTTGCTGCCGATGGCCAACCACGAGATCTGGGCTGTGAAAAACCAGACGCACGAACAACAACGTCTGTCGTCCGGTTAAGTGCCTTAAGAATGCAGGAATTGGGCCAAGAATCGAAAGTAAATAAAAAAGAGGGGCTTGTCGGAAAACCGGTCGGTGCTCTGTTACGCAAATGGTTACCAAAGGTAACGAAACCCCCCAGTGTGGGTGACAGAAACTGCTACCAAAGGAAGCACCGGGGTGCACTTTCCCTGTCTAAACGGTCTCCTTTTTGGTGCGGGGAATCCCGAACCTGTTACGTCGTTCCCACAGGGTCTTGCGGCTGATGCCCAGGCGTTTCGCGAGTTCGGTTTCCGTCAGGTTGCCCTGATTATCCAGGACGAACTGAATGAAGTATTCTTCCAGGGAAAGGTCTTGATTTGGCTGCTGTTGTGGTTTTTCAGACAAGGGTTCCACGCCCGATTCGATAGCCAGGAGATCCGGGGTAATGGTGTCCTGTTCGCACAGTATGGCTGCCCTTTCCAGGGCGTTCTCCAGCTCCCTGACATTGCCGGGCCAGCCGTAAGCGGAGATGGCGCCCAGCGTCTCCTTGTCGAGCGTCAACGGATTGCGGTTGAGCTGCCGGCAGACCTTGTTCAGCAGGAATTCGGTCAGTAGCCTGATATCGTCGCCCCGGTCCCGCAGTGGCGGCAGGCTCAACTCGACCACACGAAGCCGGAAGTAGAGATCGCTGCGGAACTTGCTCTCCTGGACGAGCTGTTTCAGGTCCCGGTGGGTGGCAGAGACCAATCGGATGTTCACCTTGTGGGCATGCTCGGATCCGACCCGCCGGACCTCTCCGTTCTGCAGCACACGGAGCAGCCGGGCCTGGGCAGCGAGGGGGAGTTCCCCAATCTCGTCCAGAAAAAGGGTCCCCCTGTCGGCCGCCTGTACCAGACCGGTACGGCTTTTATCGGCGCCGGTAAAAGCCCCTTTCTCGTGGCCGAACAGTTCGGATTCTATGAGCTGCTCAGGAATTGCGGCACAGTTGACCGTGACGAGCCGCGCCTCGTTGCGCTCGCTTTGATCATGCAGTGCCCTGGCCACCAACTCCTTTCCGGTCCCAGACTCGCCCAGTATCATTACTGTCGCATCGGTGGGGGCAACCTTGGAGATCTTGCGGGTCACCTCCTGCATCGCCGGGCAGTTGCCCACCATTCCCTCTACCGCAGGGATTTCGTTCGGTAATTCCTGTCTTCGAACGTCAGTCTTTTTTCCCGGTCGACTCATGGTCAGGATGCGTTCGACAAGCTGCAGGAGCTCCTGATGATCGAAGGGTTTGGATATATAGTCGACCGCACCCTGTTTCATGGAGTCCACCGCCGAGCGGACGCTGGCATAGCTGGTCATGATGAGTACAGGTACGCCATCCGCCTTGTCGATGACCTCCGTGCCCGGTGCGCCGGGGAGTCTCAGATCGCTGATGATCAAATCGAAGCCGGCCAGCTGGAAATCCGCCAAGGCCTGCTCTACAGATGCCGCTTCAGACACCTGGTGCCCGTGGCGCTCGAGCATGCGGTGCAGCGCGACCCTGATTACATGTTCGTCTTCGATCAGCAGTATCTGAGCCATGGTTGTTGCCGCTTTATCATCAATCAATATGCCGCCGGGGACGGATTGCCGGGTGTCGGTATCCGCGTATTACCTCGGTTTGAGGTGTCTGTGTTTCTCATCGTTTCAGGGCATGGTTCTGCTGGTCTGTATGCCGGGGCAGGTGCACCGCTATCCGGGTGCCCACCCCGGTTATGGAATCCACTTCGATCCGGCCGTTGTGCTCCTGGATGATCTTGTGGGCCATGGAGAGCCCGAGACCTGTCCCTTCCCCCGGTTGTTTGGTGGTGAAGAAAGGCTCGAACATGGATTGCTGAATCTCTTCGGGAATGCCTTGTCCCTGGTCCATGACCTCCAGATGCACCTCATTGTCCTCTTCAAAGGCGAATATCTCCACTTTGCCCCCCTGAAATGAGGCATCGCAGGCATTGGTGAGGAGATTGACCAGGACCTGGGAGAGCCGCTGCCTGTCCCCGATCAGCATAATCTCATCGGGGCAGCTGATGCTGCAATCCACCTGTTTTCCGGCACGGGTAAGCCTGACCAGGCTGGTGGATTCATCGATGATCTCCCTGAAATTGAAAGTTCCGTACTCAGCGCCCACACTGCCGCTGCGGCTGTAGTTCATCAGGGAGTGCACGATGCCTGAGATGCGCCGGGTCTGCTGCAGTATGGCCTCGATGCTCTCTTCTATGACCTTCGGCTCCTGTTCCTCACGCAGGTTCTGGGCGAGAGAGGCGATGCCGGTGACGGGATTTCCTATCTCGTGGGCCACACCAGCCGCAAGCCGGCCGATGGAGGCCAGCCTGTCGCTGTGGGCCACTTCGGCCTCAAGCGTTTCGAGATCTGTCAGATCTTCCAGCAGTATCACCAGTCCCGTTTTGTGTCCGGCCTCAGGCATCATGAGGTCCGGGTCCGGGATCGTGGCCTTGTGCAGGTTAAACCAGCGTTTGCGGCCATCGAGATTCACGCCCATATGGGGCACGTGCTCGTCCTGGGAAAGGGCAAAACCCGCCAGCATCTCACCCCATGGGGGCGGCAGAGAATTGAGCTTGCGCCCCAGCGCCTGACGGCTCTCAACCCCGCTGATTACTTCCTGGGCCAGGTTCCAGATCACGACCGTGTGATCCGGCGCGACGGCGCACACCCCAAGCGGCAGATCCAGGAGTATCTGGCGGTGGTAGCGCCGCAGTGTGTCCAGGTCGGCATTGAGTCCCAGCATTTGACTGCGCGACTCTTCCAGCCGTTCTTCGATGTAGCGGATGGAGTTGGCCAGGGCCGTCTTGGCCTGGCGGTTCATGGCCAGTTGCTGGTTGATGATCATGTGCGCCATCTGGGGGCCTATCATACCGGACAGGTTTCGTTCGATGCGTTCCCGAAGCCGGCGCAGCTCGCTGGGTCGGGTTTCATCCCACGGCATGCCCAGGTCCTCCAGGGCCTGCGCGACCTCTTTTTGTGCCGCATCCTGCCCCAGAGTGCTCGAAAGGCCCTGGGCGAACTGGTCAGGCGAACCGGCGGCCACCACGCCCTCAAGGGGAACCGGCATGGTATTTCCCATGTGGCAGGCACGGGCGGCCTGCTGTTCTTCGGGTGTCTGCCGGGTTATCAGTGAAAAGACGGTGAACAACAACCCATTGATGGCCAGGGACCAAAAGGTGACAAACTGCCATTGGTCCTGACCGGCGGTCTGCAGCAGGGCAGGGATATCAATGCTGGTCTCGATGATTCCCGAATTTTTCAGGACCGGCAGCAGCAGTGTCATGCTCCACACGCTGATGCCGCCCAGCAGACCGGCGATGAAACCGATGCGATTGGCGCGCCGCCAGTAGAGGACACCGATGATGCCGGGTAGAAACTGGGCCACCGCGACGAAGGATATCAGGCCCAGCTGGACCAGCCCCTGGTTGTGTTCCAGGAGCTCGTAAAACACGAACCCGGCCATGATGATAACTGCGATCAGCAGCCTTCTACCCCAAAGCAGCCAGTAGTAAATGTCCAGCTTGGGATCAGGGTAGCTGGCCGGTAGAAGCAAGTGATTCATGCTCATGGAGGAAAGCGCAAGGGTTGTCACAATGACCATGGCACTTGCAGCCGAAACTCCACCGATGAACGTCAGTACCGGCAGCCACTCAGGCCCCCCGGCGAGGGTAATGCCCAGCACGAAGTAGTCCGCATCCATATCCAGCTGCAAATATTCACCGGCCCAGAGGATGGGAGGAATGGCCAGGTTGAGCAGCAGCAACAACAGGGGAAAGCCCCAACTGGCAGTGCGAATGGAGCGTAATGAAAGATTCTCCGCGAAGGTCATGTGAAACTGTCGGGGCAGCAGAAAGGCAGCGCAGAAGGAGAGAAATATCAGGGTGAACCAGGGGCCTTCCCGCACCGGTTCATACAGGGCACGGGTTGCTTCCGGGTGCTCGGTCAGCCATCTCGACAGTTCCCCGGGGCCGGAGAAAACGCCAAACACGGCATAACCGCCAACCAACAGAAGCACCGTGAGCTTGACCAGGGACTCGAACGCCATCGCGGCCACCAGACCCCGGTGTTTGTCCCTGGGCGATACGTGGCGGGCGCCGAACATGATGGCGAACAGGATCAGCATGGTGCAGAAACCCAAAGCCAGCAGTTGCGGCGGCACCTCCTGTGTCAATACCCGGATCGAAGCCGTTACCGCCCGGATCTGCAAGGCGATGTAGGGCAGGGTGCCCACCAGCATGAACAGTGTGACCAGGGCCCCGGCCAGTTGGCTGCGATAGCGAAAAGCAAAGAGGTCCGCCGGAGAGGTAAGCTGGTAATCCCGGGTCAGCTGCAGAATGGGCCGCAGCAGTACGGGCGTCAACAGAAAAGCGATGGTTACACCCAGGTATATGGCCAGGAACTGAAACCCTTCACGCTGGGCAAACCCAACGCTGCCATAGTAGCTCCAGGTGGTGGCGTAGACCCCGAGGGAGAGTACGTAGACGAAAGGGTTGCTGGTCCAGCTGTCCGGGATCAGGCCGCTGTCGGTGATATAGGCAATGAGAAACAGTATCAGCAGATACAGTAGGCTGGCCCCGAAAAGGATCTCCAACTCATAGGTCATGGTGACGATAGTGGCGGCTCAACAGCGCACCGATCAGGATTACCAACAGCCAAAGCAGGTATGGGAGGAACCAGGGGTTGTTATCGGATGCCCACAATAGGGTCAGGGGGGAACCGAACAGAAATATCCCGAAAAATGCGAGCAGCAGGGTATGTTCGTTTTGTTGTTCCGGGTCTGGTCGGTTGGGCATGGGAACCAAGTTTATCAGTTGTCGGATCGGGTGGTACAGGTTGTGTGAAACAGTGAATAAAGTTATAAATAATAAATTAAAACAATAAGTAATAAGTATTTTTTAATGTATTTTATAGATAATTTATCGCCTGTGCTGAATGTGCCGGATCGGAAACTATCTGTCAGTGATTTTTACAATCTTTGTGGCCCGGGGCATAGATGAATCCTCATCGTATTGTATTTGTTGGTTTTTTTCCACACGGTACAAATTTTGCTGGATTTATCCCATTGAGAGCTCGGCTTTCATTGTCCAGGGGTGTTCATGTCTCTGATCCGAATCGTAATCTGCGTGGCGCTCCTGCTCACCTATGGCGGACAGGCGCCGGCGCGAACCTATCATCACTTGTCCATTGTGGAACTTCAGTCCCTCGCGGAGCGCGGCGACCCGGCCGCACAAGTGGAACTGGGTGAGGCCCTGGAGCATGGAGAGGGGCTGCCCCGGGATCCGATGTTGGCGGTCAATTGGTATTGTCGTGCCGCGGCCAGCGGGTCCGCGGATGCCCAGCGCAACCTCGGCTGGATGTATTTCAATGGCCGGGGGGTGCCCGCAGACGATGGTCGTGCGGCTTACTGGTTGAACAAGGCGGCGGCATCCGGAGACGTATTTGCAAAGCGGCAGCTGACCCGGCTGGCCAATTCAGGCACACCGCGGGAAAATGGGTGTGAGCAGGTCGCCAGCCGGTTCTGGCTGGCGAAGCGGTGCAGCCACGGCAGCTGCCGGGACATTATCATCCTTGTGGAGTCGTTGTCCCTGGAATACGGCCTGGATACCAACCTGGTGTTGTCGGTCATCTCCGCCGAATCGGCCTTCAACAGCCGTGCCGTTTCGCGGAAGGGTGCCCAGGGGTTGATGCAGCTCATGCCGGCCACGGCCAGACGTTTCGGTGTGGAGAATGCCTGGGACCCGGAACAGAACATCCGTGGCGGGATGGCCTATCTGCGCTGGCTTCTGGGTTATTTCAAAGGTGATGTGAAGCGTGCACTTGCCGGCTACAACGCCGGGGAGCACGCCGTACGCCGGTATGGCGGGGTGCCTCCCTTTCCCGAGACCCGGGCCTATGTCAAACGCATCATCCGGGATTACGGCAAGAATCGTCATAGGTACGACAAGTCCTGGATGAGCAAGTCCCTGCTCACGCAAAACGCCATCAAAAAAAGAAGTGTCCCCTTCAGGGTGGAAGGCTGACAGCTGTCAGTGCCCTGCCTGATCCGGTGATCCCGCACCGCGCGAGCACCGCCACCATGCATGCGTGGAAATATCCCCCATATTTCTCTATGCTTTCACCCAACCGCTTTTTTGCGGCAGATGGGAGCGCGGGCACGTTCCCTGGCGTGCGGCTGGCCTGCCGTTCCGCAGTTTTGTTTTAGCCGAAGCCGGTGTTGGCATGAGGATATCCACTCGATGATCAGTCTCGTAACCCTGGCTCACCGAGTGTCCAGTATTCATTCCAGGTACGCCGGCATTCACGCCTCTATATTTTCGTTTTCTCTCTCTAAATTGATCCTGTTGTTCTGGAAAAAACGGGATTTCGGATACTGCCAGTATGAGACGGAGTTGATTCAGATAATCGAGGAATTGGCGGAAGCGAGATCCGTAATCGCCGGGGGGGAAGATCTGGAGCCCGCTACCACGGTTGGCCGTGAATTCGCATTTGCACTGGACGTCTATATCATTGCCCTCTCCGATACCGTAGAACGGCTCCTGACCATATCAAGCCATCTGTGCCAGGACAGTAAAGGATTGGGGAGGTACAGCGACGAGCAGACCCGGTCGGATCGCCTCGATTACGACAATGCGGTGCAACAGTACAAGCGATTGGGGGAGCGCCTTGAGTTTCTTTTCAAGCGGTTGTGATAGGAGTAGATGTGGTAGTCGGTATCTGATCTAACAATGACGGTCAGATGCAATCATGAAAAGCGAGCACCCCAACTTTCCTGCCGGGGCGCCAGGGGAGAGGTTCACGTTACATGTGGAGAGGGACGAGTGAGCGGTCTAGAGAGATATACTGTGAGTTACCAATTTAATACTGTTTACATTTACTCACTTTGTATGCAAGCAACCGCATGGCATCAATTAATTCTTTAGATTGGCTTGAGATCGAATCTGACGTTTCCCAGACTGTATCGGCGGTTTCAATAATTCCCTGTGAATATTTCCTTGGAATATGTACGTTTTTTCCTTCCATTTTTTTGAATTCTTTACCTAGCGTATAGAACTCATCTCCAATGCCAATGAGGATTTCCTCATTCGTAACGAGCAAATCCGTCAGATCCTGTGCTATATCAGCGAGGTCATAAGCGATACCCGCGCAGGTTTCCGCGCGCACATTATGGAACGCTAACGAACAGACTAACGCTAGAGCCAGAGTATTTGTCTTTTTCATTTCCCCGGTCCTTCCTGTTGTGCTTTTCTCAGATAGCGACAGATCTGCGCTGCACTGGAGTTCGTTGTAGTCATTTTTCAACCTATTTCCCGCCTCCTTTTCTGCCTATCCCTCAGGGAAACATGGGGGGCACCATGACCGAGCCCGCAGAAGACTTGATCACTCAGCCGGTGTTGCTGGACCCGGTGGTTATCAGAGAATTCAAAAAAAGGAGTTAGAAAGAAGTTAAATCCCAGCTCAATAGCTGTGGTTATTCTTTAGTCGTGATCTTCCGTTCATGGCCGGGTAGCGACATTCTCAATGCGAATTGTGGTGCTAAAACAGGGTCCGCTTTCAATAAATCCCAGAACAATGGGTCCCTTCTCCCTCAGGGAGAGGGAATTAACGGGACAGCAGTAGTAGATATGGGGTTACTGGTTGAGCAGGAGGTCCTTGGCCTGATTCAGTTTGGCGGCGAGCCAGTCGGAGCCGCCGCGATCCGGATGGAGTCTCTGCATCAGCCGGCGGTGGGTGGCAATGATTTCGTCCTTGTTCGCCCCCAGTTCGAGCCCCAGAATTTCGTAGGCCTCTTTTTGTGACATCTCACGGATTTCCGGCGAGGCACCCTGGCCGGCCTGGCTGGATGTCTGGTGTTCGCGCCATTGATCGCCGTGCTCCCGGTCCAGGTAGGTCTCCAGCAGGGCAACCGAATCTGAGTCTTCCGCCTGGCATTCCTCCAGCAGCAGCAACAGCTGATCCAGTTCCATCTCACCAAGCTGCGTGTCTTTGAAGCGGCCTGCCAGAACCTCGCCGCTCATCTGCCCGTTGTCATGATCCAGGTACATGCGCAGGTAGACGGTTTCGATTTCGGATCTTTGCCCGGATGGAGGTGGCCGTGTGGCACGGTCGGCCTTGTAATGCCGGTAGAGGCCGCTGAAAAAAGGCAGATTTCGCAACAGCAGGGGAAGCCATCTGCGGAGCAGCGGTATGGCGGAAGCGGCAAGTGCAAAGAACCAGTGAAGGCGGCCGGTGGCGGCGAGGAGTATCAGGACCCCCAGTGCCAGCCCGAACAAAGTGCGTCGAATAATCCCAGTCGCTTGTTGGGGAGGCAGCCGCGAGAACCAGCGAAGCAGCAGATAGAGGAGGAAAACGGCTGCAAGTATCAGGATTACACGGGAATACAAACTGACGCTCCCTGTTAGTCTTTGCGCAATTGGCTGGTCAGTCGTTTTATCTCACCGCCCCTGCGGGCACCGTAGCTTTCCAGTGCGTTTCGGCCGCCTGCCGCATAGACAGCCACCGCGCTCAGCAGATCCCGCAGCTGGTCGGCACTCCGGCTGTCGAAGGGACAACAGGCGCCGCCACTGAGTCGCGCGAAATGTTCGAAGGCGCGTGCGGCAACCGGGTCACCGCCTTCATGAAACAGAAAAACCGGCACGCCGAGCAGCCCGAGCTGGCCCGCCTTATGGGACAGCTGCTCCACATCTTCCTCCATCGCATCGCAGACAAATACCAGGGCATTTACTTTCTTTCGCCGGGTTTCCTCCAGTGCATGGCCGAGGAGCCTGCCGATCTGGGTCATACCCCCCAGGCAATGCACCGCAGTCATCCTGCGCCGCAATTCAGACGCATTGTCCATCCAGGGCCCGGCATCGAACTCCCGAAATCCCCGGTAGTAACAAAGTTGGATTTCCAGGCCGCCCAGCTTTTCCGTTTCCTCGAACATCTGAGCCTGGATATGACAGGCTTGGTCCCAGGTCGGCTCACGACTCGCCGTGGCATCCATGGCGAAAATCAAGCGCCCCTTTTCGCCGGTTTTACGGATACCCGGTGTACGGGCCACCTGTTGCAGAAACGCCTCTACCTTCTCCCGGTCGGATCCGCGCGTGATTTTTTTTTCGTCAGAACTCATCTAGTACCTGCTAACACTATGCGGAGTTTTCTGTTCGGTCCTCAACCGAGGGCTTCCCTTGCCCTGTCGAATCGATGTTGAAGCCGCTCCAGTTCCTCAGCGGCCAGCGGACCCGTCAGATACCAGACCTGCTCCAGCTGGTGGGGATCCTCGTGATCCTGCTCCTCTCCCTCCGCCAATCGTTCGGACAACCGGCTGACCTGAAAGGCAAGACGATCCTCCGCAAACTCATCCGGGGAATCAATTCCGGCGAGTATCTCCATCTTCAGGCAGATACGGCGCCGTATATCCAGATTCTCCCCGAAACCGGACATCCACCGCTCCCGAGAGTCCTTCCCGAGCAACACGTCAAGACTGGTATTGAAGCGTTGTTCGATCGCCGATTGCAATTCGGAATTCAGGAGTGGGGGGAGTTCACTCCACCGCTGCTGCCAAACGGTGATGTCGGGCGCCTGTCCGGACATCGTCTCCAATTCGCTTTCCAGCGTCCTGCACAGCTCGGCAAAGCCGCATAGTCGCCCGAGCTGTTTGAACTCCAACGCTTCCCGCAGCTGTCGAATGCGATTCATTGCCCCCCGCACCGCTTCATCCCATCGTCTCTGCACCTTGGGTATCTCGTGCCTGGGCAACTCCAGGGACAACCCCTCGCTCCATGCGCCTTGCAGCCTGTGCACCTCGTGCAGAAGATCATCAGGCTCGAACGAGTCGTCATCGAGCAGTTCCTCCAGTTTCACACACAGGTTTCTAAGAACAGCGGTGTGTCCCTTGAGTTCTTTTTGGTGGGCAGTCTGCAGCTCCCGCCGGCGATCGAAGACCTTGTTGCAGTTTTCCCGAAATTGCTCCCACAGGCGGTTTTCCTGGGCGCGTTTGGAAGGAACCGTGGTATGCCAGCGCCGCTGCAGCGCCTTGACCTCGACCATGGCGCGATCCAGGTCAGGCTCATCGGCCAGCATGCGGGCCTGCTCGATCAGTTCCTGTTTCATGGTCCTGTTGCGGCTGCGCTCCGCCACCAAATGGGCATCAAGCGCCTTTATGGCGTTTCGATAGCGTTTGTCGAGATGCTTCCGGTGCCTGGGATCAACCGGGGCCATGCGTCCCCATTCGGTCCGGGTATCGCGTTCGGCATGCACCAGCTTCTTCCAGTCCACGCGCTCCCAGTCGATGCGCTCCAGGAATGTCTCGAGCTGCTCGCACAAGGCCTCACGGGCACGTTGGGCCTCCTCCCGGCGTTGGGCAACTTCTTCCAGATAGGGACGGCAGCGTTCATATACTGTATCGGCCGCCCGGTGAAATCGTTCCTTGAGTCCCTCGTTTACCCTTGACCCGTCCCGATCGAGTTTTTTCCAGTCCGCCTGCATGGACCTCACCTGCTCGGTGAGGTCCTCCAGTGGTATCTGTGCCCCGGTCAGCTGTTCCATTTTTTCGCACATTTCCACGCGATGCTGGTCCGTGCCCCATTTGCGCCATTTCTGCAACTCCCGCAGGCGGGGAGCGAGCTGGTGCAGTTGTTGCCCCGCTTTTCCGCCGCGCTGTTCCATGCCGGTAGCCTCGATTAATCCCATGTCTGAGAGAAGGCTCTGGTGAAGCGCAGTGGCTTTCTTGAGTTCTCCTTCATCGATCTGCTCCTGGAAAAGTGCCAGACGGTCGGGAAGCCGGTCCAGTTTTTCGCTGGCGTGCTGAGTCTGCTTTTCTAAACGCACCTCGAGCTGTTTTTTGATCTCATTGTAGTTTCCGGCAGCCGGGGCACCCGGTTTCAAGGCAGAGAGCCGGTCTCCTTCCCGCTGCCACTTTTCCAGCTGTTTTTTCTGCAGGGGGGATGAGCCCTCCAGCCAGGCTTGGGCCTGTTCTTTCAGGGCGCTCAGACGCCGCTCTGCCCGGCTCAGGCTGCGTTCCCGCTCTATCCCGGACTCGATATCTTTGAGGAGTTGCCGAAACCGGCTGTCCAGGCCCCGGTCTTCATCTCGCGGAACCCGATCCAAATCATTCCATTGCGTTTTGATCACTTCCAGTCGGGATTGAAGCTTTTCAATACTGATGGAACCGGGATCCATCCCGGTCAACTCCTCGATGATGCCCTGTTTGTTGGAGATCGTAAGCAATCCTTCCTGTTCAGCCCGGGCCCGCTCCAGCTCGTTTTTCTCCTGGGCGCGGTAGCCTTCGAGAAATTCTTCGCGGGCCTTTAGGAATCGCTGCTCCAGATCGGGGGGGACATCCGTAAGCCCCGACCACTGATTGTCCAGATGGTCCATGAGCGCCTTGTCATGAGACCAGGTACCCTGAATGCCCAGCTTCTCGGCGCGGCCGCACAGCGCGTCGGCTTCGGCATGGGTCCGTGCCGGTGCCTGCTCCTGCTCGGCAATCCGTTTCAGCTTCTCGCGCACCATGCGGTGGACGGATTTATCCCGCTTTCCTATTCCGCGGGCGACCCGTTCCAATACCACTTTGTCATGCAGACGTTCCGCGGCCGCGTGGCGGACGGCGGAAACCCCGTCCTCCAACGCACAGCGGCCGAGTATTTCCTCATCGACAATCCGGGCGAGGGCCGCGATACGAAGCTGGGGGTCCGGGCCCTCTTGCGCCAGTTTGGCGGCGATGGAGGGGGTGCTGTTGTTCACCAGGAATTTCTTGCGGGTTTCCAGATCCGGACTTTCCGGAGCGGTACCGCTGAGCAGTCCCTCCAATCTGGATGAGGCGCATTCCCTGACGCCCACGTCTTCATCTTCCCGGGATATCATCTGCAACCGGGAGAGATCCACTATCAATTTGCAGGCCTTGAGGCGGTTTTCCGGTTTCGGGTCTTTTTGAGCCCGGTCTACCAGATCCTCAGGTGTCTCCTCTGGTCTTTTGTCGCGGGCTGACTGCAGCCAGTCGCCCTTAAAAATTCGCTTTATAATCATGACGATGCTTTCTTGACTTCTCTACCCATGAGGGGATTCTAACTCAAATAGTACCCATACCCACCCAGGGTGTGATCATTACCCTATAGCAGGCAGGGAAATCCGCTCCGGTCATTGAGTATTGTCAATGCCTGCAGGACCACACGGATAATATGGTTACGATCAGCCGGGCTCGGATATGCGCGGTGTTTTTCGTGTATATTGTCGCCCCAGTCCCGGCGTCGGACCGAGGGGGCCCCCGGGGCGGGCTGAAGCTGTTCAGCCGTTGATGGTATCAACCAGGAGTATCGAATGTACAAGATGCTGGTTCCGCGGGATGCCCAAAAGGTATTCCGGTTTGAAGGTGAAATGGTCGGCGAGGCATTGGGTGCTTCGGATCGGGTGGATCCGGAATACCGGGACAGCGCAAACAGTTGGTCTGAACTGAGACTCTACAGCACGTTGGATGGACGCTACGTCTGCGAACAGGTCCGCAGCAGCCACTGGAAGGGTGGCAATGAGCGCCACAGGGCGGCCGTGTGCGAAACGGAAAGGGAGGTTATGGAGTTCTTTGGGAAAAGTCGCCTTGCCAAGGAGCTGTACATTGATGCCAATATCTACTGCGTGGAACAGTTCGAATAAGGGCGAGCCTTCTCCTTCAGTTCCCGGTTCCCAATCTGTCAGCAGAACCGTAGGGTCGAATTCATTCGACCAATGAAAATGCTCAAGCATCACAACCCAGGCGAATGACGTCACCTGTGGGAATAATGGCTGTTGGCCGAATGAATTCGGCCCTACAAAGGCGATCTACCCACTTGATCAAGGGAAAAGCCAAAATCTTGAAGTATTCCCGCTGCATGTTACGTAGGATGCGGTGAGTAAAACGAACCGCATCGAACCCGGCCCCGGATTCCCCCGATACCATCCTGATTTCCTAACAGATAGATCCTGATAGAATCTGAGAGGAGCTCATTGACAGGATCAATATGAAAACCGGTTACCTCTATCTGCAAACCCACCCCGATCACCCGGGTATAGTTCGTTTTTTGACCAGGGACACTAAGCCAGACACAGACCCTGCTTCCGATTCCCATGAACCCGCCGTCCGATACGTCGCCCGTTTCATTGACATCGAGGCAGCGCAGATGCACGTGCAGAACAACCTGCGTCACCAACTCATCGATATAGACACACACATGTACCGTACAAGCCTGCCGGAGGCCATGGCCGTTGTCGAATCGGATGACCTGAAGCACGAAAGAATCTGGCTCGATCCCTCACTGGGTGAACAGGAGCTGGGGCTCATGGAACAGTCGACCAGGGTTCTGCGCAGCAAAGCTCGGCGGTTCGACAGGCTCTGGCAGGGTGTTGGTATCATGTTTGTGGTATTGCTGGTGCTTCGGGCTCTGGGTCTGTTCTGAAGGATTTTCAATTCACCGGGTCACCTGCCTTGCGCAGAAAGGGTACTTCCTTCGTGCGCACTGCCGGCAGAGGCACACTCTGAACGGTGCAGGATCGGTGGCGGGTGCACCAGTTGACGCTTTTCCCCATCTGCTGCAGACTGGCTTAAAGTTACGGATTTACAACCATTCCAGGTGCTTCTATCCCAATGCAGACAATCTGCCGCCCCAGGCTTTGGCCGTATATACCGGACAAGATAGGGCAGGGCGATTCTGGTATACAAATCGATTCGATGCATCAACTGGATTAAGTATTTAGAGGACATTACAGGTGAATGAAACAAGGCAGACGGTTCTCGTGGTGGACGACACTCCCGTCAATATCGATCTGCTCAGCGATATCCTGCGCAAGGACTATCAGGTAAAAGCAGCGGTCAACGGTGCAAAGGCGCTCGAGATCGCCCGAGCCGAACCCGCGCCGGATATCATCCTTCTGGATATTATGATGCCGGAGATGAGCGGTCATGAGGTCTGTCGTCAGCTCAAGGAGGATCCCAACACCGCGGACATACCGATTATCTTCGTGACTGCCAAGTCCGAGGTTGAGGATGAGAAGCAGGGGTTGGATATGGGCGCGGTGGATTACATCACCAAGCCGTTCAATCCTGAAATCGTTGAAGCGCGTGTCCGCAATCAGCTGTCGCTGCACCAGCAGCGGGATCAGTTGCGCGTGGAACTCTTCGAGGCCTTAAAGGGGCGGGTTCAGTCGGGCTTTGTCGAACATATTGGTCAGCATCTGCCTGAGATAGTCGCTGCGGGAGAGAGCCACCGGCTGGAGTTCAAATCAACGCTGCGCTGGAATCTGCACACCGACAAGGCGGATAAAAAGATCGAGAACCAGTGTCTCAAAACCGTCGCCGCCTACCTGAATACGGAAGGCGGGCTGTTGTTGATAGGGGTTAGCGACGAGGGCCTTCCCCTGGGTCTGGAAACTGATCGTTTCGCAAGTGAAGACAAGCTGCTGCTGCACTGGCATAACCTTTTGAAAGAGTGCCTCGGTGCCCAGTTCAGCGACCGTGTGCGCTCCGATATTCTGGAACTGGAGGGAGATGCCGTATTGGCCGTGCAGTGCCTCAGTGCCGGGAAGCCGGTGTTTTTCCGACGCGATAACGAAGAGGCGTTTTTTGTGCGCGTGGGAAACAGCACCCAGGCCCTTAAGCCCAGCGAGATTCTGGCCTATACGGAACGCCGATTTACCAGTGACAAGCGGGACGGAGGCAGGGCATGAATTCGACTGGTTCCCGCGGGGGCCAGGAAAAGGATGTGGCGGGTGACGATGAAGCATTGCAACTGCTGGAAATCGTTAAAATCCTTGCAGTTGAACTGCACCCTCAGGATGCGCGCCGGCTGCGGGTAACACTGGATAGTACCCTGGATCGGGATCTGGGCTTCGACAGCCTGTCCCGGGTGGAGCTGATGCTTCGTATCGAGCGGGCCTTTTCCGTGAGTCTGCCGGAACGGTTGCTGGCGGGTGCGGAAACCCCGCGTGATCTGCTCCAGGCGTTGCACACCGCCGCATCCGGGCCGATTTCCGCGGCACCGGGGCAGCAGGCAAAGCCGGCTGCCCTGGAAGAAACCACGGGGCGGCCGGACAATGCAACAACCCTCATCGAGGCCCTTGACTGGCATCTGGGCGTACATCCCCAACGCACCCACGTCTATCTGTACGGGGAGGGCCCGGATCCCGAGGAGATCAGTTACGAGGCCCTGTGGGCAGGTGCGGGCGCCATGGCTGCCGGGTTGCAGTCCTGGGGTTTGGAACCCGGAAACACCGTTGCCATCATGCTTCCCACCGGACGGGACTATCTCTTCAGCTTTTTCGGCATCCTGATGGCCGGGGGCATTCCGGTGCCCATCTACCCGCCCGCCCGGCTCTCCCAGCTCGAAGATCATATGCGCCGGCATGCGGGAATTCTCGACAATGCCCGAACGACGCTGCTCATCACGATGCCCGAGGCGCGTGTCGTGGCGCGGCTGCTGCGCGCACAGGTCGATGGTCTCAGGGATGTCGTCACCCCCGATGAACTGGCCGCCGACGCCAATTCGTTTCGCCCAGTCTCGGCGGATACGGATGACACGGCGTTTATCCAGTACACGTCGGGGAGCACGGGCCAACCCAAGGGTGTGGTGTTGTCTCATGGGGATCTGCTGGCCAACATCCGCGCCATGGGTGACGCGGTCCAGGCGGACTCCACCGATGTCTTCGTCAGCTGGCTGCCCCTGTATCACGATATGGGCCTGATCGGTGCCTGGCTGGGCAGCCTCTACTTTGCCATGCCGCTGGTGCTGATGTCGCCGCTGACTTTTCTGGCCCACCCAAGCCGTTGGCTTTGGACAATACACAATCACGGTGGCACCCTTTCCGCAGCACCCAATTTCGCTTATGAACTCTGCCTGACCAAGCTTCTCGATTCGGATATTAAAGGCCTCGATCTGGGAAGCTGGCGCATGGCTTTCAACGGCGCCGAACCGGTCAGCCCGAACACCCTGAGAAAATTCCGGGAACGATTTGCCGCCTACGGCTTCCGAAACAACGTGCTTGCGCCTGTCTACGGCCTGGCGGAGGCAGCCGTGGGTCTGGCTTTTCCGCCGATCGGGCGGGAGCCGCCCATCGATCGGGTGCAGCGCGGACCCCTGCTCTCGAGGGGAGAGGCATTGCCCCCCGAGAATACGGATACCGACACCCTGGAGTTTGTTCCCTGCGGCCAGCCATTGACCGGTTACCAGATCCGGGTGGTGGATCCCACGGGCAGGGAACTGCAGGAACGCAGGGAAGGCCGGGTTCAGTTCCAGGGGCCTTCCGCCACCCGGGGCTATTTCCGCAATCCGGAGGCTACGGGCAACCTTTTCGACGGGGAGTGGCTCAACACCGGGGACCTGGGTTACATCGCCAACGGCGATCTCTATCTGACCAGCCGGGTCAAGGATCTGATCATCCGCGGCGGGCGTAACATCTACCCCTATGAAGTGGAAGAGGCGGCGGGAGAAATCACGGGGATTCGCAAGGGCTGTGTCGCCATGTTCGGCAGTCTGGATCCGGGCTCCGGCACGGAACGGGTAGTGCTGGTCGCTGAGTCCAGGGAGACGGACCCCGGCGCACTGGAGGCACTGCGCGAGAAGGTTCGGTCATTGGCGGTCGATATCCTGGGTATGCCCCCCGACGAGGTAGTGCTGGCACCGCCTCATACCGTGCTCAAAACCTCCAGCGGCAAGATTCGCCGCACCGCCGTCAGGGATCTCTACGAAAAGGGTGAGATCGGCAAGGGAACGAGGGCCGTATGGTGGCAGTTCACCAGGCTCGCTCTGGCCAGTGTCGGACCGCGCTTGCGTAATCTGCGGCGACAACTGCCGGATTCGGCATATGCGCTCTACGTCCGCATGCTTTTCTGGTTGCTGGCGCCGCCGGTCTGGCTGCTGGTAGTCATGGTACCGGGAAGGCAGCGGTGCTGGCGCCTGATGGGAGCCGGGGCGCGGCTGCTGTTTCGCCTAGCCGGGATCCCCCTGATTACCGAGGGTTTCGAAAATCTTCCCAAGAAAGGTTCCTGTGTACTGGTGTCCAATCATGCCAGCTATCTGGACGGCGTGGTACTGGTGGCATCCCTATCGGGGCAGATGGGATTCGTGGCCAAGGAGGCGCTGGAACAGCAGGTCGTTCCCCGTCTCTTTCTCAAGAAGATCGGTGCCATTTTCGTCGAGCGCTTCGACCGGCAGCGCGGCGTGGCCGATGCCCGGCAGATAACTCAGGCCCTCCAGGGAGGGGAGTCGATACTCTTTTTTCCCGAAGGCACGCTCAGGAGGGCGCCGGGTCTGCTGCCTTTCCACATGGGGGCCTTCACCGCGGCCGCGGAAGCCAACGTGCCGGTTGTCCCGGTGATCATTCGGGGTACCCGTTCGGTGCTGCGGGACCAGGACTGGTATCCGCGTCGGGGCAGGGTGATTATAAGAATGG
>JAQYVO010000167.1 GCA_030145425.1 Chromatiales bacterium | reverse complement strand
AACGTGATTCATCAAAGGAATCGGCTCGAATTCCACCGAACAACGCCCGAAGTGCGGCTTCCCCCGTTCCCCGGTGTAGGCATCCGCTGATGATTCGGCCGCATCGCGTTTCCGGTTGCTGGCAAACCAGACGCTGACATTAATTTTCTCCTCGTTGTTCTCAGCGGGCGTTGACCCGTCAGCCGGTTTCGCAGCATTGGCGCCGAGAGGTGACAGCAAAAGGAGCATCACAATCAGCCAAAGAGGTGTTCGATTCATCATTGGGTAGTATCCGTCCAGAAACGCGTGTTTTCCAGAAACCACGTCATCCCGGCGAATGCCGGGATCCAGGGAATTCAGTGACATACTGGATTCCGGCCTTCGCCGGAATGACGAAAGATGCTGTTTATGGACAAACACTAGGTAGTTACCAGTTATGTAGGTGCCAGACTAAAACTGGGCTATCCTAGCACTTACCCTCCCAACTACCAGTTACATATGCAGTCAACAACTAAACGATTCTTACTGAGCCTGATCGCCCTGGTCCTGATCACTCCGGTGCTGCTGGCACTGCTGATCTACACCAATCCGGCCATGATGCGCACCCCCCTGGAGGGTCTGGTGAGCCATTTCACCGGCCTGCAGCTCGAGATCGGCGGCGACTTTCTGCTTAAGCCTTCCGGTACCCCTTACCTGATCGCCGGCAACCTTACCCTGAGCAACCCTCAACTGCCGGACGATCCTAAACTGGTAAAAGCAGAGCACCTGGAGATCAGCATAGAGTTGCTGCCCCTGCTGAACGGCCGGGTCCGGATACCTGTTCTCCAGCTGCATGGGGCCGAAATTCACCTGGAAAAAGCGGAGTCCGGAAAGGGAAACTGGCAGACCGGGGAGCCCCAGGAAAGCCGGCCCGGAATGATGGGAAAATGGCGCCTCCCTGTCATCAGGGAGTTGAGTCTTTCGGCCATCGAGTTCGAGTATCGGCAGCACGGCGAGGATCCCGTTCACGAAACCATCAACTCCGCAACCGCATCGATCAGCCCGGAAACCGGGATCCAGGCCCAACTCGACAGTATGATCAACGGCAACCCCTACACCATGGAGATCACCAGCGATCTGAAATCGATCGCCGGCACGCCGGAGCAGCCCTTTTCCGTCAAGGGGAAGCTTGAAGGCAAGGAAGGTGAGCTGAAGATCGAAGGGTTGCTGGGCTGGCCCCTGCGGGAGGCTGACACCTCCCTAAACATCGACTTCAAGGGGACCCAACTGTCCGTTTTAGGGGGGCTGTTGGCCATGAACTGGCCGGACCTGGGACCCTATGCGCTGCAGGTCCACGTCCAGGGCAACGACAGGGAGATCGTACTGGACAAACTCTCCCTCACGCTCGGGGAATCCAACCTGACCGGAGACATCCACTTCAGGCGGGACGGTCCCCGTCCCCATCTGAAATCGAAGCTGGCAATAAGCAGCATCCCCGCAGCGCTGATTAAAGGCTTCGAGGGAGGCACCGACGGAGAGACGAAATCCCGGTCGACGGGCACGGATATAGACTGGCAGGCCCTCAACCGGCTGGACGTCGACCTGGACCTCAAGGTCGACCAGCTCGACTACCGCGGTCAAACCTTCCGCGGCCTTCACCTAAACTCGAGCCTGGAAGCGGGAAAACTGGAGGCTAAACTGGAACCGGTGGCGGCCTTTTCAAAACAGCTTCAGGGACAGTTACTGATCGACGCCTCCACCAAAAAAGTGAGCTATCGCCTGCAGGCTGAAAGCACCAAGTTGCGGTTCAAGGATTTGCTCGAGTTCGGCCTGGACAAAGCACCGGTTGACGGCAAGGCAGGGCAGATCAACCTGGATGTATCGGGCGTGCTGGGGACCGGGAAGCTCGTGGAAGCCATCGAGGCCCTTGAGCTCAACGCATCGGGACTGGAACTCGAGAGAAAGACCGGCAAAGGCAGGAACATCAAGATGTCTTTCGAGCAGGCACACCTGGCTCGCGACCCGAAAACCGGAAAACTGATTCTGGACGGCCGCGGCAAACTGGACGGGCAGCCCCTGGATATCAAACTTCGCGCCGGGACCCTCTCACAGTACCTCGCGGCCACCCGACGGCCCTTGAACCTGGCACTGATATCCGGCAAAACCCGTCTGAATGTTGACGGCCATTTGTCAGGCAAAGGTGAAAAAACGAAGTACCAGTTCCAGCTCAAGGGCTCCACCGATAATCTGGCCGTACCGGGTCACCTGGCATTGATAGAGCTTCCGCCCGTCGGGCCGGCGTCGATAAGTGGCCAATTTTCCGGGAGCAACCGTGAACTGAACTGGAAGGACTCGATAGTCACCATCGGCAGTACCAAGCTCCAAAGTGACGGCAGATTGCGTTTTGCCAAAGACAGCTACACTTATTCGGCGAAGGTAAGACTGGAGGCGAAAGAGTACGAGTTGCTCATCGGCGAACTTTTTCCCGATTTCCCCCACATCACGGATGTGGACATGCATATGGAGGTGAATGGTGACGACCGGCAAATGGATATCAAATTTGTAAAGATTGCCGTCGAGGACAGCCGGCTTACAGGCCGAATGCGCCTGATGTTCGACAAAGACAAGCCCAAGGTCACAATGGAAGTCGACGCAGACCCGCTGCAGCTGGCAACATTTTTCAAGAAAGACGACAGCGACGAAACAGCGGTGCCTGCGGCTGATATCAAGGATCGGGTGATCCCGGAATTCGAGTTCAATACCAGGCTTCTCGAAACAGTGGAGTTGGAAGGCAAGTCGGTTATCCACAACCTGCTCTATGGTCCCAACAACCTGGGCTCCTATACGTCTCACACCACCATCCGGGATAAGGTTTTCAAGATTGACGCAAAGATCCACTCCGTCTATATCTCCGATGCAAGGGTTCATGCAGAGATGTCGGGCCGGGGAGAGGTGCCGGAAATCCGGCTCCAGGTGGAAAACCAGGACCTGGACTACGGCGGGCTGCTCAAGGCGCTGGAGATCACCGACAAGGTTACGGGTAAAATGGATTTCCAGCTCGATGTCCGGGGCCGGGGCCAACATCTTCCGGAACTGCTCGCCGCGGCTGACGGCACCCTCAAGATCACCGGTGGTGAAGGGCAAATCGATTATGCCCAGTTGAGGCTCTGGGGCGGCAACCTGGTGGAAATGCTCGTTCCATCCAGGGTCAAAGGCGACGAAAAATCACAGGTCAACTGTCTGGCCGCAAATTTCAAGCTGGAGCCGGGACTCCTCAGCAGTGAAGGGATTGTGCTCGACACCGATGTCTCAACCATCGGCGGTGCATTGCAGGTGGACTTACCCTCCGAGGCACTGCGGGGAGGATTTCAGCCTGACCCCAAGGGTGTGCGCTTTTTCACTGTCGACACACCGATGAGCCTCGGCGGTACCCTGGCCCACCCCACGGCAGAGGCGATGAGGGCAGGCACCTTGCTGACCGTCGGAAAATTCGCAACCGGACTCTACAATCCGGTCCTGCTCGTCGCCATGTTCGGTTCCGTGGGCAGCAACGTGGAAAACCCATGCGAGGCGGTACTCAGCGGTGCCGAAAAAAAGGCACAAGGCAACTCCCAGGCGAAGGCATTGGATGATGGCGGCAAGGACATCAGTAAGGTCGGAAAGGGCGTCACAGACGCGATATCCAGGCCGTTCAGGCATCTGTTTGGAAAAGGCGAGAAAAAAGACCAGGCGAACCCCGACACACAGAACGCCCCCTCCGAATAGTCATCTCCTGACACACGGTGAATGCACCCTTTCGGATCAGGTATAATCCGTCGCTGGTTCAAAACAACTCACCGTGGTTGCAACCGGTGCACTTCATTGGAACGGGTCAACAACCGCATTCGTGAGTTCACCGTTCGATATAAACATGTTAAGGATTTGATTCATATGTCAGTCGTATGGAGCTGCAACGAGTGGGATCAATTGGAGGAAGTGATTGTCGGCAACCCGCTGCGAGCACGATTTCCCACGGCAGACCGAAGCACCCAGCTGGCAGAATTTCCCGATCGTTCACTGGAAGAAATTCCACAAGGCCCTTTTCCACAAAAGATTATTGAAGAGACGGAAGAGGATCTGACTGCCTTCGTTGCCGTCCTTGAAGGGTTGGGCATTACCGTCAAACGCCCGGAAACCTGGCCACACGAAGCCAAGTTTTCCACCATCCACTGGGAATCTGAGGGGTACTACAATTATTGCCCCCGCGACATCATGTTGGTCGTCGGCGACCACATTATCGAAACGCCCAATGTCATGCGCAGCCGTGCCCTGGAATCACTCAGCTACCGCACGATGATGGTGGACTATTTAAGGTCAGGCGCGAAATGGTACAGCGCTCCCAAACCCATGCTGCTGGACTCGCTATTCGAGGTTGACCTGAAAAAACCCACACCACGCAACGATGAACCGGCCTTTGATGCAGCCAACATCCTGCGTCTTGGCCGCGATTTGATCTATCTGGTCAGCGGCACGGGTAACGAAATAGGAGGGCAGTGGCTGCAGACGATTCTGGGTGATGGTTTTCGGGTTCACTTTCTCAAGGATGTCTATTACGGCAGCCATATAGACTCAACTTTTGTGGCTTTGCGTCCTGGCCTGATCCTCTGCAATCCTGCTCGAATCAATAATGATACCCTGCCCGAGATCTTGAAGCAGTGGGAAGTCATTTACAGTCCACCGATGGAAAGTACAGACAGATTTGATGCCGGCTACCTGTCCAAGAGCATTGGCAGCAATTGGATCGACATGAATCTGCTCAGCATTAGTCCGAACCTTGTCGTGGTCGATCAGGATCAGACGGCCTTGATCAAACTCCTGGAGAAACAGGGCATTGATGTCATCCGCTTAAAGCTGCGGCACTCCAAAATGTTGGGCGGCGGATTTCATTGCATCACCCTGGACATCCGCCGAACAGGAACGCTTCAGCGATACTTTGAGTAGCTCCCCTGCTTTCACCATTATTCTAACGGCCACCTTCGTGGTCTTTTTGGTACTGACTTACCTGGCGTGGAAACGGTACCTTTGGGCAGCGGAAAAAGTGCCGCATGGGCAGGCGGACAACTGCAAATACAGCCTGACGGATTTCTTTGGTGACCGGCATCTCGTAAATATTCCGCATCAAAAAGGAGTCCGGTGGCTTACGGAAATCTTCAGCCGCACCGCAAAGAGGTTTCCGGATCTCACGGCTTTACAGATTCCCCACACCGGAGAGTCCCTGACATTCGCCGAGCTCGAGTCACGGGCCGAAAACATTGCCGCGGCCCTTTCTCCCTTCCTTACAGGCCCGGACCAGGTAGTAGCCGTGGCCATGTCGCAGGATAACTGGCAAATCGTGGCCTCGCACCTCGGCATTCTCAAGGCCGGCGGCACCTCGATGTTTCTCGACACCACCTTGCCGGACGCCCTGGTCACCCACATGCTCAACGATGCACAACCGGTGGTCATAGTCACGCGGGGCGAGGACAGCTTTCGCGATCTGCCAACGCTCAACGTACTGGCGTTGCCCGACAGCTTCCCCCGAAGCGAACCACCGCCCTGGCTGGACGACCCTACACAGCGCCTGGCCACTCTCTTCTACACCAGTGGCACCACCGGCATGCCCAAGGGTGTGGAGTGCCCACACGCAGGCTACGTAAATCTGGCACTGAGCTATGCCGATTATTTCGATCTCATTCCCGGCATGGATGCGACCTCGCTCACTTCGTCGATGGGTTACGACGGTAGCATCTCCGAGATGTACAGCGCCTGGGTGTCGGGTTGCGCTGTCGTCATGCTGACCAAG
Source organism: Chromatiales bacterium (assembly GCA_030145425.1). Lineage (GTDB taxonomy): Bacteria > Pseudomonadota > Gammaproteobacteria > Chromatiales > Chromatiaceae > JAHEHQ01. The sequence continues at coordinate 19,076 of JAQYVO010000167.1, read as the reverse complement.
GAGCAGATCAAGTCCGGCCCGGACCTTGTCCCCGTCCTGCGTGAAGCCGAGGTCACTGTATTGTTCTGTCCCCCGGTGCTGCTTACCACCCTCACACCAAACCCGGAGCTGGATCTCCCCTATCCGCTGTGCCGCTACATCGTCCCGGCAGGCGAAGCTTTCCCCGGCGCACTGGTGGAGCCCTGGACGCTTGGCAGACGACAGATCATCAACACCTACGGCCCCACGGAGGCGAGCACCGACACGAGCCGACAGAGCTTGCGGCCGGGGGAGCCAGTCACCATAGGCTCACCCTTTGCCAACGTCAGTTACGTCATCCTGGAGGTCGACCAACTCCACCCACTGCCCCATGGGGAGGTCGGCGAACTCTGCATTGGCGGTGTTCACGTTGCGCGCGGGTACCGCAACCTGCCGGAGCAAACAGCCCGGAAGTTCATCACCCACCCACGGTTCGGCCGCCTGTACCGCACCGGGGACAAATGCAGAATAGACATTAAAACGCAGCGTGTGCACTTCCTAGGCCGGGTCGATTCACAGCTCAAGGTGCGCGGTCACCGCGTCGAGACGCAAGCCGTTGAGGACATACTCCAGACGCAGTTCGGAGAGATCGAGGCCGCTGTGCTGGATTATCAGAACGAGGAGCTGGTCGCTTTCGTCACTGCACCGTCGATTTCCAAAGCGGATAGTCAGCTGGCCGCCCCCGCTCCAGCCGATTGGGCGGCCCGGGTGACGACGACCCTGGCCAGGCAACTTCCGCCGCCATCGGTCCCGACGAGGATCTTCCTGGTGGAGAGCTTCGTCATGAAGCCGGTGTCCGGAAAGATCGACCGGGAGTGCCTGCCAAATCTGTCTCATCTGCTGAAAAACACCATGCCGGAAGCAAAGGGGGCCGTGAGTGGATCCCCCACCGGTACGCCTGACACAGATACAGGAAAAGCCCGCCCCCCCGGCTCCGATGTGGGCATGGAGCCGGCTTGTGAGGAAGTGCTGGAAATCTGCAAAGCCGTGTTTGAGGCGCCGCTGGGATGGGACGATGTATTCGCTGACAATGGCGGGCACTCGATCGTCATCGCACAACTGGCGCAGCGCCTGCAGGCTGCGGGATGGAGGATACCGGTACGGGCTTTGCTCAGCGACTGCGACACTGCCCGGAAAGTAGCTAATCGCCCGCGGCAACTCCAGAAGGCCGCGAATATGCCCGTGGCTGAGCCTGGAGCCACCCGGAACAATGCCGGGCGCGATGAAGCTGCGGCAAGGGTACTCCCTTTAGGGTACTTTACCTGTTTGCAGGCCTTATTCCTGGCCTTGTTGTACGCTCCTCCCTTGATAGGCTTCCTGATGTTCATCGCCTTCGCGGAGATCGGAGAGTTCTTCATGACCGCCGGCCTTGGGGAATTCATTGGTGTGGGTTTCCTGACGTACTTGTTTGCCCTTGTTTTGCCCTTCGCCAGCCTGCTCTGGGTCATGGTGATCAAGCTCTTTATGGGTGGTCACCTCTACAAGAACAATGTGACGCCCGGTGTATACCCCAAGTGGAGCAGGATGCATCTGCGCGTCTGGTGTATCGGACGGCTGGAAAGATCGGTGATTCTCCCCCTCGGGGCAATGTTTCGCAGCGCGCCCCTCATGGCATACGCTTTACGGCGTCTGGGCGCGACCGTGGGTGACAACCTTCAGTGTGCACACGACGCGGAGTTCTCCGGACCCCTGGATTTACTCTCCACCGGGGACAATGTCACCATCCAGACCGGAGCCTACATCCACACATCGAGATGGCTCGGTCAGAAGCTGCATATCGGCCCTGTTCGCCTGGAAAGTGGCTGCAGGATCGGGATGCGGGCAGCCATTGCCGATCATGTCGAGGTGGGCCGGGGTTCCTGGATCAATCCGTTTACTCCCATACTCAGCGATGTGGGTTCGGAGGAGATGTGGGAAGGTGCCCCGGCCCGCCTTAGTGGCCGTTGCACGGCACTGAAGCGAACTGCGAACACCTGTGAATCCTCGCACCCCTTCTGGTTCCTGGAAACACTCAACATCCTCATGCAGATCTTCCTGGACTTCTGCCTCATTGTGGTTCCCACCGCTGCGGTTACCTGGTTTGCCGTCACTTTCATTCCTGTCAATGAAACGGTTGCCGCCAGTGAATACTTCAAGATGACACCGCTGCCGGAGATTATCTGGCACATGGGCCTGTACACCTTCATCACTACCTGGGTCACCGTCGTCCTGATCTCGGTGCTGGTTTGCCTCTTTCTTCGCTGCACTGCTGCCAAGCCCGGACTGTATTCCTCTCGCGGACTCAGGGGCTATCTGCTCTTGTACAGAATGAAGAAAATGAACCAGGTCCAGAGACAGTGGACCTGGACCATCACCGGACAGTACCTGCGCGCACTCGCCGGTATGCGCTTCCCGCGCCTGGGTGCGTCGGAATGTGACTTGATGTTAAACCTCGTCCCGGAACTTGCCAGCGCCGATTCCCAGGTGTTCTGGTCCAATGGCTGTTTTACGAACATGCTTGACTATGGCGCCGAGCATATAAAGCTTCGCCAGCTCGACATGCCCCGGAATTTTTTCAGCGGTAACAACTGCGTCGCGGAGTACGGGCAATTCCCCTCGAACTTCCTGCTGGGCGTCTCGACGCCGGCAAATGACATACATTTTCGGCGCCAGATGCGTTCACGGCTCGGAGAACCGATCACGGTGGCGGGAAACCCACCTGTAAAGTTTGCGAGTGCGCAATTCGAGGATGAAAATGAAACCCAGAAATTGCCCGGCTTCCCTCTTTTCCTGGCGCGAGTCTTCCTGAACGACATTTTCAGCATTGGAATGCTGCGTATCCTGAGTCTACTCGTCTACGTGATTCTGTACACCATCCTGCTGCGCCTTGGCGGGCACCTGGTTGTCAGCGCATTCATTGCTTTGATTCTCTCAGAAACCATCCTGGTCGTGTTTTGTGCCGCAACCAAGAAGCTCCTCGTCGGCAGCAAATGGGGTTCGGCGCATTCGACACCGTTTTGGTCCTGGCGGCATTTCACCTACTTTTTCGCACAGGACTGCTTCTTCGCCTGGTGTCAGAGATCGTTGAAAATAACTGCCGGAACAGTCCTTTCAAATATTGTTCTGCGATTGATGGGGTGTCAAATCGGTAAGCGAACCATCATTGCCTCACCGATGCAGGCCTCTGATTGGAACGCAGTGAGCTTTGGCAATGATTGCATGGTCAACGGCTTTCTGCAGTTTCACACCTTCGAAAATATGATGCTGAAGGTGAAGTTGACCAATATCAGGAACGGCAGTGACATCAACTTCGGCGCCACGGTTATGGGCGGCGCGGTGATCGAGCCTGAGACTACACTTTTGCCATTGAGCCTGGTACTGAAGGCGATGCACCTGCCCACTGCCACCTACGAGGGCAGCCCCGCAGAACCGGTGGAAGGTGTTAACAGGCCCTAAATGACCAGCGACAGAAGCGACAGGATCAATGATTTTTTTGCCAACAGCACGCGTGATTTGACACCGGCGTCCGCATGCCATGCCGCCCGGGTATTGTATGCGCCGGTTTCGAGTGATCCGGAGGTGACGCGTTGTTGCTCATCGGTCTTGTCAGATACTGAGCTTCGGAGGGCCGACCGGTTTGCAACACGAAGCGAGAAAGCCCTGTTCATACAGCGCCGGGCATTTCGTCGTTTCTGCGGCGGTCTCGTGCTGGGGACGCCGCAGCCCTTATCGCAGATCGCTTTCAGTGAGACAGAAAAAGGGCGTCCCTACCTTTCCGCTTTACCGGATATCTGGTTTGGTTTTTCCTCCTGCCGTTTTGGTTTTGCCGGGGCCTGGTCGTCCACGCACGGAGTCGGTATCGACGTTGAAGATCAAACGAGGGAACTGGAGGCTGCAGAACTCGCTCATCTGTTTTTTTCGGAAGCAGAGACTAAAGTTATTGAAGGGCCAGGCGGTCAGGCAAGTCGCCAGACCTTTTTCCAATTATGGAGCCTCAAGGAAGCCGCGCTGAAATCCATAGGGGAAGGCTTGCCCTTCGGCCTTGACGCTTTCGAGTTCAAACTGATCCCGAGTCTGCGCGTCGTTCACGCGCCCCCTGACCACGGTGGTTCGGAGCGATTCAGTGCCCACATGAGCGAAGGAACTGAAAGTTGCACCGCTTTAGTCATCCGGAGCCTCACCTGATCTGACTGCTAACCTGCGAAGCTCTTGTGTTTTTGTGGAAAACCCCCGCCATCAAGTATAATCGTTAACGGCCATCAAATTTAAAAACCCCGCAATCTTAAGGATAAATCATGAAAATACTTGCCCGTACTATATTGGTATCCCTGTTGCTGATTATTGCCGCTCCGGCTTATTCCAATTCAGGTTTGCAGGCCATTCAGATCTTTGTCTGCGAGTTCAACGATGACGCAACAGCAGACAAGGTCATGGCAATGGCTTCCACCTGGCTTAAAGCTGCAAAGGGAATGAAAGGCGGCAAGAACCTGGACGCTTACATTCGGTTCCCCGTTGCGGAGGGGGGCGATGCCAAAGGCGATTTCAGATTTGTTATAACCACGCCTACCTTTGCGGAATGGGGAGCATTTACAGATGCTTACGAGGGTTCAGCGGCCTCGAAGGTAGACGAGAAATTTGATAATCTCGTAGATTGTCCCGACAGCACCATATGGGAAGGACTAAAGGTAAAGTAGGCCGTATGCAGCCGCACTGAAAGGCCGCCAATTCTGGCGGCCTTTTTTTGTCAGTACTCTGTCACCCAGACTTAGTGTACCCTCCGGATCGGGTTGGATTATAATCCCGGCTGGTTCCAATTGATTCACCGGAGTTGACAATGGCTTTCAGAAAGGTAGGAACAATCAGCGGCATCCTGCTCGCTACGGTTCTCATGATAGGTTGCGGCGGTGGCGGCACCAAGGTCGAAAGCAGCAATACAACGACCACCACCACGATGGGCCAGGAACTGATGGACCTCAACACGAGTTACGAAAAAGGCATCATCACCGAAAAAGAGTACGAGAACGCCAAGAAACAGATCATGAAACGCTACGAGTAATCTGTAGCTGCGGACCGTCTCCGGTGGAGGCTACCGTGCAATCTTCCATTCACCGTTTTCCTGGCGGCAAAAGGTAAACTGGCTGGTATTGCTGGCGGTCCTGGCCTGGGTGACGATCGTCACAAGACGGCAGCTCAGCTCCCCCCGATCCTCTGCCGGCTCGGCCACAAAACTACCCGAGCTACCGGTTTCCGGGTTGCTCCAGCTGTACTCCCGGCCGTCCTCGCCTTTGTTGAGCACCTCGTCGGATTTCGCCGACAACAACTGCCAGTCAGCGTCGGTAAAAAACCTTGCCGGGGAATGATCCAGCCAGCGGAGATTGGCCCCTTCGATGGGCAGGGTCACCGCAGCCGACAGGAGCACTACAAGAAACAGGGGCGTTTTTATTGAAACAATGGATCGCACGAGGCACCTCCCGCCAAAAGTCTTTGCCGCATCACAGGCCTTGATATCATCATAATGGTAGAATACGGGGATTGCGAACCGAATATAATGGGGCCGATTCCGGCGATAGGATGATCAGATGAGTCTCAACACCCTGAGCGTCATACTTGCGGGCGGCTACGGCTCACGGCTGTTGCCGCTGACCCAGGACCGGGCCAAACCCGCCGTTCCCTTCGGCGGGAAATACCGCATCATCGACTTCACGCTGGCCAATTGCCTGCATTCAGGGCTGCGACGCATCCTGGTACTCACACAGTACAAGTCGCTGTCGGTGCAAAAACATCTGCGGGACGGCTGGTCTGTGTTCAACCCGGAACTCGGTGAATTCGTCACCCCGGTCCCGCCCCAGATGCATTCCGGCGAGCAAACCTACAGAGGCACGGCGGATGCGGTCTATCAAAACCTCAACCTGCTGTTACGCAACGGTGCCCGCTGGATACTGGTGCTCTCGGGGGATCACATCTATCGCATGGACTACGCCCCGTTGTTGAAACACCACAGAAAACACAAGGCCGGTATGACGGTGGCCTGTATGAGCGTACCCCGTGAAGAGAGCAGCAAGTTGAGTATTCTCACCAGCAATGCCCACGGCAAGGTCACCGGTTTTCAGCACAAACCAAAGGATCCCGCACGCGATCCGGAGGATCCAAACAGGTCCCTGGCCTCGATGGGCGTCTACGTGTTCTCGCTCAAGAAACTCGTGGAAGCCCTGGAGGCCGACGCCAAACGCGAGGATTCCGATCACGACTTCGATCGGGACATCATTCCCTGGATGATCGGAACCCACGGCGTGCATGCATTCAAGTTCGGAACCGACAAGGGGCGGGTGACCCCGGATCGCTACTGGTGTCACATGGACTCCCTGGACAGCTACTACCGGGCCAATATGGAGTTGCTGGATCCGGTGCCTTCTCTCGACCTGTACCAGAGCGACTGGACCATACGGACCTACCAGCCCCAGGCACCCCCGGCCCGAACGGTTCCCGGGGCATCAGGCAGTGAAGGCATCTGCATCAACTCTATCGTGGCGGGCGGCGTCGTTATCAACGGCGGCAGCGTACAGCACTCGATACTGTTTCCCCAGGTCCATGTCGGCGACGAAGCGGTAATACACGATGCCATCCTCTTCAACGGGGTCCGGGTGGGTGCCGGCGCGGATCTGCAGCGCTGCATCATAGACAAGGATGTTGTAATTCCCAGCGGTGAGCGCATCGGATTCGACCTCGCCAAAGATGCCACGCGATTTACCGTATCGGATGACGGCGTGGTCGTGGTGCCCAGAGGATACCGTTTTTGAGGCCGCGGAGCGTTCCTGGCAGATGCTGATTATCCGATGCGCCTGACCGTACTCCTGATCATCCTTATGCTCGGCGGCTGCGCCAGCACGCCTGAAGTCAACTTCGACTATCAACCTGGCTTCGAATTCCAGCAGCTGCGGTCCTATGCCTGGCTGGAGTCCGACGAGCCACCCAGCAGGGACATTCGCATCGACAACGACCTGGTCCGGAACCGGGTGGTCGTGGCCGTAAATGACGCCCTGCAAAGAAAGGGGTTCCTGTTATCGGAAGCGGGGAATGCGGATTTTCTCGTCACCTGGTTTGGCGCCATCGACAAACGGATCCAGATAGACACCATCGATCACTTTTATGATCCCTTTTGGGGAGGTGGGTATTACGGTTTCCGCGGGTCCTGGGGCCCCCGACATTCCAGTACCCGGGTTTCGGAGTACGAAACCGGAACCCTGATCATCGATTTTGTCACTCCCGTAGAGAAACGGCTGTTCTGGCGCGGCACGGGCCGAAGCTTTTTGGGCCTGAGTATGGACACGGGGCTTACAGCCCAGGAGACCACCGACTACGTCAACCGAACCGTCAAGGCGATACTTGGGCAGTTCCCCCCGGAACAGTCCGCGGTTCCGGAAGACCTGCCCTCCCCTGATTGAGTGGATAAATCAACAATACAAAACCGTAGGGTCGAATTCATTCGACCAATTCGACTTCCCCCTCTCCGGCTATAACGATGGCTGTTGGCCGAATAAATTCGGCCCTACCCTGTAATCTACTTTCTTGTCCTTCCCCTGATTGAGTGGATAAATCAACAATGCAGAACCGTAGGGTCGAATTCATTCGACCAATTCGACTTAATCAGGGGAAGAGCCCTTTTATTGAATGGATTCCTACGCACCCCCTGGGTTATTCTTGCCTACTTAGATATCCGACTAAAATTCAGCCTGAGGTAAATAATGAAATACGTAACCGCCTTCCTGGTTCTGCTGTGCATGCTGGCACCCCAATTGAGTGCAGCGGAATCCAGCACCACACTGGAAAAAATCAAGCAGTCCGGAACCATGCGCATCGGATTTCGAGAGAACGAACCGCCGATGTCCTTTCTCGATGAGAACAACAAGCCTACAGGCTACTCTATAGATCTCTGCACCCGTATTGCCAACGAGGTGAAAAAAACGCTCGATAACCAGGACATCAAAATAGAGTTCGTTCCGGTAACCGCCGCGGAACGCTTCGATGCCATTGCCAAGGGCAAGATCGACATCCTTTGCGGCTCGACCACCAAGACCCTGTCGCGGGCCGAACTGGTCGATTTCACACAACTCACCTTTGTCACCGGGGCCTCACTGCTCAGCCTCGATGGATCCGGTATCGATGGCATCTCGGCACTGCAGGATAAGAAGGTTGCCGTAGTAAAGGGCACGACCACCATCGATCAACTCAACAGGGCACTGAAAGATGCCTTTATCGATGCAACCGTCGTCCCGGTCGACTCGGCTGCCGACGGCATGAAGGCCATGATCGCAGGCGAGGTGGATGCGTTTGCTTCGGATCAGGTAGTTTTGATTGGCCTTGCCCTCACCAACAAGGGAACCGAAAAATTCTCTATTGCCGAAGAGGTGTTCTCCTACGAGCCCTTCGCCCTGGCAGTCAGGCGAAACGATTCGGTTTTCCGCCTGATCGCCGACCGGACGCTCTCCCGACTCAACCGAACCGGCCAGATATCGCGTATCTACGGAAAATGGTTCGGTAAGTTCTCCAGCAAGGTGCCTATCATGCTCGAGGCGATGTTCGCACTGAATGCAACGCCCGAATAGTATTCTGGAGTTGGGTTCGAAAAAAACCGCCACGGCATTGATTTTGCCGTGGCGGGGTTAACTGAATATGGGCCGAATTGGTCGAATGAATTCGACCCTACATCTATCTCATCACGCAATGGTCGAATGAATTCGACCCTACATTCATGTCACCAGGCTTTGATCGAATAAAATTGGCCCTTCCCCCGGGTAGATTACCCTTGTAGGGCCGAATTCATTCGGCCAACAGCCGTCTCCGTAGAACGAATCAGAGAGCTGGCTACCCTACGCCCAGATACCCCGGCATACCTGCAGCCTCGGGTGATCTTGCCAAGTGCATCGCCTCGTCGATGACGTCTTTCTTCTGATCCTCGGGGAGCTTGCCGATCAGGATATCCGATCCCCGTATCTTGTCCTTGAGGATCCAGTTGTCGATGATGATCCGGATACGGAAGAAGTCGGCCCACAGGAATTCGGCGAAGGCATGGGGGCTCTTGCCGTAACCGTATCTCGTGCGCACCTCCCAGGCGAGACTCCGGTACGGGTCGTTGGCCAAGTCCTTGATGTGCGGGCAGAGGTCCTTCGGGCGTATAGGCCCTCCACCATAGTTGTCGAACAGGTAGACCAGCCGGGCCTCGTGCATCGCCTTCCAGAAATGATACCCCTTGAGGGGGGCAATGTTGTGCTGCACGCTGACGGCAACGCGGGCATTCTTGGTATCGATACCTGCCTCGTTCTTGCCCTCGGCCGTCTTCCACAAGGCGTTGGCCAGGTGGTGATGATCGGTCAGGTAGAAGTTGCCGCCGTTGCCGATGACCACCGGAACCGTGTGCACGAACAGGTAGTCTTTTAGGTCGTCCTTGGATTTCGCACTGTATCGGGCGATCTTGTCGTTGACCTCGTCGAAGCCGGCGGCGTTCTGTGTCGGCTTGAGCTCGCTCACCTTCACTTGACAGCGCACACCAACGGGTGTTTCGGGTGTAAGTTCTTCCAGATCGAAATCCATTACTGTTTCCTCTGATGGTAGGCGTTCAACAGATCGTCGCCGGTAGCGTAGAAGGCATCCTTTCCGACCAGATCGGTGATTCCCAGACGGTCCAGATCAGCCCTGAGGTCTTCGCTGGCCAATGCAAAGACCATTCGAATGCCCTTATCCTTCAGGATGCCGTAAACAGATCGCAGGGTGGCGGCTGCCGAGTAGTCCACCTCGGCAATCGCGGCGGCATCGATACAGAACCAGGAGAGGGTCGGGTCCGCGCTGCTGGCAAGCTCGATGACCTCCTCCGAGAACTGCTCAGCATTGGCATAGTACATGCTATGGGAGAACCGGTAGGCCAAAAGCCCCGGCTCGAACTGGGCCGGGCTGCTCACCGGTGAGGTGCGCCAACCGTCGGCCTGACGGGCCACGATCAGGGAGTTTTTCGAACGGTAACCCCGGCGCACATGGTCCAGGAGCGACAGCACCATGGCGACGATAATACCTTGCTCCACGCCTACCACCACCACCACGGCTGTCGTGATCAGGGCCACCCAGAACTCCGCGCGAGCTTCGACGAAGATCTTCTTCATCCCTTTGAAATCGATCAAATCCAGGCCGATCATGAAGACAATGGCCGCCAGGACCGCCTCGGGCATATAGGCAAGGGGACCGGTCAGGAACAGTATGACCAGTAATACGACGACGACAGTCGTGAGGTGCGTCAGCTGGGTGCGCCCGCCTGCGCCGTCGACCATCTGGGTCTTGGTCGGGCTGCCGCTCACCACGAAGGTCCCGGACAGACCCGCACCGATGTTGGCCATGCCCAGGCCGACCAGGTCGGTATTCTCGCTGAAGCGCTCGTTGTAGCGGGCGGCGAAGGCGCGGGAGGTTGCCGCGCTCTGGGCGAGGATGACGACGAACATCGCGAAGGCAACCGGGACCAGCTTCTGGATCAGATCCCAGCTCCAGTTGACATCGGGCAGCCCGATGGCCGGCAGACCACTCGGTATGGTGCCTAGCACGTGCACACCGTGGGATTGCAGATCCATCGCCCAGCTGACAACCATGGCACCGATCACCGCGAGCAGGGCCCCCGGAATCTTGGGTGAGAGCTTTTTCAAACCAACGATCATGACCAGCACGGCCACTGCGGTCGCCAGCGCGTAGAAGTTCGTCTCGCCGATGTGCTGCAGGTCGGCGACGATCTTGCCAAGGGTGCCGTGCCCGTGGACCTCCAGGCCCAGCATGCCCCCGATCTGCCCTAACGCGACCTGGATACCCACACCGGTTAAAAATCCAACGAGCACCGTGCTGGAGAGAAAATCGGCGAGGAACCCGAGGCCGATGATACGGGCGAGGATAAGAAAGACCGCCACCAGGATGGCGAGCACTGCGGCAAGGGCCACGTACTCGTCCGACCCCACCGCGGCGAGACCGACGAGCCCGGCAGCCAGGATGGCCGCCGTGGCTGAGTCGGCGCCCACCACCAGGTGCCGCGAAGCGCCGAAGATAGCGTACAGGGCCATCGGGATGAGGATGGTGTAGAGCCCGGTGATCACCGGGGTACCCGCGATCTTGGTGTAGCCCATGACTTCCGGGATGGCCAGTGCCGCCAAGGTGATACCGGCAATGACCTCGGTCGGCACCTGTGATCCCTTGATAGGCAGCAGGCCCTCAAAAAGCGGAATCCGGAAGCCCTTGGCCTCGGTCTTCTCTGTGGTCATAAACAACCCCCTGATTCGATCGTTATCGTGAAGTATTGAAATAGGTTTACTGCTTGAACGCGCCGATTATGCACAATTCCACTTAGCATTTCCCGCCAATGTAAACAGCTGTCGGTTTGGCCATCATACTGATCATGCCTCATGCTTCTGCCAGCCCCGCTGCACGACCATGAACAGAAACGCCGTTGTCCAACCCACCAGAAGGATGCCGTTCAGCGCCTCGACCCCACTCAGCAGGCGCCATTCGTGGTCCGCCAGGGTAATGTCGCCGTAACCCAGGGTGGTGAAGGTAACCATGGAGAAGTAGGTCGCCTTCTCGAAGCTGTCCAGCTGAGTACCCGGTATCAGCAGCAGGTACGTTATTGCCCAGAGGACGACCTCGACCACATGCAGCATCATAAGGACCACTGCGGTCCATATTGTGGCAGGCAGTGCCTTGCGTGGCTTGAAATAGCCTTTCGCATCAGTGTAGTAGTGCAACAACAGACGCATCCAATAGCTTGTCCCAACCGCGTGAATTACGACTGTAGCAGCCACAAGGATTACAGCCACCAGCAAAAGCTCCAGCATCTCCGGGTCCTCATTTAGTTATCTGGTTGAATCGGAAGCAGCCTGAACCCTACGTAAATCGGCGTCTTGAGCGACACTCTCCGCGATGCCTCCGGCAAACCGCCCGTTACAATCGGCTCACCGGGCCGCGAGGAAAAGATCGTCATTGAGAAGAGTCCCGGCGCGAGTGCTTGTGGGGAACATTAGTCCAAAAAAGACAGCATCACCATGCCTTTTTCGAAAAATCCATCGATCCGACCGGAGATCAAACACCACCAATTATCGGGTAAGAGAGTAATGGCACTTACTTAAGGCTCAAAGCCACCGTCATCCCGGCGCAGGCCGGGATCCAGAACGTGTGCCAATGATGGTTGCTTTCCTGGATTCCGGCCTGCGCCGGAATGACGATCAGGGCATTTGAACAGGACTATTTGGCTTAAGTAAGTACCATTCGGGTAAGAGAGTTTATAATCTTTGTCAGGATCAACCGGTCAGGGGAACAGAATCATGTTGCGAATACTATGGGCAGGGATCACTTTGCTGCTGGTCAGCGGTTGTGCATCTTACGGAGTAATTGAGAATACGCCGGTGCAGGACGTCAGTGCGGATGCCGGCTATTCGATCAAATCCTTTCAGGAACAGTGGCGCACCGATGACACCATGCTGATACTGGCCTTCTCCGGCGGGGGCACACGGGCTGCCGCCCTTTCATACGGCGTGCTGAAAGAAATGCGGGACACCCAAGTGTCGACCGGGGGGCAAAACGTGCGATTGCTGGATGCGGTCGACACCATCAACTCAGTGTCGGGGGGAAGTTTCACAGCGGCTTACTATGGCCTTTACGGGGATCGAATATTCGATGATTTCGAGGAGGCGTTTCTCAGGCGTGATGTGGAAGGTGCGCTGCTCGCGGGTATTTTAAACCCGCTTGAGTGGCTCGCACCCACGGGGCGCACCGAGATTGCCATAAAATACTACGAAAAGCACATATTCAAGGGGGCCACCTACGCGGACATGATCCAGAAGGGGCGCCCGATGATCGTGATCAACGCCTCGGATCTCGGATACGGCGTGCGTTTCTCGTTCGTCCAGGAGTATTTCAATCTGCTCTGCTCGGACCTGTCGACTTTTCCGGTGGCCCGGGCGGTGACCGCTTCCTCCGCCGTCCCGGTGCTGTTCAACCCTGTCGTGGTGGAAAATTTCCAGGAATGCGGAACCGAACTGCCGGAATGGCTCGAGGCAGCGAAAAAGAGAGCTGCCGATGATCCCCAACTGACCTCGATCGTCGAAGGGCTGGAGACCTATTTCGAGCGGGACAAACGTAATTACGCCCATTTCGTGGACGGCGGCATCACCGACAATCTGGGTTTGCGTGCCGTTTACGACGTCATCGAGATGACGGGCGGCATGACCAACTATCTACACAAATACAATCGGCAGCCGCCTCGCCGCATAGTGGTCATAGTAGTAAACGCCTCTACCGAACCGGAGCCTGAGATGGACCAGACCAACAAGCAGCCTTCGCTGATAGAGACCATCGGTGCGATGAGCGATGTCCAGCTGCACCACTACAATGTGGCGACCATCGAACTGATGAAAAAGAGCCTGGCCCGCTGGGCCCGCGAGATGTCGACACCGGAAAATGCGGTCAAATCATATTTCATGCGCGTCAACCTGAAGGACATCAAGGACCCCGAGCGCCGTGCATTCCTGAACAAGGTGCCCACCAGCTTCAAGCTCACAGACGAACAGGTGGACAAGCTGATCGAGGCGGGTGGGGAATTGCTCCGTGAAAACCCGGATTTTCGACGGCTGCTGGCCGATGTCGAAAGCGAATCGAAATAATCAATGGGGTCAGACTCGCTGTCTGACCCCATTGATCTGGAACCGGTGGAGATCCGGGATCGATACCCGTGATCAGAATTTCTCCGGGACGAATTTGGAGTGTACCGCCTCTACCCGGTCGTCATATTTTTCCTTGAAGTCGCGTTTTCCGAGCACCACTTCCTCGCGCGGCAGCTCTTTGTAGGGGATCTGGCCCAGCAGGTGTGAGATGCAGTTCAACCTCGCGCGCTTCTTGCTGTTCGCCCTTACCACGTACCAGGGGGCATGCTTGGAGCTCGTGGCCTTGAGCATGTCATCCCGTGCCCGGGAGTAGTCATACCAGCGATTGAAGGATTCCACGTCCATGGGGCTCAGTTTCCAGATCTTTCGTGGATCCTCCATGCGTGCCCGGAAGCGGCGCTCCTGCTCCTCCATGCTGACGTCGAACCAGTATTTGATCAGTTGAATGCCGGAACTGACCATGAACTGCTCGAAAACCGGTGTATGGTCCAGAAAGCGTCGATACTCTTCCTTGGTACAGAATTTCATGACACGCTCGACACCCGCCCGGTTGTACCAACTGCGGTCGAACAACACCACTTCACCTGCTGCGGGAAAGTGCTGCATATATCGCTGACCGTACATCTGGGTTTTTTCCCGTTCGGACGGGGAAGGCAAGGCCGCTACGCGAAATATGCGGGGGCTCACCCTTTCGGTAATCCGTTTTATGACGCCGCCCTTGCCGGCCGCATCCCGCCCTTCGAATACGACAACGACTTTATGCCCCGATTCCTTCACCCAGTACTGCAGTTTGACCAGTTCGGTATGCAGCTTGTAAATCTCGGCTTCGTATTTCTCTGTGGACAGCTTTTTCTTTTTCGATTCGTTCTTCGTCTTGGTGTCTTTTTTGGACATAGCAGTTCCTCCGGGATCAGTTGGTTACTTCACTTCTGAAAATAGGGTTTGTAAACTCGTGCATTCATCCGTCTGATGGCGTCGCCTCCGGGAATCGGGATCAGCTGCCCTTGGGATAATCCAACCTGTCCTCTCATTCAACCCCTGTTGCGTGCAAACGGCGCTCCAGCGCCTCTATGCGCTCGAGCAGTTCGAGGGCAAGGGCCGCACCGGCAAGGTTGACTCGCAAATCCCGCTGCAGGTGCAGCGTGACGCGCGTGCGCCGCAAACAGTTTGCCGTAAAGCACAAGTGGCGACCCTGTTTACCGGACGGCTCGAGGATACCCTCTTCAACCAGCGCCTCGACGAACTCGGCCTCCACAGAAAAGGTATGGCATATATCAGCCAGTGTGAATGTCGTCTGTTCGTCAATCAGCTCGACGGCTGGCTTCGATTGGTCTTTTTCACTCATGGGATCAGGCCACCCCCATCTTTGCGCGCGGGTTGAAGCCGAGCTTATCCCGCATCTGCCCGTAAAGGCGTTTGGCGTCCTCGCTGTCAGCCGGCGGTAAAGTCACCTGCAGAACCACATACAGATCACCGGGTGACTTGCCGGGCAACCCGCGGCCCTTGAGGCGCAGCTTACGACCCTGGTTGGAATCGGTGGGAATCCTGAGGTCGACGGCCCCCAATGGGGTTGGCGCCTTGATGCTTGCCCCCAGCATGGCTTCCCACGGCGCCACAGGCAAGTCGAGGTAAATATCCGAGCCGTCGACGCGATACATGGGGTGTTCTCTAAATGCCACCTCCAGATACAGATCTCCCGACCCGGCGTCGCCAGACCCGGGGGTGCCCTGGCCGGCCAGACGGATCTGCTGTCCCGGCCTGATACCCCTGGGAATACGCACATTCAAGGTACGTTCGCGGGTGATGACATGACCCTCGTCCGTCACCTCGGGCACACGCAGCGACATGGAACGGGTAGTACCGGAAAAACTGTCTTCGAGATCGATCAATACCTTGGCATGATGATCTTCTCCGCGCATACGGAAAGTCTGGCGACCAGCGCCCGCATGCCGAAACCGCCGGCCAAACAGTTCTTCGAAAAAGTCGCTGTGAACACCGCCACCGCCCGCAGTGTAACCACCGCCGCTGAATTCGAAACCGGCATCCCAGTCCGGCGGCGGTTTAAAATCCTGCCCGGACTTCCAGTCAGCACCGAGTTGATCGTAGGCCGCGCGCTTCTCCGGATCCTTGAGTACTTCGTAAGCCTCACCGACCTCCTTGAATCGCGCTTCAGCATCGCCCTCCTTGCTCACGTCCGGGTGATACTTTCTGGCGAGCTTGCGGTAGGCGCGCCTGATCTCATCCTGGGTGGCTTCGCGCTCGATGCCCATGATCCGGTAATAGTCTTTATATTCCATAGATCACCGCTGCCCCATTAACCCCGCTCCGTAGGGTCGAATTCATTCGACCATCGGCATTTCATCACGACCTGTCATCCAGATGCACTCCCAACGGGGATAATCGTCAATATCCCGAACCAGATCCGCTCGCAACAGGTTGGGATTGAAGGTGAGTGCTGAGGGGGCTTTGAGGGCCTTCATAAACCTGGAGAGGGGTGACCTGGCTGTTGGCCGAATGAATTCGGCCCTACAATGGTAATCTACCCATTTAATCAGGGAAAGAGTCATATAATCAGAGCCTTAGCTTTTTTACTCCCTCTCCTCAGGGAAAGGAGGTGTGCCACATGCCAGTGCCGGATCAAGCATTGCTGTCCCACATCACGCTGCACTCCGCCTTTGCCGCGGCCTTGAGCAATTCGATTAAAGGCAGGGCCCGGTGGGAAATACTGACAGGGGGATCGTCATCATCGTCCCCCTCAGGCTCCGCTGACCGCTCTTTTACCGCAACCGCTGCTTCCAGACGCTCCAGTGCCGGGAGAACATCTTCCGCGGATAGAGCGCTGGGGACAGTTCCACTGTGACCCATCATTTTCAGCAATTGGAGTGCAACATCACCGAACATGGTGATGTCCGCGTAGGCAGGACAGGAAAAAGTGACTAGCAAGGCTGCCTCCTCCGTTGCCAATGCCTATACACCCAATGGGTGGAACACGGCGCCAGTGGCGCCGTGACGGGTACCGATTATTTCCCGATCACCCGAAGCACCACACGGCGATTGCTCTGGCGACCTTCCACGGTATCGTTGCTGGCGATGGGGTCCGCTTCGCCGCGACCGATCGCATTGATAAAAGCTGCACGCGAGGGAACCTGCTCCACCATGTAATCGGCAACGGCCTGTGCCCGCATTTCGGACAACATCTGGTTGTACTCCGCCGCTCCCCGGGAATCCGTGTGGCCTATGACGTTCAGCGTCGCCAGCCCCTGCTGGAGAAAATCGCGGTGGGGCGCGAGAGCATCGGAGGCTGCGTCCAGAGCTGCCTTGTATTCAGATGTCAGCTCGGCGCTGTTGAACGGAAACTCCACGTTGCCGATGACCACTTCCTCGATCATCTTTCCCGTGACCGCGACAACCTCCCCTCCCTTCATTACGCCCGCAGTCTCCACGACCGTGACACTGGTAGCGGTGTCACCGGATTCGACGGCGGCCGCCTTTTCAACGAAACGTTCGTAACCGCACGCTTCGAGGTATTCGGTGGTGTTCTTATAGGCCGCCCTCACGCAATCTCCCGAGCCGCTCTTGATAGGCGCACCATCTGAAGACTTGAAGTACCCCTCGACCATGCTCTGCTGCGCCATGAGGGGCTGTGCCATCGCCACACAGAAACCCGCGCTGATTAACAAACTTTGTTTAATGCTTTTCATATTTACTATCCTCTAATGAACCTAAAATCAATGGCGATTCCAGGAAACAGCCCCGGAAAACCCCACTCAATTGTACTAAATTACCACTGAAATTATAGCTTATCGACTGAGGCGGACAGGCCCTCGGCCTTAATCGCTTCATACGTCACCCCGTCAATACCCACGGCGCGCTTGCTGCGGGCTCAGCTCCCCTTCTTGGCCTTGTTCTCCAGTTGATCCAAGGTTTCCTTAAGCCTTTGCGCCCAGGCGTCCATCGCCTTCTGGGTGTAAGTCCACTTGGAGTAAGCGCCCATATAGCTGTTTACGCCCTCGCTGACGCCTTTTGACCACTGGTATTTTTTACCCACCTCCTTGTCGATATAGGCCCCAACCTGCTGGCTGCTGACGCTGTCCATAGCCTCCATCTCGATGGTGGCCTCCCCGCTGAAAGCGGTGCTCCCTGCCTCTCCCTTGGCAGCTCCGCTGCCCGCATCCGCGACCCATGCAAAGGGAACAACCAGGGAAACTACCGATGCCTCGGGTTTGTTGGGCACCAGGTCGGTCACCGCGATACGCACGCGCAGCACATCCGGACCGACCTCGTTGACGACGTTGTAGTCATCCCCTACCGCCTTGACGATAGCCTGGTGAAAATAGTCCGTGAGCGCCTTCAGGTCGTCGGGATCTATCCCCTTGTAATCGGAATCGTCCTTGTACCAGACCTTGATGCGGTCGAGCAACAGCTTCTGGTACTTGGAGAAGTCCACCGCCGGGTCAATATACCGGTAGGCATCTTTCTCTCCCTCCACGGGGGTGAGCTTCGAATAATCGCTCAAGAAATCCTTGGCCTTATAACCGCCCAAGGCCGCCGCGTCGGCGGATACCGACCCGACCATCCCTACCGATGAGACGATCCCGGAGACCGCCAACATGGCGGCGAGCATCAGGTTTTTGGATACATTCAACTTCTTCGTCATTTCAATCTCCTAAATCAATGAAAAAAGGTTTTGCCTGGATCGGCAATCACTGACTGCGCTGATCATGGCTGCATATTCGGATAACCCGGCGGGACAAGCTGGAACTCGTGTCCGAGGCTTTCGGGCGGGTGCCCTGGCACATTCGGGCTGCGTAGTAAAAAACAGGCGGAAATTTACCATTCCCCGAAGGGAGGCGCAATGTATGTGAGTACCGGGACAGCATACTATGATACTGCAATCTGTTTGAAAAATATCTCATTTGTTACCGCTGTCCTGGTCCACCGCCCACAGTTCACCAAGCGGTAACACGATAGCTGAAGTCGGTGACGTCGTTACCAAATTGCCAATCAAGTTGAACGAAGTCCGTTGGCAGACTCACTGCCGGGGATTTATCAGCTCCTTGTATCAGCCTGAGTAGCAATTTGCCACGCACAAGTCTCAGGAGCCCTTTATTCTCGCGGCGAGCGCGGCGACCAGAGGATTGGCGCTGAGCCCGTGCAGCAGGATACTGAGTACGATGGTGCAGACTGCAGTTATGGCGATGGTGCCGCCGCCCGGCAGGTGTTCGTTGAGCACGATCACCGCGAAGACGATGCTGGCCAGGCCCCGGGGCCCGAACCAGCCCATAAAAAGCTTTTCGTCGGTGCGCAGTTTCATACCGGCCAGGACCAAGAACACCGGGAGCATGCGTACCAAGGTGAGGCTTAGTATGGAATAGGCCAGTACCTCCCAGGTAAAAGAAT
>JAQYVO010000197.1 GCA_030145425.1 Chromatiales bacterium | reverse complement strand
AACCAGGACGGCACCCAACGCACCGAATGTCAGCGCCCTGATTGCATGACGGACGATAATCCGGGTAACTTTAAACACTATGGCTTTTCCTTTACAGATCCCAAATCAGACGGCATACGGATAAGCCTGCCCTGAATCCTTGGGATTGAACCCACCGGGTTTGATTTCAACCCCCGGGCAACAATCTGTCGCCCGGGGAAGTGCACCGGCATCTACATGCCGTCGACAATCGCCTTTTTCTTGCTTTTGTACTCTTCCGGCGTGATGTAACCGCCGGCTGCCAGCTTGTCGAGTTCCGCTATACGCTGCTCCGGGGACTTCTGGGCCGGGGCCTGGGGGACAGGTTGAGCCGCCGACTGGCGGGCATAGTATGCCTGCTCCTGCTGGGCCTCTGTCTGATCCCGCATGTTGCCCACCACCTTGGTTGCCAGGACGCCGCCGATGAAGGCGCCTGCACCGTCGGCGAGCACCGATGTACTCGTGGCGGCCATGGTCATACCCAGAACACAGGCGACCGCGCCCAGTCCCATCTTTGCTTTGAATGACATTGTCGATTCCTCCCTCTTAAAGTGCGGTACAGGTACCGGACATCAATAAACTCAACGCTTCGCCAACCATTGACGCGCGCATCTCTCCGGTCTTGGCGTTGATCGCCATATCCCAGCCATGACCCTCCTCAATCCCCTGCAGTATCAGGTGGTCCTTGCTGCGCTCCATCGTCTTGACCGGCGACACCTCCTTGTGACCGCTCTCGTGAGTGCCTCGAACCACCTTTTTCTTGGCGTCGAAGACGACCAGCGCCGGCATGTCGAAGTCCTTGGCCTTACCAAGCACACAACCGACGTCTTCGACACAACCCACGACCTTGATCACGGCGCAGACCATATCCTTGGAGCCATCGAGCCCCTCGGCGGATACTGTTGTTGAAACAAAGGGTGATGCCGCGATGAGACACGCCGCAGCAACCCAGGAAGGTTTTCTAATCCACATTTTATCTGCTCCTCTATATACACAATGTAACAATTACCAAAAGCAACGAATTTTCTTCGTACTGCTGTCTTACTAAAACCTTCCCCCGCTCCGGAAAGAATCGGGGTGAAGAAGCCAGAAAAGCAGTCATCCTGACAGTCTGTGCGACCATATCTTAAGACTAACCGCAGAGGCGCAAAGACGCAGAGATCAGTATTAAATTAATTGGTTTACTCTGCGTCTCTGTGCCTCTGCGGTTCAAATCCCTACATCGAGATTGTATGGGATTATTGCAGAAGCCGTAGTAACTTTCTGCAACATGCACCCCTCAGGACTCCCTGCTCGCCCGCTTTCCAAATGCCGTCGCAAACGGGATCGCGGTAAGCCCATGGGCGAGAATGCTCAGGATGATGGTGCAGGCCACCACCATCACCAGGGTTCTCAACCCCTCCGCATCCAGATCGAACAACACGATTCCCACCGGGCCGAGTACCAGCCCGAACAACAGGAAGACAATGGACCTCGAGATGGGCGTGCGCTCCACACGGCCGGCAACGACACTGTAAAAAAAGACAAACAAGGCGAGTATTGCGAGATCCAAGTACATATGGCTTATTCTGTTCTGTTATTTGGTATTAGGGCCTGTTAACACTATGCGGATATAGCATATTGTTAACAGGCCCTAGAAACGTGCCTCACGCCAGCGGGCCCAGCCGATGGCACCGGCACTTCCGGCATAATCGACCAGGGCTTCCGAGACGCCTCGATATGCACCCAGCAGGCGATAGAAATATTCACCTTCCAGGTCACTTATCTGATCCTGTCCCGCCTTGTTCATGGTCTCTTCCGTAAGGGTTTCCAGGTGAGCAAGAATCTCATTCAATACAGTACTGAACCGCTCCCTGTCACCGACCGCCGGGTCATCCGACAAGCGCTGGAAGGCGCCTTGTATCCGGAGCCGCCAGGCGCGAATGTCCTCGAGCAGCTGCTCTACCAGGAATTGTGACTGCGGGTTCTGGCGCGCCTCGAGCAGTTCCTGCATGCGATAGGTGAGCGCCTGCAGGCTGATCACCAGTGCCTGCACCTGGTCCGGCGAGGTGGTGGACAGCCTCTTGGTGTCTATGAAGTGGGCCCAGGCCCCGAGCTTCACCGGCAGGCTGGCCATCTCGCGGGTGTGAAAGGACTTTCTCCAGCGGTCGAATCGGGTCTGGGAGTGTTCGGAGCCCCATCGCATGGTGGACAGCAGGTACTCGCCACTGCGGAAGTAGCGACCCACCAGGCGTAGAAATGCCCGCTCGGGGCGCAGGTCGAAGGGGAAAATTACGGTGATCAAGAGGATCAGAAACATTATGAGGAACATCATCGCGGTATTGGCAACAACGAGAAAGCTATAGGTCTGCTCGTTCGAGATGGAGGCGATGACGACGAACATGGCCAGCCCGAATGCCCGGCCCAGGGCCTGCTGTGGGGCGTAGAACAGATAGCAGATTACGAAGGTCGCCAGGAAGATCATCAGGCCGAGGCCGGCGAAGCTCGACAGCTGCGGCATCACGAAGATATACAGGACGCCGGCAAACAGAACGCTGAAGGCGGACGGCAGGAAGAGCTTCGAAACCGGCAGCTGGGGCGAGCTCGCCAGGACCATCCCGAAGGGGGCGGCCATGCCCACGAAACCGGTTCCGCCGGGCAGGGCCTGCACATAGATCAAGGCGAGAAAGGCCAGCCAAATGATCACAATGACCCGGACCATGCCTGCCAGGCGATCCGGGTCAAGCACAAAGCCTGCACCGGGCGGGGACGCGAGCTCCGCCGCGGCAACCTCCTGGCCGAAGCCCTTGATGTCCCCGACACTGGAGAACAGGGACCGGGTGAGCCGCTCCAGGTGTTGCAGTTGCGATCGGGTGACCGTCAGTGCGGCCTTGTGGAAATGGGACAGGGAGCGTACCTCGGTCTCGTTCAGGGTCAGATCCAGGGCCGTGGGTTGCCGCTCGGGGGCCTGGTTGGCAAGCATGCGCCCGATCTGGGCGAATCGCCCGTCAAGCTCGGCGCCAAAGGCCTCCAGGTTGGGCAGCAGACGCTCCAGATCCAGGGCTTGCACCTCGGTGATGCTCTCGCGCCAGCGTTCCATGGTCTGGGTCAGGTCCACCACCTGGCTCCGATAGCGCCGCCACTGCCGCCGCAGCTCCCATACCTCGTAGCTCTCGGTAACCGCTGCGTCCAGCAGTTGGCCGAAGCGGGTCTGTTCCTGGGACTCCTGCGCCCTTGCGGACAGGGCCTCGTCGGCCATTTCCTGCCGGTTCATCAAACCGAGGTAAGCGCGATAGAGTCGGTGCTGGGTCGCGGCCAGTTTGGCGGTGGCGTCGTAGAATTGGGGGCGTGAGCTGCTGGGCCAGAGCGTTACCGAGACCAGCGTGTAGACCAGGATGCCCAATCCGGTCTCCTGCGCCCTGAGCATTGCGAGGTCGAAGGCATTGACGGAGTTGGGGCCCGCATCCATTGCGATAATGACGCACACGAAGCCACCGACATGCCAGAAATACTGGTGTTTCGGGCCGCTCATCATATAGGTACAAAGGCCCACCCAGAGAGAGACAGACAGGATGAACAGCCATCTCTCCTGGGCAAACAGGCCGATAAGCGTCAATGAGACGATGACCCCAATAATAGTGCCGGCCATACGCAGGGCGCCTTTATTCAGAGACTGACCCACCGTGGCCAGGCTGATGAAGGCCACCGCGAAGCCCGCCCAATAGGGCTTGTCCCAGTCCATCGACAAGGCACCCCAATAGGCAATGGTCATCGCCAGGGCTGTCTTGATCGATTCCTTGGTCCTGACGGTCAAGATCATGATTAGTAGCCGTTCAGGGAGAAACTGGCCGGGTCTGACTTTTTCGCATGCAGCATTTCAGGCGGATTGATAACTCTGGGGTAGTGCTTTATTAAAGCAGGGTGCAGACTGCACAGCTAATGCTGACACACTTTGAGGGTTCAGTCATTTTCTGACTATT
>JAQYVO010000163.1 GCA_030145425.1 Chromatiales bacterium | reverse complement strand
GAAGCAGAAATACTCGACCACCAGGTGGGTCTTGCCGTCGGGCGCCATCCGGGTGCTCCAGTTCTTCGGTTCGTGGATTCGGCCGAAGGGTACTGTCGAGTCGGGTATGTACATCCAGGTTTGGTCGGTGACACGTTCCCGGTTGATCATTATGGTCACCACGATGAGGTCCCTGAATCGAAGGCTGGCCGCCGCCTGCAGGATCTCTGCGGGCGGTTGTGGATTAAGCAGCTGGACGACCAGCGTCAATGGAATACTGGAGATAAATTCGTAGCCCACATACCCTTGAACGCCACCGGCATCCTTTACGATGATGCTCTGGATGCGGTTGTCCGCATGGTTAATGCCGATCACAGCCGTATCCGTCATGACCTGACCGACCTTGTCTATCCGCGCCTTGAGGCCGTCGCAGATCTGCCCGATACCCAGCGGCGGATACAGGAACTGACTCGACAAAGTCCGCACGTGCTGCGACCCGGTGCGCGAGAACGCCTTCTTGATGGCCACACCCAGAGACAGACCCTTTATTCTCCTGGCAACCCACTCCCTGGCGATCCTGTCGCAGGGTACGCCCCAAACCTTCTCGCTGTATTCCTTGAAAAACAGCTCGAACAGGGAACGTCCGAAGTGCTGCACGACCCAGTCTTCGAGCGAGATGGCCGTGGTCTTTGTAAAGCGTCTGCGTACCTGTTCCGACAGATAGTCCGCAACGATCCTGATCGACTTGCGCAGACCAAGCCGTGACAAGGCATTGCGAACAGTTATGGGATAATCATAGAACTTGCCGTCAAGCAGGATCTTGCTCGAACGATCGACCACCAGCAACTCACCACCGAGAATCTCCCTGACCAGGTTCTCCAGCTGCTTGTTGCCGGTGATGAAGCGATGACCGCCCAGGTCGAATCTGAATCCATGGTGCTCGATGGTCCTGGCGAGACCGCCGACGCGCGCCTGGCGCTCGATGAGGAGCACATTACTCCCGGCTTCAGACAGTATATGGCCTGCAGCCAGGCCCGAGGGTCCACCCCCGAGGATCACGGCGTAATTAAACTGTGTATTCAGGACGTCCACAGCGGTTTGCCTGGTGTGCTACGTCTCGGCCTCCTCATGACCGGCGCAACGGGATTTCCTGAAGCGCCACTATGCTGGATGACTGACATGGTGTCGGCCGGTTCAGCCCCACCGATCCGTACGGCGCGGCTTGCTCGTTGAGATCGTCCGACGGCAAATCAAGCATTTCATTTCGGGCTATTCCTCGGTCAGGGACTTGTAGTAGTACGCGTCCTCAACGGACAGGCCTTCGACCTTGTCGGTCGCCTCCAAGGTGCCGTAGGCGCCGGTTTCCACGGCACCGAAATACCCGGGTTCGATTCCCGTGCGCTCCGAGATGCTGTAACCCAGCAGAAAGGCGACGATAAACGCACCGGCTGTTATTGCTGTTCGCAGATATGTATTCGACAATTTCCTGGTCTCCCCTCTCGTTACATCGTTAGACTCGCTGCGGGTCAGCCGCAGTGTTCATTCCATGAGTTTTTCCAGTTCCTTGTACTGGTCCAGCTCTTCATCGGTCTCGGCGGTTTCCTCGACCGCGACACCGCCGTGGCCCATGGCGTAGAGACCGACCTCTTGCACCGGCGGCACGCTGTAGCCCATGATGAATCCCAGAAACCCGGCGGTCACAGCAAATACTACCCACAGATCACTTTTCATAACGCCCCCTTTCCCGTTAGCCCGTTAGCCCGTTAGCCGGACGACCTTTATCCCACGAATCGCATGGCCTGGAACAGACAGACAGGACTATGCCTTCTGAATGTGCCATTCGAACTGGCCGGACTCCACCGTCTTTTCCACCAGCTCGTTGCCGTCATTCTCTATCATTGCCTCAATGGATTCGCCGGATGACGGATTGTCGAAAAACAGCTCGAGGATATCGCCCGAGCCCAGCTTCTCCAGCGCCTTCTTGGTGTAGATCTGCGGATGCGGACATACATAGCCATTGACGTTGAGGCGATAGCGCCCCTCACCGGTCTTTTCAAATTTCATACCCATTTTGATACCTCTTTATAGTTAGTTCAGACAAGGCTACAAACCGCACGACTCCATTTCCTTGGCAAGCTTTTTCTCTGTCCACCAGTTGAAGAACTTGACGCCCAGATAAGCCCCACCCGCCATTCCCAGGCCGAACAACCACCCCGAACAGTCACCGTTGGCGACCCGCACGAAGAAGGCGCCCACGTTGCAGCCGAGTCCGAGCCTGGCACCGATACCCATGAAAAACCCGCCGATGACGGACCACATGGCCGTCTCCCAGGTCGGCTTCTTGAACTTGAACTCGTTATGGTAGAGCGCGATGATTGCCGCGCCACCGATCAACGCAAAAGACATCCAGTCGGCCGGGTTGATCGCCGGGTTCGGGATGCCATTGACGAATCCAAAATAGATGTTGTCCATGTTCTCGATACCCATCTTCTGCAGCGTCCAGCCGACCCATTGCGCCTCCTGGGTGGTTACGTACCAGTAGCCCGGGTCGAAGACTGTACCTTGAACAGACAGGCCGAAGTCCCAGCCGATACGATCGAGCAATACCCCGGCATTCTTGAAACCGAACTTGACACGCAGCCCCTGGATCACCAGCATTTGCAATGCACAGGCAATGCCCAGGATGAGCCCGGCAATGGCGGTCCGCTTGTTGGCAGTGATCATCGCCCAGTAGCCGGCCAGTTCGCCACTGAGACCAGTGACCACATTGCCTGCTTTCTTCTGTTTGTTGCGGTATCCCTTGCGCCAGTAAAGGACGTAGACCACGGCGAGCAGCAAACCCGCCGGAATCAGGATGCCCACCAACAGGTTGCCCACGAAGGCGCCCCCGATTGATGCGTTCGGCATACCCAGTACTTCCGCATAGGTCAGCGCCGGGTTGTTCCAGACATAACCGGCAAGGTATTGATCCACCCAGCCGTCGGTCACGTTGATGGACGCGGGCAGGCCCTTCTCCAGCGCCGATTGAGTCCAGGCTTCCGGCACGAAATAGTTGGCCCATCCACCCACATCGGCAAACAGCGCCTGGGTGAGACTGAGGGACAGAATCACGAGGAGCGCATTCATGTTGCCCTCGCCGGTCTTGTACAGTGAGCTCGAGGCACAGCCGCCGGCGATGACCATGCCGATACCGAAGAACACACCGGCGATGATCGCATGGCTGCTGACCGGTGCCGCATGGAAAGTGCTCAGCCCGCTCGCCGTGATCGGCGCGGAGATCACACCGAACAGCAACGTTGCGATGACGATCCCGACGAGCATTCTCGGGACCTTGATGGCAAACAGATCCCTGAATGCCGAGGAGAAGCAGAATCTGCCGTACTGCAGGCACATCCCGTAGATCATTCCGAACCACAGGTACACCGAGAGATAGATGTAGTACTCGTTGTAGACAAAGGTCCCGACACTGACGAACGCGAAAAATCCCAGCAGCCCCATGGCCCAGAGCCGTGTTTTTATTTTGGCGTCCACGTCCCGTGTGATCTTTGCCATTGCTGCATCGGCAGTTGCTGCACTTGCGACTTGTTGTTGCATCAACTTCTCCTCCTTACGCTGTTTTGCCAGGCGCGGCGAAATCCGGGGTTACGCCCGCTGATAAATTCTGACGATTGTTCTGAACCTGAATACCCGACTCGTTTCTGAAAATTCCTTTTGCAGGCGATAGCCGTCAATACGCTTCGCCAGATAATCCGGAAGCGGCTGCTCCGCCTCGCTCTGGATCACCACGACGGTCGACGCCGCGCCGGCGCTGCTGGCTGGCGGCAGATACTCTGGATTGCCCACCTCCCAGGTCCATCGCCACGGCAGTTCGGCAATTGCCCGTGCGGCATGTGCACGACCCGCATTCGCGTGGTAGACAAGTTGCTGGTCAGTGAATAAATCCAGTATAGGCACTGCCACTGCAGGGTTCACTGAAGAAGTTATCTGCTGAAGCACATGGACTTCAGCAGTGCCCGCGTGGATCGAATCGAGGTACTCGCCAGCCTGCTTGATGTTGTTTGCACTCGTGCCCTGGAAGAAGGGGAGATAGCCAACGGCGACAATAACGGCCGCAGTAACCGCCGCAGTGGCCGCGATGAATTTCCTGTACTGCACCCGCTTTATTGTCTCCAGTCCGTAGGCG
>JAQYVO010000162.1 GCA_030145425.1 Chromatiales bacterium | reverse complement strand
ACTCAACAACCCCTCCCCCTCCTCCACCTGATCCCCAACGTTGAAGTGAATCTCCGTAACCGTCCCATCTTGTGGAGCTGTGATGGTGTGCTCCATCTTCATGGCCTCTACCACCATCAGTTTATCGCCTTCACGCACCTGGTCACCCGGCGCTACGTTGACCGCCACGACTGAACCGGGCATGGGTGCGACAAGTCCCCCACCCTCGCCTTCACCCTCCATGGCATCCAGGCGCGGATCGTACTGGGTCATCTGCCAGGACTTACCGTCATGCAGAACTGTCAGTTCGCGCCCATGCCTGACTACGGCAGCCTTCAGCCTGCGCCCTTCTATGTCTGCCAGCAGATCGCCGTTTCCCAACAACTCGCCGGATACCCTGCGGTCGCCACCCGGCAGCTCGATCAGGAAGGCATCCTGCCGGTAGTGGACAGTCACCGCCCGCTCTTCGCCGGCAACAATAAAGTGCAGGGTTTGAAAGCTGCCTTTATTCATACGCCACCCGGTACCCAGGCCCCAGGGAGACCAGGGGTCGTTCGAGGCCGCCTGTATCTCCTTATCCCGGGATTTTTCCCGAAGCAGTTCATCCAGGCAGGCCAACGCCATCACCTCGTCGGGCAGTTCGGTGGCAGCAGGAAAAAGCGCACTCTCATGTTTGTCGATAAACCCTGTATCCAGCATCGCGTCGGCATAGGCCGGAAGGGCGCAGAGGGTTGAGAGAAATTCAAGGTTGGTGCTGACGCCGACAATGCGGTATTCCGCAAGGGCGGAACGCAGTCGCCGGAGAGCACTGTCACGATCACGATCCCACACGATCAGCTTGGCAATCATGGGGTCGTAGTGGACACTGACCTCGTCCCCCTGGATAACACCGGTGTCCACACGCACATGGGGACCCTCGGCCGGAACCTTCAGGTAACGCAGTGTTCCGGTAGCGGGGAGGAAATCCCGCGCCGGCGTCTCAGCGTAGACCCGTGCCTCAATGGCATGACCGCTGATCTGCAACGCCTCCTGGTTCAACGGCAGCGGTTCACCGTATGCAACCCGCAACTGCCACTCGACTAGATCCTGCCCCGATACCATCTCGGTCACGGGGTGTTCCACCTGGAGCCGGGTATTCATCTCCATGAAATAGAAGGCACCGTCCGGGTCGAGGAGAAACTCCACCGTGCCGGCCCCCACATACCCGATGGCCATCGCTGCGTTTACCGCAGCTTCGCCCATACGTGCCCGCAGCTCCGGTGTCATGCCCGGGGCGGGACTCTCTTCCAGTACCTTCTGGTGTCTACGCTGAATCGAGCAGTCCCGCTCAAACAAGTGCACGGCATTGCCCCTGGCGTCGGCAAAGATCTGCAGCTCGACATGCCTCGGTGAGGCCAGGTAACGCTCCAGCAACACCTTCTCGTCGCCAAACGAGGCACTGGCCTCACGGCGCGCGGAAGCAAGGGCCTGTTCGAATTCACCCGAATTGCCGACTACCCGCATACCCTTTCCGCCGCCGCCGGCGGAGGCCTTTATCAACAGGGGGTAACCGACCTCCTCCGCAGCCCGGAAAAGGGTCTCCGCAGTCTGGTCCTCGCCGTGGTAGCCAGGCACCAACGGCACACCCGCGGAGGCCATCAAGGTCTTGGCTTCACTTTTTGAGCCCATGGCAACGATGGCATCGGCAGGCGGGCCGATGAATACCACGCCCTCTGCCGCGCAGGCCCGGGCAAAGTCGGCATTCTCCGAAAGAAATCCATAGCCCGGATGAATCGCCTGGGCACCGGAGAGTTTCGTGGCCTCCAGGATCCTGTCGGGGAGCAGGTAGCTCTCCCGGGCCGCCGCCGGGCCGATCAGATAGGCCTCGTCACACAGGCCCACATGCAACGCACCGGCATCCGCCTCGGAATAAACAGCCACCGTGGCGATACCCATGCGGCGGGCGGTACGAGCCACGCGGCATACAATCTCACCCCGGTTGGCAATCAGAATCTTATCGAACATCGATTTCTATCCTTCCTGTTACATCCGAAACACACCGAATCGTGTCTCCTGGGGAGGCGCATTGAGGGCGGCGGAAATGCCTAACCCCAACACCATGCGCGTATCGGCCGGGTCGATGATCCCGTCATCCCAGAGCCGGGCGCTGGCATAGTAAGGATGCCCCTGGTGCTCGTACTGCTTACGAATGGGGGCCTTGAACGACGCCTCCTTTTCCTCGGACCAACCCTCCCCTCTTGCATCCATGGCATCCCGTTTGATCTGGGCCAGCACGTTCGAGGCCTGGTCACCGCCCATGACGGAGATACGTGCATTCGGCCACATCCAGAGAAAGCGGGCGCCGTAAGCCCGTCCGCACATCGCATAGTTGCCGGCACCGAAACTGCCGCCAACCACCACCGTGAACTTGGGCACCCTGGCACAGGCAACCGCGGTGACCATCTTTGCCCCATCCTTGGCAATCCCCCGCTCTTCGTATTTCCTGCCCACCATAAAACCGGTAATGTTCTGCAGGAAAACCAGCGGTATGCCGCGCTGGCTGCAAAGCTCGACAAAGTGTGCTCCCTTCAGGGCCGATTCGGAAAAAAGGATGCCGTTGTTGGCAACAATCCCCACGGGATAACCGTGGATATGGGCAAAACCACAGATCAGTGTGGTGCCGTACAAACGCTTGAACTCGTCAAACTCGCTGGCGTCGACAATCCTGGCGATCACTTCCCTGATATCAAAGGGCTTGCGCAGTTCGGCTGGCACGACACCGTATAGTTCACTGGCGGGGTACAGGGGATCCCGGCTCTCGCGAATCTCGATATTTGGTTTCTTGACCCGGTTCAGATTGGCAACCACCCTGCGGGCGAGCCCCAGGGCATGCCTGTCGTTCGTGGCGTAGTGATCGGTGACACCCGAGATCCTGGAGTGGACATCCGCGCCCCCCAGGTCCTCGGCACTCACTACTTCACCCGTGGCCGCCTTGACCAGGGGCGGCCCACCCAGAAAGATGGTGCCCTGCTGCCTGACGATGATGCTTTCGTCGCACATGGCCGGCACGTAAGCACCGCCCGCAGTGCACGAACCCATGACGACGGCGATCTGGGGGATGCCGGCCGCAGAGAGGTTGGCCTGGTTGAAAAATATCCTGCCGAAATGATCCCGGTCGGGAAACACTTCATCCTGACGCGGCAGGTAGGCGCCCCCGGAATCCACCAGGTAGATACAGGGCAGATGATTTTCTCCCGCAATGTCCTGAGCCCGCAGATGCTTTTTCACCGTCATGGGGTAGTAGGTTCCCCCTTTGACCGTCGCGTCGTTGGCAACGATCATGCACTCCCTGCCGCTGACCCGCCCGATGCCGGTGATGATGCCGGCCGCGGGAATATCATCTTCGTACAGATCCCAGGCGGCGAACTGGGACAGTTCCAGGAAGGGCGAAGCAGTGTCCAACAGCACCCGGATACGCTCCCGCGGCAGCAGTTTACCTCTGCCGAGGTGCCGCTCTCTGGCTCTTTCTCCACCACCCTGGGAGATGACCGAGACATGCTGTCTCAGCTCATCGGTCAACCCCTGCATCGCCTGGCTGTTGGCTTTAAATTCGTCACTGCGGCTGCTGACGCCGCTTTTTATGACAGACATCACCAGCCTCCCGTCTGCAGCCAGCGTTCCACCTGATCCAGCCGGTCGTTACCCCAGAAGGGTTCTCCGTCAACAAAGATGTAGGGTGACCCGAAGACGCCGCGCTTCATGGCCGCCCCCGTTTCCGACTTCAGGCGCTCCTTTACATCCGGGCGCCCGATGGCTGCGAGCAGTTCCCCCGGGTCCACCCCGAATCCCGCCGCCAGCTCCGCCACCAGTTCCGGCCGGCTGCCGTCCCGTCCTTCCCCGAAGGTGGCGTGGTAGACCGCCCTGGCGAGGGCTTTTGCCACATCGGGCCGATCGTCGAACAGCCAGTAGTAGGCCCTGGCCGGCGCCAGTGCCGCTTTCGGAAACTCCTCGGGCATCCGGAAAGGCACGCCAAGGAGCCGGGCGCTGCGGGCAAAGTCCCGTGCCACGTAGTCACCCATCAGCGGAGTATCCGTCAGTGGACGATGGCCGGTTGCCACGAACGCGGGGCCCAACAGGAAGGGATGCCAGACCACCTCACGTCCATGCCGGGCGGCGATCTCGTCGATACGGGTGCTGGCCAGATAACCGTAAGGTGAGTAAAAATCGAAATAGAAGTCGATGGGTGCCGGCATACTCTGTTACTCCGCCGCAAGGGCCCGGGAGATCACCATGCGTTGAATGTCGCTGGTTCCCTCGTAGATTTGGGTGATACGCACGTCCCGGTAGATCCGCTCCACGGGAAAATCCTTCAGATACCCGTAGCCGCCCAACACCTGGATGGCCGCGGAGCAAACCTTTTCCGCCATCTCCGAAGCGAAGAGCTTGGCCATGCAGGCCTCTTTCAGGCAGGGTTTTCCGGCATCGCGCAGCCTCGCCGCATTCATCACCAGCAGATGGGCCGCCTCCAGTTGGGTCGCCATATCCGCGAGACGGAAACCCACCGCCTGGTGCTCGATTATCGGCTTGCCGAAGGTCTCTCTCTCCCGGGCATAGACGAGCGCCGACTCATAGGCAGCCCGCGCCATGCCGATGGACTGAGCGGCAATACCGATGCGCCCGGCCTCCAGGTTGGAGAGCGCGATCTTGTAACCCTCCCCGGGTTTCCCAAGCATGTACCGGGCTGGAATCCGGCAGTCTTCGAAGAGAATCTGGGCGGTATCCGAGGCATGCTGTCCCAGCTTCTCCTCGATACTTGCGACTTCGTATCCCGGCGTGTCGGTTGGCACAAGGAAACAACTGATGCCCTTTTTCCCCGCCGCCGGATCGGTTACCGCGAAAACGATGGCAACCTGGGCATTGCGACCGGAGGTGACGAACTGTTTTACGCCGTTGAGCACATAGTCTTCGCCATCAGGTTCCGCACGCATGCGCAGGGCCGCCGCGTCGGAACCGGCCTGGGGTTCGGTGAGGCAAAACGCCCCCAGCATCTCCCCCTCGGCAAGGGGACGCAGAAACTCTGTCTTTTGCGCTTCCGTGGCATACTTGAGCAGCAGGCCGCAGACCAGGGAGTTGTTGACGCTGAGGATGGTCGAGCAGGAACCGTCACCGGCCGCGATCTCCTCGATCGCCAGCGCAAACGAAACATAGTCGGCCCCGGCACCGCCCCATTCTTCCGGCACCATCATGCCGTAGAGCCCCAACTGGGCCATCTCCTGCAAGGCTTCGGCGGGGAAAGTACGATTCCTGTCCCACTCCGCCGCATTGGGTGCCAGGCGCTCGCGGGCAAACTCCCTAGCCATGTCGCGGATCATGGTTTGTTCTTCGGTCAGCTCCATTTCCTACCTCTAAGTAGTGCCTGTATACGAAAACCGTAGGGTCGAATTCATTCGACCAATGCTTGAGGCGCAGGCTGTCGGCCGAATGAATTCGGCCCTACAACGGTAATCTACCCAACGCACCCGACTCCCAATACCACGAACTTGTGCAACGATTGGGTGAGCAATTAGGCTCAAACCCGCTCAATCGCCATCGCAGTGGCCTCGCCACCGCCGATACAAAGAGACGCCATACCGCGCTTCAGATCATACTTCTCCAGGGCAGCCAGCAGAGTCACCAGGATACGGGCACCCGACGCGCCTATCGGGTGCCCCAGGGCACAGGCGCCGCCGTGGACATTGACCTTGTCATGGGGCAGATCCAGATCGTGCATCGCCGCCATGGTGACCACGGCAAAGGCCTCATTGATCTCGTAGAGGTCGAAGTCAGCGCCGCTCATATTGAGCTTGGCATAGAGTTTCTTCATGGCACTCACGGGCGCGGTGGTGAACCAGCCGGGCTCCTGGGCATGGGTGCTGTGCCCGAGAATCACCGCCCTCGGCGTCAGTCCCTTTTTTTCTGCTTCGGAGCGGCGCATCACAACCAGCGATGCGGCGCCGTCGGATATGGAACTCGAGTTGGCCGCCGTTACCGTACCGTCTTTGCGAAACGCCGGACGCAGTGTCGGAATCTTTTCGATATTGGCATTGAAGGGTTGCTCATCAGATTCCATCAGCGTCTCAACCCGGCGTGTCTGCACCGTCACCGGCACGATTTCCGATCGGAAACTGCCGTCTTCGACGGCACTTCTGGCTCGTTTGAGGGAATCTATGGCAAATCCGTCCTGCTGCTCACGGGTAAACCCATACTTGTCCACACAATCCTCGGCGAAGGTCCCCATGAGACGCCCCTTGTCATAGGCATCCTCCAGCCCGTCCAGAAACATCTGGTCGACAACTTGGCCGTGGCCCATGCGGTAGCCGGTTCTTGCCCTGGGCAGAAGGTAGGGTGAGTTGGACATGCTCTCCATACCACCGGCGACTATGACGTCGTTGACCCCGGCCAGGATCAGGTCGTTGGCAAGCATCACAGACTTCATCCCCGAACCGCAGATCTTGTTGATGGTCGTGCAGCCGACACCCAGGGGAAGACCGGCGCCGAGACTTGCCTGGCGTGCCGGTGCCTGGCCCTGTCCGGCCTGCAGCACATTGCCCATGAAAACTTCCTGTACATCCTCCCCGGTTATGCCGGCACGTTCCACCGCGGCCCTGATGGCACAGGACCCCAGCGCATTGGCTGCCAGGGAGGCCAGCGAACCCTGAAACCCACCCATGGGCGTCCGGGCGGCACCGACGATAACGACAGGATCATTCATGATTCAGCATCTCCAGAAAGAACATTAACGAGTCTCTTCGAAGAGTTCCCGGCCGATAAGCATACGGCGGATCTCCGAGGTGCCGGCGCCGATTTCGTAGAGCTTCGCGTCGCGCAGCAGGCGCCCCGTGGGGTATTCGTTTATGTAACCGTTGCCCCCCAGGGTCTGGATCGCCTCGAGGGCCATCCAGGTGGCCTTTTCCGCGGCATAAAGAATAATGCCTGCGGCATCTTTGCGCGTGGTTTTATCGCGGTCGCACGCCTTTCCCACAGCATAGGCGTAAGCCTTGCAGGCATTCATGGTGGTGTACATGTCCGCCATCTTACCCTGCATCAGCTCGAATTCTCCGATCGGGCGACCGAACTGTTCGCGTTCGTGAATATAGGGTACTACCACGTCCATACAGGCATCCATAATGCCCAGCGGCCCCCCGGCGAGTACAGCCCGTTCATAGTCCAGACCGCTCATCAGCACCTTTACGCCGCCGTTGAGGTCCCCCAGGATGTTTTCCTCGGGCACCTCGACATCCTCGAAAACCAGTTCGCCGGTGTTTGAACCGCGCATGCCCAGCTTGTCCAGTTTTTGGGCCGTCGTGACACCAAATGCCTTTTCGACGATGAAGGCGGTGATGCCCCGCGAGCCCGCTTCCGGAGCCGTCTTTGCGTAGACCACCACAACTTCCGCCTCCGGGCCGTTGGTGATCCACATCTTGCTTCCGTTCAGCAGGTAGCGGTCTCCCTTTTTCTCCGCTTTCAGACGCAGGCTCACCACATCCGATCCCGCATTGGGTTCCGACATGGCCAGGGCCCCTACCTGTTCGCCGCTGATCAGTTTCGGCAGATACCTGAGCTTCTGCTCGTGGGTGCCGTTGCGTTTGATCTGGTTGACGCAGAGGTTGGAGTGGGCCCCGTAGCTCAACCCCACGGAAGCCGACGCACGGCTGATCTCCTGCATGGCTATGATGTGTTCCAGGTAACCCATGCCGCTGCCGCCGTAGTCTTCACCAACGGTAATACCGAGCAGGCCCATCTCCCCGAGTTTCACCCAAAGGTGGTTGGGGAATTCGTTGGCCTGATCTATCTCTGCCGCGATTGGCGCGATCTCCGCGGCAGAAAAATCCTTGACCGCATCACGCAGCATCTCCGCCGTTTCACCGAGATCGAAATTCAGGGATGGAAAATAGATCATTAAATAACGCCCTCCTTCGGGTTCGGTCCTTCCGGGGAAAACCGTTTCATCGCTTATTGTTGTTCTGATACAGAAGATAGTAGAGGGTGAATGCCGCTTCCGCCCGTTTCGTGCAGCCTCAGGCCGAAACATAGCTTACGTTTACGTTAACGTCAAGCATGGATCGAGGCGATGAATAAAAATCAACACTGCTTTTTGATTAGAGGGGGTGGGTGGTTTGCGCCTCCTGGCACGAGATATAGGGTTTGTGCCATGTAGGTGCGAATTTATTCGCACTCGGCCGAATGAATTCGGCCCTACAGCGCGGATCCGACGCAGCACTCGACCTGTGCCATGTAGGTGCGAATTTATTCGCACTTGGCCGAATGAATTCGGCCCTACAGCGGGGACCCGACGCTGGGATCTGAACGGTTACCATTATGCTGGGGTAGGAGAAGTAGGATTTTTTGTAGAAGCGGAGGTCAAGCCTCTCCCAACTCCTCCAGTGCTGCTTTAGCCCGTTTTTCCACATCCAGCATCTCCGTCAGCACCACTTCTATGTCATCGCGCTGCTGCTCAAGCCGTAGCCTCCGTTCCTGTATCTTCCGGATCAGAACCTTAAGCTGGGTCTCCTCCCCCATTTCGTTGTCGTAGAGATCGAATATCTCCTTTATCTCCGACAGGGGAAAACCCAGCCGCTTGCCGCGAAGAATCAGCCGCAGCCGAACGCGATCCTTCTCCTGATAGACTCTTCTGGTTCCCTCGCGGAGCGGCGACAGTAATCCCTGGTCCTCGTAGAACCGGATTGCCCGGGGTGTAATATCGAACGACTTGGAGAGTTCGGAAATCGAAAAGCTTATGGTCTTCATGAGGTTTCCAGGGCCTGTCTATTATTACAAGGGAGCATCCGTCT
The DNA here is from genome assembly GCA_030145425.1 of Chromatiales bacterium. Classification (GTDB taxonomy): domain Bacteria; phylum Pseudomonadota; class Gammaproteobacteria; order Chromatiales; family Chromatiaceae; genus JAHEHQ01. The sequence goes on along the minus strand of JAQYVO010000162.1, from coordinate 8,790 downwards.
TCCAGAGATGTACGTTTACGTTAACGTCATGCTGATGATAATCAATTTCCAGGCTGCTTTGAATACGCGAACACACTTGTCATCCAACATATTGACGTTAACGTTAACGTTAGGTAACTTAGGTCGGTCACAGCCCGTCCCCAAACCGATGGGCCTTGGTCTATTCTGATTACACACTTTTATCCCGCTGTTTTCCCCAGCATCCACGCGGAGCAAACATGCCGAAAGATACCTCGACGAAGAACAAAATCCGATTTGTAACCGCAGCCAGCCTGTTCGATGGTCATGACGCCGCCATTAACATCATGCGCCGGATTTTTCAGTCTTCGGGTTCGGAAGTCATCCATCTGGGCCACAACAGGTCGGTCGCCGAGATCGTCAACGCGGCCCTGCAGGAGGATGTCCAGGGAATTGCCGTCAGCTCTTATCAGGGAGGACATGTCGAATACCTCAAATACATGATCGATATGCTCCGGGAAAATGATGGTGGGGACATACGTGTCTTTGCCGGGGGCGGCGGCGTCATCATTCCCGACGAGATCAGAGAGCTCGAAGACTACGGCGTCACCCGTATCTACTCCCCGGAGGATGGGCAGAAAATGGGGCTCCAGGGCATGATACGGGATTCACTGCAACGCAGTGATTTCGACCCCGGAGCCCAAGCGCCGAAGGATATGGAATCCTTGAAGAAAGGTGACCGGCGGACCCTGTCCCGGATTATTACCACCATTGAAAACGGCACCCTCGACAGCGGCCTGCTGGCCGACATCCTCAAGGCATCCGAACAGGCGGAAAACAAGACACCGGTTCTGGGTATCACGGGTACGGGTGGGTCGGGTAAATCCTCTTTGACCGACGAGATCATCCGGCGTTTCCGGCTGGGGCAAAACGACAGGCTCAGGATTGCAATCATCGCGGTGGACCCCACGCGTCAAAGGACGGGCGGTGCACTGCTGGGAGATCGTATTCGTATGAATGCGATCGATCACCCGAATATCTACATGCGCTCCGTCGCCACCCGGGATGCCAGCGGCGAAGTACCCGATTACATCCGGGACATCGTTTCCGCCTGCAGGGTATCCGGTTTCGATTTCATCATCGTCGAGACCCCGGGTATCGGCCAGGGGGACGCCGGCATCGTGCCGCTGGTCGATACTTCTCTCTATGTCATGACGCCGGAATTCGGGGCCCAGAGCCAGCTGGAAAAGATCGATATGTTGGACTTTGCCGAGTTCATCGCGATCAACAAGTTCGACAGGAAAGGCGCCGAGGATGCCCTGCGTGACGTGCGCAAGCAGGTCCAGCGCAACCGCGAGGCATTCTCCACCCCGCTGGAAGAGATGCCGGTGTACGGCACCACCGCCTCCCGCTTTAACGACGACGGAGTCACCGCGCTTTACAAAGGCCTGCTGGCCCGACTGGATGAACTGGGCATGAAGGTTGGGGACGACCTGCTGCCGGGCGTGACTGAAAAGCAGTCCACGGGAAAAACGGTCATCGTACCCCCCCAGCGTGCCCGCTATCTGGCGGAGATCACCGAAACCGTGCGCGACTATAAAAAAACCGTCGAGGAGCAATCCCGAATCGCCCGCAGAATACAGCAGTTATCTGAATCCAGGCGCATGCTGGCCGAACGGGGCACATCAATCGACGAACTGGACAACCTGATCACCGAACATGGTGCACTGCTCGACCCGCGGGCCCGCAAGCTGCTGGAGATCTGGCCGGTGGTCAAGGAGAGCTATTCCGGGGACCAGTACGTGGTTAAGATCCGCAATCGGGAGATTCGCACCGACCTGATACGCACTACCCTTTCCGGAACCCGGATTCCCAAGGTGGTGCTCCCCCGTTACGAGGATCACGGGGAACTGCTGAAATGGCTGCTGCTGGAAAACGTCCCGGGGACCTTCCCCTACACCGCGGGTGTCTTTGCGTTCAAGCGTGAAGGAGAAGATCCGACGAGGATGTTCGCCGGCGAGGGGGATGCATTCCGCACCAATCGCCGCTTCAAACAACTCTCGTCACATTCCGACGCCAAACGCCTGTCCACCGCATTCGACTCGGTAACGCTCTACGGGTGCGATCCCGACGAACGACCCGACATCTACGGAAAGGTGGGCAACTCGGGGGTCTCCATCGCTACCCTGGACGATCTCAAGGTTCTATACGACGGCTTCGACCTGTGCAGCCCGTCGACCTCCGTCTCGATGACGATCAATGGCCCGGCACCGATCATACTGGCGATGTTCCTGAACACCGCAATCGATCAACAGACCGCAAAATTCGAGCAGGACAATGGCCGGCAGCCCACCGACGAAGAGATCGAGAAAATCCGCGAGTGGGCCCTGACCAACGTTCGTGGAACGGTTCAGGCGGATATCCTGAAAGAGGATCAGGGACAGAACACCTGTATCTTCTCCACCGAGTTCGCCCTGAAGATGATGGGGGACATCCAGGAATATTTCGTCCATCACGCCGTCCGCAACTTCTATTCAGTATCGATCTCCGGCTACCACATCGCCGAAGCCGGAGCCAATCCCATATCGCAACTGGCATTTACCCTTTCGAACGGCTTCACCTATGTGGAGACCTACCTCGCCCGGGGCATGCACATAGATGACTTTGCCCCCAATCTGTCTTTTTTCTTCAGCAACGGAATGGATCCCGAGTACACGGTCATGGGCCGCGTGGCGAGACGTATCTGGTCGACCGCGATGCGTTTCAGGTACGGTGCCAACGAACGCAGTCAGAAGCTGAAGTATCACATCCAGACCTCGGGACGTTCGCTGCATGCCCAGGAAATGGATTTCAATGATATCCGCACCACCCTTCAGGCATTGATCGCCATCTACGACAACTGCAACAGCCTGCACACCAACGCCTACGACGAGGCTATCACGACACCCACAGAGGAGTCGGTGCGCCGAGCCCTGGCGGTGCAGTTGATCATCAACAACGAATGGGGACTGGCCAACAACGAAAATCCCAACCAGGGCGCCTTTATCATCGATGAGCTGACCGACCTGGTGGAGGAAGCGGTATTGAGCGAGTTCGAGCGTATCTCAGAGCGCGGCGGCGTACTCGGTGCCATGGAGACCGGCTACCAGCGTGGCAAGATCCAGGATGAGTCACTCCATTACGAGCACAAGAAACACGACGGTAGCCTGCCTATCGTGGGGGTAAACACCTTCCTGAATCCCAAAGGTCAGAAAGAGTTCACCATCGAACTGGCGCGTTCCACGGAAGAGGAAAAGAAGAGCCAGATCTGCAGACTCCGGGATTTCCACGCAACCCATGGATTGGAATCTACCGCGGCACTGGAGCGTGTAAAACGGGCTGCCATCGAAAACCGCAATGTCTTCGCCGAACTGGTAGATGCCGTGCGCTGCTGCTCACTGGGCCAGATCGCCAATGCGCTGTACGAGGTGGGGGGACAGTATCGCCGGAATATGTGAAATGTAGGATGCCGGTGAGGAACGAACCGCATCAGTCGGGGTGCGCTCCGGTTTATTCATAAAATTAGTATGTTATGAAACATTACTAATCGAAGAACAAAATAAAAAAACCGTTGTTTCTTTGTTGACCCTTGGTCTACATTTCATTACTGTTACAAAAAATAACTTTACGTTTACGTAAACGTAATAATAACAATTAGACGGATCGCCCGGTTTTCACAAACCGGAGACAGCACCACCGAAGTGAGGAATCGAAGCCATGGCATTGAAAGACATCCTGGTTCATATCGACCGGACGCCGCACTGCGAAAAACGCGTAAAGATCGCGTTGAAAATCGCAAGCCGCCAGGGCAAGGAACTGACGTGTCTCTTTGCCCAGGGCAATGCCTACCTCGAAGCCCGCACCAGTGGCCTGGAGAAACGCCGCAAACAACATGTTAAAACGAGCGAGAAACTGCAGGCAAGGTTTCAGTTGCTGGCTGATGAAGCCGGAGTGCGGCTCCACTGGGAAACCACCCCTTTCGACAGGTCGGATGAAACGGTCACGGATTATCTGGTGTTCTACACCCAGCACGCGGATCTCGTTATCGTCGGCCAGCACGACGAGGAGGTGCACGACGGCAGCGTTCCCAAGGATCTTGCCGAACGCCTGGTGCTGGAGACCGGAAGGCCTGTACTGATCATCCCGTACGCCGGTACATTCAAGACGCTGGGCAAGCGGGTGGTGATCGCCTGGAATACGGCCCGTGAGTCGGTGCGGGCACTCAACGATGCGATACCCCTGATGCAGGATGCAAAAAAGGTGAAGGTTATCGCCATCAACCCCAGAGAGAAAGGCAAACGCCATGGGGAAGTTCCATCCACCGATATCGTCAGGCACTTGGCGCGCCACGGCATCGAGGCCCAGGCCGACCACTTCGCCACTACGGGTGTGGATGAAGGCAACCTGCTGCTCAACATCATCTCCGATGAGCGCTCTGACCTGCTGGTGATGGGCGCCTACGGACACTACCGTTTCCGGGAACTGATCCTGGGAGACGTAACCAAAGAGATACTCGAGCACATGACCACACCGGTGCTCATGTCCCACTAGAAAACCCGGGTAACAAAAGGCGCAATCAAGACGCCTCACCAAATCGAGAGAGAGGAGTTGAGGGAATGTCATCATCCCCCGATCGACCGGAAGCAAACAGCGAAGCGCAGTTGGATACCTTTCCAAAACTGTTGCTGAATCATGCCCGCGTGCGCGGCGACAAGATCGCCATGCGCGAAAAAGATCTGGGCATCTGGCAGGCCTGGACCTGGCGGGAGGTACTCGACGAAGTGCGGGCGATGGCCTGCGGGCTGGCTGCCCTGGGATTCCAAAGGGGCGACAAGCTGGCCATCATCGGTGATAACCGTCCCCGCCTGTACATGGGAATGACCGCCGCCCAATGTCTTGGCGGTGTCCCCGTGCCCCTCTACCAGGACTCGGTCGCCCAGGAGATGAAGTTCGTCCTGGACAATGCCGAAGTCCACTACGCAATCGTCGAAGACCAGGAACAGGTAGATAAACTGCTGGAACTCAGGGAAGAGGATTCGAGCATCAGGCATATACTGTTCGGCGATCCCCGGGGTATGCGCCACTATGATTTTCCGTTCCTGAGCAGTATCGAGAAGGCACAGGCGGCCGGGCGCGAATTCGACAAGGCCAACCCCGGGTTTTTCGAGCAGTCGGCCAACTCGGTCACGGGTGCGGATATCGCCATCATGCTCTACACCTCGGGAACCACGGGCAACCCGAAGGGTGTGGTTCTCACCAACGACAATGTCGTCATCACGGCGCGCAACGGCATCATCCGGGAGAACCTGACGGACCAGGAAGAGGTACTCGCCTATCTGCCCATGGCCTGGGTGGGCGACAATCTATTCTCCTATGCCCAGTCTCTGGTAGCGGGTTTTACCGTCAACTGCCCGGAAAGCGGCGCAACCGTCCTTACCGATCTGCGGGAGATCGGTCCAACCTACTACTTTGCGCCGCCGCGCATCTACGAAAACATGCTCACCCAGGTGATGATACGCATGGAGGATGCGAGCAGGATCAAACAGCGTATGTTTCATTATTTCATGCAACATGCGCAGCGCGTCGGCACACGGATACTCGACAAAAAGCCGGTCAAACTCTCGGAAAAGCTCATCTACAAGATCGGCGATTTCATGGTATACGGCCCGTTGAGAAACGTGCTCGGAATGGGACGAACCCGCCTGGCCTATACCGCCGGAGAGGCTATCGGGCCGGAGATCTTTGATTTTTACCGCTCCCTCGGCATCAACATCAAACAGCTGTACGGCCAGACCGAGGGTATGGTGTTCGTCTGCGTACAGCCCGACGGCGAGGTCTATGCGGACACTGTTGGAACCCCCGCCATCGACGTGGAGGTCAAGATCGATGACAGTGGAGAAGTGCTCTACCGCGGTCCCGGTGTATTCCACTCCTACTACAAGGCCCCGGAAGAAACGAGCAAAACCAAGACCGAAGACGGCTGGGTGTTCACCGGCGACGCCGGTTATTTTGCCGAAAACGGTCATCTGAAGATCATCGACCGCGCCAAGGATGTAGGTAAGCTGACCGACGGCACCATGTTCGCGCCCAAGTACATTGAGAACAAGCTTAAGTTCTTCACCTTCGTCAAGGAGGTGGTGGCGTTCGGAGATCAGCGCGATTACACGGCGATCTTCGTCAACATAGACCTGGAGGCTGTCGGCAACTGGGCGGAGCGGCGTAACATCGCCTACTCGGGCTATACCGATCTTGCCGGTCAGGACGACGTCTACGATCTCGTCCAGGAGTGTGTCGAGAAGGTGAATGAGGATCTCTCCCACGACCCCAGGCTGGGCAACTCCCAGATTCGACGCTACCTGATTCTCCACAAGGAACTGGATGCAGACGACGGGGAACTCACCCGGACCCGCAAGGTGCGCCGCAATTTCATTGCCGAACGCTACGGAGAACTGATGGATGCGCTCTACTCCGACAAACCGGAATGCCACGTCGAGACCCAGGTCAAATTCGAAGACGGGCGCACCGGCATGCTGGCGGCGGATGTAAAGATCCGCGACGCCAGACAGTACACACCCGTGGCCAAGGCCAGCTGAGGATCAGGAATAGACTATGTATGAGCGTACCCTTGGAGACGTTGTCCTCGAAGTCAGGAACATCTCCCTTTCGTTCGGTGCCATGCGGGTCCTGAATGACATCAGTTTCGACGTCAGGCAGGGGGAGATCCGGTCCATCATCGGGCCCAACGGTGCCGGCAAGAGCTCGATGCTCAACGTCATCAACGGGTTCTATCACCCTCAGGAAGGGACCATCACCTACCGTGGCGAGACCCGGCATGAGATGAAGGTCCACAAGGCGGCGGAACAGGGCATTGCGCGGACCTTTCAGAACATCGCCCTGTTCAAGGGCATGAGCACCCTGGACAACATCATGACCGGGCGCAATCTGAAGATTAAGTCCAACATACTGCTCCAGGCCATCTATTGGGGAAAGGCACAGAAGGAGGAGATCGAACACCGCAAAAAAGTCGAAGAGATCATCGACTTTCTTGAGATCCAGGCAATCCGCAAGACCCCCGTGGGCCGCCTCCCCTACGGCATGCAAAAGCGGGTGGAGCTGGGGCGTGCCCTGGCGGCAGAACCGGAGATTCTCCTGCTCGATGAACCCATGGCAGGGATGAACGTGGAAGAGAAGGAGGACATGTCGCGGTTCGTCCTCGACATCAACGACGAATTCGGCACGACCATCATCCTCATAGAACATGACATGGGGGTGGTCATGGACCTCTCGGACCGTGTTGTTGTACTCGACTATGGTCTGCAACTGGCGGACGGCCCACCGGACGAAGTGCGCAGCAACCAGGCCGTCATCGATGCCTACCTTGGCGTCCCACACTGATTCTGGAGAAACAGGATGCGCATAGAGCGTGATGTAATCTACATCTTTATGGCCACGCTGTTTCTCATGGTGGCGATACCATGGGCAGCCGGACAACTGTCCGACGAGATCCTTTTCGAATGGCCGTTCTTTTTCGAGGTCGCCATCGGCGGGCTGCTCGCAGGTGTGATGTATTCCCTGGTCGCGCTGGGGTTCGTGCTTATATTCAAGGCATCGGGGGTGTTCAATTTTGCCCAGGGGGCCATGGTGCTCTTCTCGGCGCTTACGCTGGTGGGTCTCAACGAACTGGGCCTTCCCATGTGGCTGGCAATAATAGCCACACTGTTCGTGATGCTGATACTGGCGATCGTCATTGAGCGGGTGGTTCTGCGCCCCCTGGTGAACCAGGAACACATCATATTGTTCATGGCCACCATCGGCATCACGTATTTTCTCGACGGGTTCGGTCAGACCCTATGGGGTTCGGAGGTCAAAATCCTAGACCTGGGCATTCCCAGCGACCCCGGATTCTATTTCGGCGGTGCAATCCTGATCAACGACTTCGACCTTGTCGCGGCGCTGATTGCCGGCATACTGGTGATCACTCTCGCGCTGTTCTTCCAGTACACGCGCATCGGCCGCGCTCTGCGCGCCGTGGCCGACGACCACCAGGCGGCATTGAGCGTCGGCATCCCGCTGAAACATATCTGGGTCATCGTCTGGGCGGTTGCCGGCATCGTTGCCCTGGTGGCAGGCATCATGTGGGGCAGTAAACTGGGTGTCCAGTTCTCCCTCGCCCTGATTGCGCTGAAGGCGCTGCCGGTGCTGATTCTCGGTGGCTTTACCTCGGTCCCGGGGGCCATCATCGGCGGCTTGATCATCGGAGCGGGGGAAAAACTCGCGGAAGTGTTCATCGCCCCGCTGATCGGCGGCGGCATCGAGGACTGGTTCGCCTACATGCTGGCACTGGCCTTCCTGGTATTCCGCCCCCAGGGGCTGTTCGGCGAAAAGATCATCGAGAGGGTGTAATACTATGATTTATCGCGAAGCCGGCGAATTCAAGGCATCCTACCGCGAGGATCAGGCGATCCTCCCGATTCGCCAGGACCGATGGTTTATGTGGGGGTTGATGGCCGTTGCGTTTCTCTTGATTCCGGCCATTTCCAGCCAGTACTGGCTCAGCACCATCATGCTGCCCTTTCTCATCCTGGCGCTGGCGGCCCTGGGGCTGAACGTGCTTACGGGATACGCCGGTCAGTTGAGCCTTGGCACCGGCGGTTTCATGGCGACCGGGGCCTTCGCCGCCTACAAACTTGCCACTATGTTCCCGGAACTGCATATCGTCGTGGTGATCCTGCTGGCCGGGTTGATCACCGCGGGGGTGGGGATCATCTTTGGTATTCCATCCCTGCGCATCAA
>JAQYVO010000083.1 GCA_030145425.1 Chromatiales bacterium | reverse complement strand
CCCCAGCTGTTCGCGGAAGGTGCCCTCCCCGTGGACGTGCTGATAAGCCCCGAACAACTCGTCACCGACTACATCATGCGTCTCATCGAGAATCCGGGAGCCCTGCAGGTACTGGATTTTGCCAGCGGCAGGGTAAGGCTGGTGGCGGTGATGGCCTATCACGACGGGCCGCTGGTGGGGCATCAGCTGCGCACGCTGTATGAGCACATGCCCCATATCGATGCCCGGGTTGCCGCAATTTACCGGAAAGGGCGCGCCATCCAACCGGAGGGCAATACGGTCATCGAGGTCAACGACGAGGTGTTCTTCATCGCGGCAACCCACAACATCCGGGCGGTGATGAGTGAGCTGCGCAAGCTGGAAACGCCCTACAAGAGACTGATTTTCGCCGGGGGGGGCAATATCGGCAAACGCCTGGCCGGTGCCCTGGAGAAGAGATACCAGGTAAAGCTGATCGAAAAGAACAAGGCACGGGCGGAATCAATTGCCGAAGATCTGCCGAAGACCATTGTGCTGCATGGCGACGTGTCGGACGAAGACCTGCTGCTGGAAGAGAGTGTCGAGAACACCGACGTATTCTGCACCGTGACCAACGACGACGAGGACAATATCCTGTCGGCCATGCTGGCGAAGCGGCTGGGGGCCCGTAAGGTAATGGCGCTCATCAACCGGCATGCCTATGTGGACATGGTGCAGAGCAGCCAGATAGACATCGCCATTTCCCCCCAGCAGGCCACCATAGGCACATTGCTGACCCACGTGCGCAGGGGTGACGTGGTCATGGTGCATTCGCTGCGCCGCGGCGCGGCGGAAGCGATCGAGGCGGTTGCCCACGGGGATATCTCATCTTCCCGGGTGGTGGGACGGACGATCGAGGAGATCACCCTGCCGAGGGGTGCGAGTATCGGCGCCATCGTCAGGGGTGAAGAGGTACTGATTGCCCATCATGACCTGGTCATACAGTCGGAAGACCACGTGATCCTGTTTCTGATCGACAAACGCCATATCTCGGAAGTCGAACGCCTGTTCCAGGTCGGCATCACCTTTCTCTGAAAACTGCCATCAGTCATGCAATTCACCGCGGTACAACGCATTCTCGGTATTCTCCTGATGCTTTTCAGCATCACCATGGTGCCGCCTCTGATCGTGTCCGTTTGGTACGATGACGGCGCGGCGGCGCCATTCGGCTCGGCGTTGATACTCACTTTCCTGGCCGGTGCCCTGTCATGGCTGCCAGTGCGAAAGTTCAGGCGGGAACTGCGGCTGCGCGACGGCTTTATGATCGTTGTCATGTTCTGGGGCGTGCTCGGCCTGATGGGAGCGTTGCCTTTCATGCTCGCCATATACCCGGACATGAGCACTACCGACTCCGTGTTCGAATCCGTATCGGGTCTGACCACCACCGGTGCCACGGTGATCGTTGGACTCGATCTGCTTCCCCGGTCGATTCTCTATTATCGGCAGCAACTGCAGTGGCTCGGCGGCATGGGCATCATCGTGTTGGCGGTTGCGGTACTGCCGATGCTGGGCATCGGTGGCATGCAGCTGTACCGGGCGGAGACGCCCGGACCCATGAAGGACTCCAAACTCACCCCCCGGATCACCGAGACGGCCAAGGCACTCTGGTATATCTACCTGGGGCTGACCATGACCTGCGCCGCCGCCTATTGGGCCGCGGGCATGACGCCATTCGATGCCGTTGGGCATGCGTTTTCCACCATCGCCATCGGCGGCTTCTCCACCCATGACGCCAGTATGGGCTACTTCGACAGCACGCTCATCGAGATGATCGCGGTGGTTTTTCTGCTGGTGTCCGGCGTCAATTTCGCCCTGCACTTCGTGGCCTGGCGCCAACGCAACCCCCTTGTCTACTTTCTTGACAGCGAATTCAGATTCTACCTGCTGGTGCTTACGACGGTGGCCGTTCTGGTAATCACGGCACTTTACTTCGGGGGGACCTATCACGACTGGGGCGAGGCGATTACCAAGGGCCTGTTCCAGGCGGTTTCCATCGGTACCACCGCGGGCTTCACAACCGCCGACTATTCTGTCTGGCCGGGCTTCATCGCCATCCTGCTCCTGTTTTCCAGCTTTGTCGGCGGCTGCGCCGGCTCAACCGGCGGCGGCATCAAGGTCATCCGTTTCCTGCTCCTGGTGAAACAGGGAATGCGGGAGATTGCCAGGTTGATCCATCCCAGCGCCCAGATCCCGATCCGCATCGGGGACAAAACCATCAGCACACGGGTTGTAGAGGCTGTGTGGGGGTTTTTCGCCCTTTACGTGGCCAGCTTCGTCACCATGTATCTCGCCCTGGCCCTCACCGGCCTGGACCTGATGACCTCCTTCTCCGCCGTGGCGGCTTCCATCAACAACCTGGGCCCCGGCCTTTCGACCGTTGGCGTCAACTACGCTTCGCTGAACGATCCCGCCAAGTGGATACTCTGTTTCGCCATGCTGCTGGGACGCCTGGAAATCTTCACGCTCCTGGTGCTGTTGTCACCGACCTACTGGCGCAAATAACCAGAGGTCAATCCGTAATTATCCGACTTTTACCGAGTATCGCATTGAACATGGCATGGAGCGTCCTCGCCTCTACGGGTTTGGCGACGAATCGAGACGCACCGCATCGCTCGGCTTCGGACGCCTTGCCCCCTGAAGCCAGGCCGCTGTAAAGGATTACCGGCAGACCCGGCTGCAGCTGATGCAGTTCCTGCATCAGCTCGGTTCCGACGCCGTCGGGCAGATTGTAGTCAAGCAGTGCGAGATCGAACCGGGATCCTGAGATCGCATCCAGTGCCTCACCGCAGCTGGCGGCAGTCGTGACCTGGTACCCCAGCTCCTCGAACTCCCAGCACATCATGCATAACAGGGATTTGTCATCCTCGGTTATCAGCAGCTTTCTGGCAGTCTGCCGATTGGGCTCCCGGTAATGAGGGGCCATCAGGCAACCAGCGTATTGCGCAGTTTCTGCTTGGCCCGGAACAGGCGGGTGCCGACGCCCGCCGACGAGATGCCAATCTGTTTCGCTATCTCCTTCTGGGAGTAGCCCTCCACCACCTGCTTCACCAGGGGAACCCGGTATTCCTCCGGCAGGTTGTCTATGGCACGGCGCAGCACGAAGGCTTCGGTTGAAGTGTCATAACCGGCCTCCCTGGCCCTGAGTTCGTCCAGCGGAATATTTGATTCCTGGGGGCGATAGCGCTCGAAGCGCCGTGCGTTTTCCCGGCGCAGGATCGTCAGCAGCCATCCCTTGGCTGAATCGATGCTCTGAAGTTTGTCGAAGGAGCGCCATGCCCTAAGCAGCGCCTCCTGGACCAGATCCTCGGCAATGTGCGTATCACCCGCAAGCCAATAGGCGTATCGCTTCATATCGGTTTCATAGCGGGAGATCATGTCACTGAAACGCTGCTCCCGGGCAAATGCGAAAAAGTCTCTGTTTGTCTGGTTGTCTACTGCCAGGGCTGCGTTGGTCATGGTCTTGTTCCTTTAAAAATTATTGCAAATCACTTGCCCTGAAGAGATTGCAGATACCATGCCAGCTTTTAACTAATTGATTTTAAATTATTTAATGCTCTCCTTATAGATCATTTCGTAACAGATCATTACAACGATTCGTGGAACTTAACGGAACGTGGAATCCTATGCCAGAAGCTGTTCAGACACTCTTCTTGAGCAGACGACGCACCGTGGACAGATGACGACGGCTGATCTCCAGACGGTCTTCCGTGCCCTCCAGGCGTGCCAGGCAGCGGCCGTCCGATTCCTTTTCCAGGCCCGTCAGGTGCTGCTGTGACACCAGCGCATTGCGATGAATCCGAACGAATCTTCCGGCGTATCTCTCCTCGAGAGTTTTCAGACTCTCCTCGAGCAGCGCCTCACCACCATGATGACAAGCGGTCACATACTTGTTATCGGCGCGAAAAAAAATAACCTCGTCCAGGGGGATGCGCTTGATGCCCCCCCTGTATACGGCGCTGAGATAGTCCTTCACCGGATCCAGGATTGCCTGGATCTGGGGCCGTGTGGGTACCTGCACCTGGTACAGTGCCTTCTTGAGGCGATAGCTGCGAATCGGCTTGAGCAGATAGTTCAGGGCGTGCCCCTGAAAGGCGTGGAGGGCATGTTCCTCATAGGCCGACACGAAGATGACCGCCGGGGGATTATCCAGTCGTGCAATCCGCGCAGCCGCTTTGACGCCGTCCAGGACAGGCATCCTGATATCCAGCAGTACCAGATCCACGTCCATTGCCTGGCAGCACTCAATGGCCTCGAGACCATTGGAGGCCTCACCGACCACACGGTATGGCTCACCCATGTCCGCAAGCATCGAGCCCAACAGCTGCCGGGCCGGCGCCTCGTCATCTACGATAAGAATGTTCATTCATCATTCCACGGGTAAGGGAAAACCACCCTCACCTGATGCTCACCATCAACCACCCCCATGCTAAGGGATGCCTGGTCATTGAAAAAGCCCTGCAGCCGCTCACCGATATTCTCCAGTGCCATCCGGTTGCCCTTGTGCCCGCTCTCGGTGCCCGGCTCCGGAAGGCTGTTGCGAATGCTGAGATTGACCCGGTTGCGCCTGTAACGCCCGGTGATACTGATGGTGCCCGGATTCGCAGCGGGGGCGATGCCGTGGTTCACAGCATTCTCCAGCAGCGGCTGTAACACCAGGGCCGGCATGGGCGCCCCTTCCGGGAGGGGCTCCAGGTCCCACACCAGCCGCATCTGATCCCCAAGACGCAGGCTCTCGATGCGCAGATAGCCCCTGGCCAGCTCCAGTTCGTCCCCCAGGGTCGACGCACGATCACTGTCCGAAAGGCTCGCCCGGAACAGATCGGAGAGATCCTGCACCGCTTCCTCTGCCAATTGCGGGTCGGAGCGTGTGAGGCTGGCGATAGTATTCATGCTGTTAAACAGGAAATGGGGACGAATGCGGGACTGCAGGGCTTGAAACCTGGCCTGGGACTCCGCCTCCACCTGTCGACGCCACAGATACTGAAGGTAAAGATAGTGCAGGGTAAGCGCGCTGACTATGGCGCTTATGCCCAGGCTTCTGAGTACAAAAGCAATCGTTTCTCTGATATTGACCACTTCCCCGAGCAACCAGGCAGCGGCAAGCGCGACCACCAGGGTCACCAGCAGCAGTACGAGCCAGGCCAGGAAACCGGCCAGGCCATTGCTGAGCCGGCGCAGCCAACGGCCCGCAGCACAAAGTACGGCGGCACCGCTGAGGGCGATCCACTGTACATAGAGAGACAGAAGGCTGAGTTCGGCCTGGAAAACATCCAGTGACTTGTTCGATCCGAGCACAAGCACAATAGCCAGCAGCTCCGCGGTGATCACCACCGCGAACACCATGCGAATACTGCAGAAACTGGGCAGGAAGCAGATCTTACCCCGTCTTCCCTCCGAGCCTTTAGTCATGTCAGACATCTGCCCATCCGCCTCTGTGGTCTCCCGTATTCCTGTTACAATCCCAGTCTATCTGGTATCGGATGCTATCCGTTTTTCGTTAACTGGTCGCTTCAGCGGGAACCGCAGTAAATGAGTGAAACCAAACTTTGGTCGGGCCGCTTCAATGAACCCACGGACGCTTTTGTGGAGGCCTTTACCGCTTCCGTTGATTTCGACCGCCGGCTCTACCGCTACGATATTCAGGGTTCCATCGCCCATGCCAGCATGCTTGCGCACTGCGGCATCCTCACACAAGACGAATGCGACAGTATCATATCGGGGCTGGAGCATATCAGGGAGCGCATCGAATCCGGTGATTTCAGCTGGTCGACGGAGCTCGAAGACGTGCACATGAACATCGAGTCCGCCCTCACTGCCGAAATCGGAGATGCCGGCAAGCGGCTGCACACGGGCCGCTCCCGCAACGACCAGGTGGCCACGGACATCCGCCTTTGGCTGCGAGACGAGATCGACCTGATTCGCACCGCCATTGAAAAGCTGCAACAGGGGCTGCTGGATATTGCAGAGCAGGAGGCCGATACCATCCTCCCGGGTTTCACACACCTGCAGACAGCCCAGCCGATTACATTCGGTCATCACATGATGGCCTGGTTCGAGATGCTGGAGCGGGACCGGCAACGGCTCGCAGACTGCAACAAGCGCGTCAACATCCTGCCCCTCGGGGCGGCCGCCCTGGCAGGCACAACCTATCCTATAGACCGCCAATACACGGCGGATCTGCTTGGATTCGAACGCCCCGGGGACAATTCCCTCGACTCGGTGTCGGACCGGGATTTCGCCATCGAGTTTACCGCCGCCGCCGCCCTGATCATGATGCATCTTTCGCGCATGTCCGAAGAACTCATCATCTGGTCTTCGGCGCAGTTCGCATTCATTGAGCTGTCGGACAGCTTCTGCACCGGCTCCTCCATCATGCCCCAGAAGAAAAATCCGGACGTACCGGAGCTGATCCGGGGCAAAAGCGGACGCATCTTCGGGCATTTGATGGCCCTGCTGACCCTGATGAAAGGTCAGCCCCTGGCCTACAACAAGGACAATCAGGAAGACAAGGAGCCCCTGTTCGATACCGTGGACAACATAAAGGGTTCATTGAAAGTCTTCGCCGATATGATCCCCGCCATCAGCTGCAACCGGGAAAACATGCGCTCGGCCGCCACCCGGGGTTTCGCTACTGCCACCGACCTGGCCGATTACCTGGTCCGCCGGGGAACGCCCTTCCGCGACGCCCATGAGGCGGTGGGCCGCGCGGTCGCCCTGTGCGTGGAGGAAGGCTGCGACCTCTCCG
The DNA here is from genome assembly GCA_030145425.1 of Chromatiales bacterium. Lineage (GTDB taxonomy): Bacteria > Pseudomonadota > Gammaproteobacteria > Chromatiales > Chromatiaceae > JAHEHQ01. The sequence continues at coordinate 67,509 of JAQYVO010000083.1, read as the reverse complement.
ATCTCTCCCTGGGTCAGCTGCGGGGGTTTTCCGAAAAGGTCGAAGCCGACGTGTTCGAGGTGCTCACCCTGGAGGGGTCCGTACGCGCCCGCAACCATATTGGCGGCACGGCCCCTGAGCAGGTCAGATATGCCATCGAAAAAGCGCGCCGAAATCTGGACGATGACTGAAGACAGCCTGGAATCACTCAGCCACCGCTTGCGGGATTTCGCGAGGGCCCGGGACTGGGAGCAGTTTCATTCACCCAAGAATCTGTCCATGGCCCTGATCGCCGAGTGCGCGGAACTGGTGGAGCATTTCCAGTGGCTTTCCGAGAAACAGAGTTTTCATCTTCCGGCCGATAAGCAGGAGGAGGTAACCCTGGAGATGGCGGATATCCTGATCTACCTGGTACGCATGGCGGAACGCCTGGACATAGATCTCCTGGATGCAACCAACCGCAAGATCCTGATCAATGAGAAGCGATATCCGGTCGAACGGGTCTATGGTGATGCCAGACGGGCCTCTGAATACGGGAAAGAGGACTGATCATCACCCTCGGCCGGGCGCTTTCGACGGAATCAGTGCGACAAGTTTGCCCCATCCCCGAGCACTGCGTCCCGAAGCGCCTGCCATTCCCGCCATGGCCTCGGCCTGGCTTGCCACCAGCACGGCTTCCGGAATCCTCTCCTTGATCGCAGTGGCGAGTCCCAGACAACCGGAAGGACTCTGTCGCATGCTGACCCACAACAGATTCAGCTTCAGGTTGAGATCCGCGAAGACCACTACTTCCTCGAATTCCGCGAGCACCCGCTCCAGTTCCCCGAAGACCTGGGCCCTGCGTACCTCAGGCCAACGACCGAGCTTGGGAATCAACATCATGAAATCACTGAGGTATCTGCCCTCCGCATCACGGGTGGGAACCCGCTGCCAGAGGGGGCGGCCGGGCTCGTAATCTCTATTTTCCACCAGAATGATTGAGGTCATCTTCCAGAACCGGTTTTGCACTGGGGTTAAAAATAGCCATCCATGCCCCATTTGTCTAAAGATTTAATCGATTCAGGCCGCTGAAAAAAGCGTACCCTAGAAAGCTGTCGGACTTATCCGTTTGAAGCGAAAATCCCTGGGGGCGAACAGTATTAAGTCCGACAGCTTCCTAAAACGCAACTGATTGAACGAGGAGCCAATCTTGAGCGAAAACAACGAACTTATGGATGAATGCCTGATGCAATGCCCCAGCGGTATCCTGGTACAGGATGATTCCGGAGTCATCAAACAGCTGAACCCTGCCCTTGAAAAGATGCTGGGACTTTCTGCAGACCAGTTGTTGGGTCACACACGGGATAACCTTCCCCTGCCGGTTTGCCGCAGCCTGCTCAAGGGTGAGGGCGTGATACATCTCACCGGTCCAGGCTTGAGCAGGGAGAGCTGGCTGCGCTGCACTAACCCCTTGCAGGGAGATGACGGCAGCTTGATACGATTTTTCGAAGATGTAACGGAAACCATGCAGCTACGACAGGAAAACCTGCGTCTGAGTCAACAGATGGAAGAACTTGCCATCACCGACGAACTGACCGGCCTGGCAAATCAGCGGGCTCTGAACCAGGCGCTCAGCGCACAGGTGACCCGCTCGAGACGCTACCAGAATCCGCTCAGTCTCGCCGTCATAAAACTCCAGGACACGGCAGATCCCGACACCGAGTTCAGTGATGAGATCATCCTGGCAACCAGCCAGTGCCTGCGCGACAGGCTGCGCTGGGCGGACCTGATTGCCCGTTGGGATCACAGCCATTTCTTTATCATTCTGCCCGAGACCAAAGCACAGGACGGCATCGAGATGCTCGGCAACATACAAGACTGGTTCTCCGAAAACCTGCCATCCGGAGCCGGTGCCGGACGGCAATTGGCCTTGCGTTACGGGATTGCCGAATGGCAGAAGGGCAACGACCCAAGGTCATTGATGGAGCAGGCCGTCAAGATACTCAATGCCGGCTCACTGCCGGAGCAGTAGCCTCTCGCGGCCCTGAACCACTGATCAAAGATGAGATAAATGGCCGATGCGGTAGGTTACAAGGACGGTATCGGACGCAAGGAGCTCCTCAAGATTCGCCGGAGATTTGCGGCCGTTCATCGGGAACGGCTGCGTCGCATTGAGGGTGAACTGCTGCCCTTTCAACGCGACCTCATCACGCTGCTCCCCCTGCTGTTTCACATTAACCACCCGACGCTGCCTGGGTTTGTCGGGAGCAACACACCCGCCGGTATTCCTGATTTCACACCCGGCAAAAACCTGTTGAGAGTGGCCAGGAAGCTCAGCCGAAGCTTCGCGTACAAGAAGCGGGCAAAACGGCGTTATCCGATACAGGCCCTGTATCTGATGGGCAGTACCGGCAGCATCGCTCAGACTTCCGGCAGTGACTTCGACCTTTGGCTCTGCCGGGATCCCAAGCTCACCCCAGCCCCCCTGAAGGCACTTGGCGCAAAGGCTGCCAAGATCGAGAAATGGGCCCAGGATTTCGGCCTGGAGCTCCACGTTTTCATGATCGATGCGGAAGCCTTCCGCCGGGGCGAGCGGGATGCGCTCTCCCGTGAAAGCAGCGGTAGCACCCAGGTTGGGCTGTTGTTGGAAGAGTTCTATCGCACCGGTGTTTTACTGGCAGGTCTCTATCCCTTGTGGTGGCTTGTACCGCCGGAAGAAGAGGCCAACTACAGCGAGTTCGCCGGGATGCTCCTGCACAAGCGCTTTGTGAACCCGCTTGACTGCATCGATTTTGGCGGGCTCGAGCAACTGCCTATCGAAGAGTTCTTCGGCGCCGCCCACTGGCAGCTTTTCAAGGGCATCAGCTCTCCCTACAAGACCATTCTCAAGCTGTTGCTGATCGAGGCATATGCCCAGGATTATCCCCATATCCGCTGGCTCTGCCAGGAATCAAAAGCCGCCATCTATGCCGGCAATGTGGACATGACGGATCTGGATCCCTACGTGATGATGTACCGCAGGGTCGAACATTATCTGATCAGCCGAAAGGAGCAAAAACGGCTGGAACTGGCAAGGCGTTGTTTCTATTTCAAGGTGGATCAGCCCCTCACTCGAAACTACACCGGCAAGCGGGAGCGCTGGCAACGGCTTCTGCTCAAAGACCTGACCCGGGAATGGGGCTGGGGGGTCAGGGAGCTGACCGTCCTGGATACCAGGAACCGCTGGCCGATTGACCGGGTTTTCGAAGAACGCAATACCCTGGTGCAGGAGTTGACCCGCAGCTACCGGCTGCTGATGGATTTCGCCCGCACCTATGCAGGCCGCAGTCAGATCAGTTCGGAGGAACTCAGGCTTCTGGGGCGTAAGTTGTACACGGCCATGGAGAAACGCCCCGGAAAAATCGACATCGTCAATCCGGGTATATCCGGGGATCTGGTAACAGAACGGGCCTCGTTACATGTCACCCTACCCTCCGGCGGGGAGCCCGGCTGGCGTCTTTACATGGGCGACATCGACGACGACGACCTGGCCGGCGAAACGACACCCGTCAAGTACACTCTGGGACTGGTCGAGATGCTGGCCTGGTGTCATTTCAACCAGGTGCTGGACCGCAGCAGCATCATGTACCTGTACCCGGAGGACTGTCCCGTACACAAGAATGAACTGAAGTCCATCCTGGGTGTCCTGCGCAATCTATATCCAAGCAGGGGACAGACTGACATCCCGTTACATCAGCTCGCCACCCCGGCCCATGCGACAGCCTGCACGCTGTTCGTCAACACCGGCGTCGATCCCGTGTCCCGCCTTTCCAGCCTGGGAAAGCAGATAACCAGCAATCGAAGCGACCCTCTGAGCTTTGGCGCGTTTCACACGAGCCTGGTGGGGAAGCTTGAGCAGTTGATCACCACAAGTTGGGGGGAAACCGTGGTACTGATCCGGGAAGGGACCAGCGGCCTGCTGGATGCCCTTTGCGACTACCTGCGTCTGGTATTGCTCACGAATTCTGAAGTGCCGCCACCGGAAGTAACGGCCCACAGCTTTTCTTCTGTGCGTTCGTACGGAATAGCACGCAGGGTGGAGATGCTTTTCAACAATGTCTGCCACAGTTTCGGAGACGAGGGTAAAGGATTGAAAAGCCGCTATCTGTTACAGGCGGACAACATCCATTACGTCATACATCAGGAACAGGACGCCTTCGTTCATGACCCCCTGGTATTGGAGGAGAATCTTTTCCAACTTCTGGGTGAACCCCAGCGGGAGTTCCGGGGGCTGACTATTGATCCCATGGCATTGCAGGACTCTTCCCTGCCGACTATCTACGAAATCAACCAGCCGGATATCATTCAGGTATTCCTCCACCCGTACCGGGGCCAGACACTGCTCTATGTGCTTGACGAGCAGGGGACACTGTTTCACCAGCGATTGGGGGCGGTGAACGAACAATATCTGCTGTTGCAGCTGCAGCGGTTTATCCATGGAATCCGCCTTACCCGCAGTCTCCTGGCTGGTGATCCGACACATCGCCTGCTGTTGGATGCACCGGAATTCTATAAGCTTTCACGGGATCACCGGGGCCGCTTTTGCCCGGAGCCCTTGACGCCCCCCAGACGGCAGCTTCCTGACAACTACCTGGAAGTGCGTCTGATCGGTGAAAGCCTGGATATCGACCAGACACCCTATCTGCTGATCTGCGGCAACCGTGAGTTTGGCTCCATGGAATACGGCAGAAATCTTTTCAAATTCGCGGCCGAGTATATTCTCTCCCAGCGAAAAGACCACCAGTCCTATCCAATCTATCTCACCGGTCTGGATCTTTCGGGTGTTCCGGGGGGAGACCCCTATTCCACTGCCGAACTGTTTAATCTCAAATACATGCTGGAGGAACTTCTGAACAAGGAGATGACAATTCAGCGCACTGCCTAAAAATCCATCTTCGGTTCCGATATACTTGAGCGTCGACCCACCGTCAAGGAACGTGAGCAACGACCATGTACAGCCGACAGAGGATGCTTGTCCGTAAGCTCGCCACAGCCCTGGCACTGATGGCAGCGTTAAGCGCCTGCGGACAAAAAGGGGATCTCTATCTTCCCGAGCCTGAACCAGAGAAAAGCGAACATGCCAAGGCGGAGTAGCTGACCGGGTCTCGGCTAGTGCACCCCGCCGGCTCCGCGCACCCGGTTTCTCCAATAGGCGTCGTTCAGATGATCGATCCGGACGCTGCCTCCCGTGGAAGGGGCATGGACAAATCGCCCATCACCTAGGTAAATGCCGATATGGCCACCGTCGACCCGTGTATCGAAGAACAACAGGTCACCGGGGCGCACTTGGGACAACTTGATCGGCCTGGCGTACTTTTTCTGCTGTGACACGGTCCTGGGTACCTTCCGGCCGGCCTGTAGATATACGTAGTGAACCAATCCGCTGCAGTCAAACCCCCGGTCCGGATTAGCGCCACCATAACGATAAGGGGTTCCTATCAGGGCAGTGGCATTGTCCACCACTTCCTGCCGCTGCCTGTCATCCTTTGCCGAAGAATCCCGCCCGTCATCAGTTGGGGCGCTGCTGCACTCCCACAGCAGCAGCAATGATGCCGCCAGCAGAGGACCGATCGCTGTCAGGCTGTTCATTATCCCTCCCACACGGATACCGTTGTCTTTGAGTCACAGACTATAATCTGATGCTATCGTTAAAACCGACGAATCTGAAGCATAGAAGGCATATTATGCACAAGCAGGAACGGAACGGTCATGCAAGAGGTTGTGCGGCTGTTATGATCTGGCCTGGTGCATCTCAGGTGCCGCTTAACCCCATGGAGGATTCGGATGCCATTGCCACTGGACACACTGCTTTTCTGGATTGGGCTGGTGATCACCTTTGTGGGCCTGTACGTGTTCATCACCGGAAGATCGTCGTCAGACCCGAGTAAAAAGGGAAGCAACCGGTTCGAGGCATTCGGCATCAAGATCGATGTCAGCAACCCGTCTCTGCTACTGATCATTCTCGGTGTGGTAATGATGATGGCCCCCAAGTTCATTCCCCAGCCCCAGGACCCGGAAGATTCAGATGCGATTGCCGTGGTTTCCGGGATTATGCAAAAGAAGGGCGGCGGTCAATCCCAACCCGTGACTGAGAACGAACAGGCACCCCCGGCCCCGGAACCCCGTAAACAAACATCAGCGCCTCAAATCGAACAGGTGCCACCTCCCCGAATTGATGCAGTCGCGCTGGAAAAAGTGCCCGCCGGGAAGAAGGTAACAACACCGGAAAAACTGGCACAAACCAGGATATCCACCGGGCAAAGCCAGAACCGGGTCAAGACACCTGCCAAAACCACCAGACCAAATACCATTACCTCTGTGAGCAAACCGCCGGCACCCCGTCCTGAGAAAACGCTGACGGTGAAGGAACCGCCCAAGCCCGCTGCAAAACCTCTGCTGCTGGTATTCGTAAGGGCGGAAACCAGTCAAAAGGCGGGCATGACATCGGACACGATAAAGAGTTACACGAAGAAACTCGGAGACGAACTTGCACGGCAGGCTGATATCGTTTTTTCAGGCGACCTGGATGTACGCCATGAAAACGCCAAGGGAATGGATAGCGCCCTGAGAAGGGGAGGCGACGAGGTTTACAGCAGCCTGTGCCGTGAGTACGATGCGGATCTGCTTTTTCTGGGCAATCTGACAATCCCCTTTTCCATGTCGGATATTGAGTCAACCTACTGGCCCGATCTGGAGATGCACCTGGTGAACTGCGACAATCAGATGAGCCGAAGGCGCAGCGCAAATCATCTCGTTCCAAAGAACGGGGACCTGTTCATTTTTCAACAAGCTATCAGCAGGGCCAGTGAAAACTTTCTAATCAACTCCAGGGGAATACTGCGGTGAGATATACCTCTGCTGAACCTCTGATACGCAACCCGAATCCGGCACATGCCACATTGATCGAAGCACTGTTGCTCCGTCAATGTGATAGTGACGGCGTACTGAAATGATGCTCCAATTCACCAAAATGCATGGCCTGGGAAACGACTTCGTGGTTTTCAACGCCATCGATCAAACGGTGCAACTGAGCGCTGAGCAGTGCAGACACATCGCAAACCGCCAGTTCGGCATCGGCTGCGACCAGATCCTGCTTATCGAGCCGGCCAGAGAACAAGGTACAGACTTCCATTATCGGATCTTCAATGCCGATGGCTCGGAGGTCGAACAGTGCGGCAACGGGGCCCGTTGTTTTGCAAAGTTTGTCAGGGATCAGGGCCTGACCGATAAGCAGACGATAGACGTGGGCACCCGCGCCGGGCGTATAAGACTTTTTATGGAACCCGACGGTGAGGTGAGAGTCAATATGGGCGTACCTGTGCTGGAGCCCGATTTGATCCCATTCGAGGCCGGGCATCGCGATACCGCCTATCCCATTGAAGTGGAGGGGGAGACAATCCGTATCGGCGCTGTATCCATGGGCAACCCCCACGCGGTACTGATCGTCCCCTCGGTTGATTCAGCCCCTGTCGCAACCCTCGGTCCATTGATGGAACGTCATCCGCGATTCCCCCGGCGCGTCAATGTCGGCTTCATGGAAATCTGTTCCAGTTCCCGGATTCGCCTGCGGGTTTTCGAAAGGGGCACGGGCGAAACCCTCGCCTGCGGCAGCGGGGCCTGCGCGGCTGTAGTGGCTGGTAGAATTCAGGGCCTGTTGGGACCGCAGGTACAGGTCGGTCTTCCCGGAGGGGATCTTATGGTAAAGTGGCAGAATGCGGACGAGCCGGTTTGGATGCAGGGTCCCGCAATTTCCGTTTACGAGGGGAAGATAGAGATATGATTTCACAATCTGGACCAGACGGGAGTATGGACCAGACGGTCGCCGAACACCTGAAGGCTCATCCCGAATTCTTCGATCGTCATCCAGAGGTACTGGTAGAACTGGAGTTGCCTCACCAATCAGGAAAGGCGGTGTCCCTGATTGAGCGCCAGGTCAAAACCCTGCGTGAAGAGGCCCAGAAGTATCAGCAGCAGCTCGAGGAGCTGATCATCATTGCCAGGGAAAACACGGAGCTGAACAGGCGCCTGCATGATCTCACCCTGACCCTGATCGACGCGGTCAATTTCGATGAAGTGGTAGACGTGCTTCAGGACAAGCTGCACGACGATTTTGAAGCAGAGGCCGTTGAGCTGCACCTTTTCACCGCCGCTGAATCGGATCGGGAGACCAATCCCCAGTTGAACGGCTTTCGCGAATTCCTGGACGGGGGCAATCCGAGATGTGGCCGGCTTGCCGAAGACCAGCTGAGCTTTCTGTTCGGTCCCCAGGCCGAAGATATACGGTCCACGGCGCTAATACCCATCGGCGGCCAGGGGCTTCTGGGACTGCTTGCTTTCGGCAGCCACAATCCCAATCGCTTCCACTCCAGTATGGGCACGGATTATCTGACCCGCCTTGGTGAGATCGTCAGCAAGACCCTGGAAGTGGTATCGGAACCGGGCACATAGCGTACCCAAAGTGGCAACCAGCCCATGCAACACTGGCTGAACCGTTTCCTGGACCACCTGCGCCACGAGCGGCGCCTGTCGCCCCACACCCTGAGCAACTACTCAAGAGACCTGGAACGTATCCGTGCCTGGTGCACGGGTCAGCAGATAGAGACCTGGGTCCAGCTCGATTCACACCGGATCCGGTTCTATGCCGCTCAGCGGCATCGCGGAGGCATACAGGGCAAAAGCATACAGCGGGAGCTCTCCTCACTCCGAAGTCTGTTCAACTATCTGCTGAGGGAAGGGGAGGTGGACTCAAATCCTGTTCAGGGCATCCGGCCGCCCAAGGTACAGCGCCACCTGCCCCCCACCATGGACGCGGACCAACTCAGCCGGCTGCTCGACACGCCGCCCGGTGAGGACCCCCTGGAACTGAGAGACCATGCCATGATGGAGCTTTTTTACTCCAGCGGCCTGCGCCTTGCGGAGCTGGTATCCCTGGACTGCCGGGATGTAACCGGTGAACCGGGTACACTGGAAGTGACGGGAAAGGGTGACAAGACCCGCCGAGTGCCCGTAGGACGCAAAGCGATCCAGGCACTCAGTCATTGGCTCGATGTGAGAGAGACCGTTGCCGCCGCCGATGAACCGGCGTTGTTCGTCAGCCGGCGCGGCGGGCGCATTCATCCCCGAACCGTGCAGGCACGAATGAAGCTGTGGGCCGTCAGACAGGGAGCTTCTCACCATCTTCACCCCCATCTCCTGCGCCACTCATTCGCCAGTCATCTTCTGGAATCCTCCGGCGACCTGCGTGCCGTGCAGGAACTGTTGGGACACGCCGACATCAGCACCACTCAGATTTATACCCACCTCGATTTCCAGCACCTCGCCCGCGTCTACGACGCCGCCCATCCGAGGGCAAAGAAAAAGCCTTAATCCGTTTTTCCAAGACCGCCTGTATCCCATCAAAAAATGGGCTCTTCTCCTGCATTGAGTGGATATATCAACATTTTCGATTGAAACCCGTTCCATCTGTCGACAGAACCGTAGGGTCGAATTCATTCGACCGATGCTTGAATTGAATCAACCAACTGTTGGCCGAATGAATTCGGCCCTACAACGGTAATCTGCCCACATGATCAGCAAATGCAGGCTGCAGATGAGACACCGCTATGATGAATATCCCGATTAGAGAAAACGTCAGGTTTCCTGCCTCAGCCTGATCCCGGGTGCGGCGCGGATCCCGCGGGACTGTTGTCAAATCTAGGCACTTCGCGATATTGATCCGGAGGATGATCACAGATAGGGCATTGGCTCCCCGGCAGTTCATTGACGGTGGAGCCGCAGATCTGACACACGTAGTAACGGGTGGGGCTTCCCTCGATCTTGCTTGCCAGCATGCCAAAGTACCAGCTGGCCGCTTTCTTGATTTTCAGGATCAGGTCGCGGTGCTGTTGTTCCGCCTTCCAGGCATAGTTGATGAAGCGAATCGCCTCTTCGTGCCGCTCAGAATCGATCCGACCCAAAATAGCCGGATACTCCCGGTCGATCTCCTCGGCTTCCACGGTGGCGGCCTGCTGCAGGTTCTCACGGGTGCTCTTGATTTCGATTTCCGCCACCGGTGTCGCCGGTACCTCACCCAGTTCCCTGAGCAGTCTGCCAAAGTTTGCTGCATGCACCGCTTCCGAGGCCGCCAACGCCCGGAACAGGTGGGCGATGGCCGGGTAGCCCTCCTCATGGGCCTGCCCGGCAAAGGCCCCATATTTTCGGTGGGCTGTCACTTCATCGGCATAACGCTCATGCAGAGCCGCAACCGTAAGCGGATACTGATCGGAGCCCGCCATTGCCGTGGCCCATACGGGTATCAAACAGAGCAGGCTTGAGAGCAACCAGGCAAGAAACTTCATTGAGACTTTCATAAGAATGACAAATACAGCTCAACCACCTTAATTATATGCCTTTTAGGGCACCTCCACACTTGCCGGCGTCGGGGACACCACTTGCAATCCCCTTAATCCTCCCCAACTTCAGGGATTCCAGATAATGACGGCCGCCCCACGAGGGCATACCGTCACCCGGGATGGATTCAGGTTAGAATAGGGGGTTTCCGGGCTACAGAGGTCAACAGTATGGAGCCAATCAGAGGCACGACAATTCTCTCGGTACGCCGGGGTGGAAAGGTCGTAATTGGGGGTGACGGTCAGGTATCCATGGGCAACATCGTGATGAAGGGCAATGCCCGGAAAGTGCGGCGCCTCTACAAGGATCGGGTACTGGCCGGTTTTGCCGGCGCAACGGCCGATGCCTTCACCCTGTTCGAGCGATTCGAGGCAAAGCTCGAAAAACACCATGGCCATCTCACCCGGGCCGCAGTGGAACTGGCCAAGGACTGGCGTACCGACCGCATGCTGCGCCGCCTGGAAGCCCTGCTGGTGGTGGCCGACGAGACCGCGTCCCTGACCATCACGGGTACCGGAGACGTGGTCGAGCCCGAGGAGAGCCTGATGGCCATAGGATCGGGCGGTCCCTACGCCCTGGCGGCAGCGAGGGCGCTGCTGCAAAACACCGATATGGATGCGCGGGAGATCGTGGAAAAGGGCCTGTCCATCGCCGCGGATATCTGCGTCTACACCAATCACAACCTGGTCATCGAAGAGCTCGGCACCGACAACTGAGAGCATTAACCAACATGTCAGAAATTACACCACAGGAAATCGTCCGGGAGCTGGACAAGCACATCATAGGACAGTCTGCGGCCAAGCGTTCCGTGGCCATCGCCCTGCGCAATCGCTGGCGGCGTTCCCAGGTCTCCGGGGAACTGCGCAACGAGATCACGCCGAAAAATATCCTGATGATCGGCCCCACCGGTGTGGGAAAGACCGAGATAGCCCGGCGCCTGGCCAGACTTGCCAACGCCCCGTTCATCAAGGTGGAAGCGACCAAATTTACCGAGGTGGGCTACGTCGGACGGGACGTCGACTCCATCATTCGGGATCTGGCGGACTCGGCCATGAAAATGGTGCGCGAAGCGGCGATGGCAAAGGTACAGGACAAGGCAGCGGATGCCGCCGAAGAGCGGGTCCTGGATGCGCTGCTCCCAAGGCCCAAGGTAACCAACTGGGAGAGCGACAGCAGCCCCCAGCGGGACGACTCCGGCACCCGGGACAAGTTCAGGATAAAGATCCGCAACGGTGAGCTTGACGACAAAGAGATAGAAGTGGAGGTGTCCAGCGCCGTGATGGGGGTGGAGATCATGGCCCCGCCGGGTATGGAGGAGATGACCAACCAGCTTCAGGGTCTGTTCCAGAACATGGGTGGGGATCGCACCCGGAAAAGGAAGATGCGCATCAAGGACGCCCTGAATATTCTGCGCGACGAGGAGGCGGCCAAGCGCGTCAACGATGAGGATCTGAAAATGCACGCCCTCGAGATGGTGGAGCAGCACGGCATCGTGTTCCTGGACGAACTCGACAAGGTGGCCAGCCGCTCGGAGTACGGCGGACCGGACGTCTCGCGGGAAGGGGTCCAGCGCGATCTGTTGCCTTTGGTGGAGGGCTGCACCGTCTCCACCAAACAGGGCATGATAAAAACCGACCACATCCTGTTCATCGCCTCCGGTGCCTTTCACCTGTCCAAGCCTTCTGACCTGATCCCGGAACTGCAGGGGCGGCTGCCCATCCGGGTGGAACTGGACGCACTGAACAGTGAGGACTTCATCCGCATCCTCACCGAGCCGGATGCCTCCCTCACGGATCAATACAAGGCACTGTTGAAGACCGAAGGCGTCAATCTCGAGTTCACCGAAGACGGCATCAAGCGTATCGCCGAGATCTCCTGGCAGGTCAATGAACGCACAGAGAATATCGGCGCCAGGCGGCTGCACACGGTGCTGGAGCGGCTCCTTGAAGGCATCTCATTCACCGCGACCGAGGTACCCGGCTCCAGCGTGACCGTAGATGCCACCTATGTGGAGAATAATCTCTCTGAATTCGCCTCCGACGATGACCTGAGCAGATTCATTTTATAGACCCGGAAGCGACAGCGGATACCGGTCGAATACACTAAGGAGCATCAAGATGTCCCAACATATGCCCACCGAATTGAACCTGCACCGCCAGTCCCGGGTGCTGGAGATCACCTTCGACGACGGAGCCCACTTCAATCTGCCCTGCGAGTACCTGCGAGTGTTCTCACCCTCGGCGGAGGTTCAGGGGCACGGGCCCGGTCAGGCGGTGCTTCAGCTGGAAAAGGAAGAGGTCAACATCGGGCACATCGACCCCGTAGGCAACTATGCGGTGTGTCTCCACTTCGACGACGGCCACAATACCGGCATCTATTCCTGGGACACCCTGTACGACCTGGGCATCAACCATGAGGCCTACTGGAAGGACTACCTGACCCGCCTGGAAGCCGCCGGACACAAACGCAGGGAATCAGTCTCCTGAACTCATCGCCGGGCTATCTTTCCCCGTTGCCGCAATTGGCTTTTACGGCCGCCCGGCAATAGAATTGCCCTAGGAGACTGTTGACCGGGCCCTGCGGCCGGCACTGTTTCATCGTTGGGAAAAGGCATCATGACGGAAAAAGGCACCACCCATTTCGGCTTCGAGAATCTCAAGGCCGGAGAGAAGGCCGGGCGGGTGCGGCAGGTCTTCGATTCGGTGGCGTCCCGCTATGACCTGATGAACGATCTGATGTCGTTCGGTATTCACCGCCTCTGGAAGCGAATGGCCATAGAGCTGACCGGTGTCCGCAGGGGAAGCAAGGTATTGGATCTGGCGTCGGGTACCGGTGATCTTGCGGCCCGCCTGGCAGATCTGGTGGGGCCCGACGGGCTTGTGGTCATGACCGACATCAACAACGCGATGCTGGAGCAGGGCCGAAACCGCATGGTTGACGAAGGGTTGGTGGGCAACATCGAGTATGCCCAGGTCAATGCGGAACAGATTCCTTTTCCGGACAACAGCTTCGACTGTGTGACCATCGCATTCGGTCTGCGCAACGTCACCGACAAGCAGCACGCCCTCGAAGAGATGCGCAGGGTGCTAAAACCCGGTGGCAGGGTCCTGGTTTTGGAATTCTCCCACGCAAACGGAGCACCCCTGAAAGCCGCCTATGACCTCTATTCGTTCCGGCTGCTGCCCCTGATGGGTAGGATCGTGGCGAACGACGCAGACAGTTACCGCTACCTTGCCGAGTCCATCCGCATGCATCCCAATCAGGAGACACTCAAGGAGATGATGGAACAGGCCGGGCTGGAACAGTGCGGCTATCACAATCTGACCGGCGGCATCGTGGCTATTCACCGTGGATTCAAGTTCTAGGCCGATAGATCCATGAGTATATCCACACTCATCATCGCCAGCCTGGAACAGACCGTAAACGGTTACCTGGATATGGATCCCCAGGCCCGGGAACAGATGCGCGAGCTTCATGGCCGGGTGATCGCCTTTGAGCTCCAGGGTCTCGGCCAGAAGCTCTACCTGATCCCCGGCCAAAATCGCCTGCAGATTCTCTCCTTCTACGAAGGGGATCCGGACTGCACGCTGCGGGGTACGCCGCTGGCGTTGGCCGCAATGAGCGAACAACGCACCAAGACAGACCGGATATTCTCCGGTGACGTCGAGATCACCGGTGACACCGACCTTGCCCATCGGCTGGGTAAAATCCTGGTGGCCATAGACATAGACTGGGAGGAACAGCTCTCCCGCTTCAGTGGCGACATCATTGCCCACGAGATCGGCAACGCCGTTCGCGGGACCAGCCGCTGGGGAAGAAGCACCCTGAACACCCTCAAACTGGACCTCAAGGAATACCTGCAGGAGGAATCAGGCCTGCTGCCGGTCAGGCGGGAGATCGAAGGATTCCTCACCGAGGTGGATACCCTGAGAGAGGACACGGACAGGCTCGAAGCCAGGATGGAGCGATTGCGCGGTCACCTGGCCGGGCAAAACGGCAGCCCGGGGAAAACCAGGTGATTCGACCCGCGGACGGCCTGCGCCTGATGTATATAAACTGGGTGCTGCTGCGTCACGGGCTCGACGAGGTGATCCTGGCCACCCACCTGTTCCGGCCCCTGCGGTTCATGCTGTACCTCTCCCCGCTCTACTGGCTGAGGCGCAACAAGCTCCCCGCCTATCCGGTCAGAATGCGGCACGCCCTGGAGGACCTGGGGCCCATATTCGTCAAGTTCGGCCAGATACTCTCCACCCGCCGCGACCTGCTTCCCAAAGACATCGCCGACGAACTGGCGCTGCTGCAGGACAAGGTACCCCCCTTTCCCGGCACCAAGGCCCGGCAGCTCATAGAAAACGCCTACGGCCATTCTATTGAGGAAGTACTGGATGAATTCGATGAGGTGCCCCTGGCCTCTGCCTCCATTGCCCAGGTCCACAGCGCCCGACTGAAAAACGGCAGGCAGATCGTCGTGAAGGTGTTGCGACCGGATATCGAGAACATAATTCGCCGCGACATGGCACTGCTTTACATCATCGCAGGTCTGGCAGACCGCTACTGGAAGGACGGCAGGCGACTGCGTCCCCTGGAGGTGATCAGAGACTACGAAAAGACGATCCTGGACGAACTGGATCTGCAGCGGGAAGCGGCCAACGCCGCCCAGCTGAGGCGCAACTGGGAGGGCAGCGACCTGCTTTTCGTGCCTGAGATCTTCTGGGACTACACTCGCAAGAACGTGCTGGTGATGGAGCGCATCACGGGGACCCCGGTGGGTGACGTGGCCGCACTGAAAGCCCAGGGCATCAGCATGAAGCAGTTGGGTGAGCAGGGTGTTGAGATCTTTTTCACCCAGGTGTTCCGGGACAATTTTTTTCATGCGGACATGCATCCGGGGAATATCTTCGTGGAACCCAGCGGCCGCTATATCGCCGTGGACTTCGGTATCGTCGGCTCGCTGACCTCCGAGGATCAGCGCTACCTGGCGGAAAACCTGCTGGCATTTTTCAATCGGGACTACCACCGGGTCGCGGAACTGCACGTGGAATCGGAATGGGTCCCGAAAGAGACCCGGGTGGATGAGTTCGAATCGGCCATCCGCACGGTCTGCGAACCCATATTCAACAAACCCCTGAGCGAGATCTCCTTCGGGCATTTTCTGTTGAACCTGTTTCTGACCGCACGCCGTTTCAACATGGTGGTCCAGCCCCAGCTGGTGCTGTTGCAGAAAACCCTGCTCTACATCGAGGGACTGGGACGCCAGCTCTATCCCGAGCTCGACCTGTGGACCACGGCAAAACCCTTCATTGAGCGCTGGATGAAGGAGCAGGTGGGGCCCAAGGCATTCAGCCGAAAGCTCAGGAAAAATCTGCCAAAGATGACCGAGCACGCTGCGGACATTCCGATCCTGGCACACAAGGTCCTGATGGATGCGGCCGAAGGGCGCCTGGAGCTGAAACTTCGCTCCGACCAGATCGATCAGCTGCAGCGGCAGATGCAGCGGAATCATCGCAACACGGCCTCGGTTATCAGCGGCGGCGCCATGTTGATTTCCGGATCCATGCTCCTCACCCTCGGGCCGAGCATCCTGCTGCCCGCCACGCTCAGCACCACCACGGGGGCCTTCCTGGGCCTCACCGGCGGCTACATCCTGCTGCGGAACTGGTTTCGCGGTTAGTGTACGTTGCATATTTCCCATGATCCGGATAATGATTCACGCATCTCGTAGGTCTGGAAACCTGACAAAACTCAGGGAATCTTCACAGAATCCAACTGAAAACAAATGAGAAAAAACGAGGTTAAAGCAATGGATATCAAGTACGGATTCGGAAAGGTCGTCGACACGGATTTCGAGGGTGCCATCGATCTGGTGACAAGGGAATTGCAGAAGGAAGGCTTCGGTATACTCAGCGATATCGACGTTGAGGCAACCTTCAAGAAAAAACTGGGCAAGGAGATACTGCCCTACCGAATCCTCGGCGCCTGCAACCCGCTACTGGCAAACCAGGCGATAAGCGCCGAGCCTACCGTGGGACTGCTGCTGCCCTGCAACGCTCTGGTTCGACAACTGGAGGACGGCAGCGTGAGAGTGGATTTCATGGATCCAGAGGTAGCCCTGGGCATGGTGGACAATCCGGTCATCACGGACATGGTCGGTAGGGTCAAGACACGATTGAAGCGCGTAATGGATACCTTATAACGCACCTGTCCTGACAGATGTGGCTCGTCTCACTTACCGCGCCCTACCTGTTTCTCCTATCTCCAACACAAGAATGCACGCACATAATTTTTTTCTATGACCTGAAATGAATCGGCTGCCTGCCCGGGTCTATGTATGTGCCAAAAGGCAAAAATACTTGTTTTAATTGCGAATCAGATTCTGCTGGAGGAGTTATACATGAATAATACTGCGACCAAAGCGATCGTTGCGAGCGCCATCACCGCCGCTCTTGCTCTTGCCCCGTTGACGGGTGTCCAGGCGGCAGGCAGCGGGAGTACCGAGAAATGCTACGGCGTCGCCCAAGCCGGAAAGAACGACTGTAAGGCCGGCCCGGGCACCAGCTGTGCCGGGTCTTCCACCGCCGACGGCCAGGGCAATGCCTGGATGCTGGTAGTCAAGGGCACCTGCGAGAAGATCGTAGGTGGAAGCCTGGCCGCCAAATAGGCTTTGCGCTGACTCAATGGATGAACCGAGTGCATCTCATTGCCGAGCAGCGGCCCCGGTCCCGATGCGGGCCGGGGTCAGTTTAAAGGCGCAACACTACCAGCCGGTCATAGAACAGAGGCCGAGTATCGGATGGTTCGAGGTTCACCCGGAGAACTATATGGGTGCGGGTGGACCACCATTGGGTTACCTGGAGCGTATACGCCGTGACTATCCCATCTCCCTGCACAGCGTGGGTACGTCACTGGGCAGCCATCTGCCCCTGGACAGGGATCACCTTGGAGCCCTGAAAGGACTGGTCGACCGTTTCGAGCCGGGCATCGTTTCGGAGCACCTGTCATGGAGCCACGGCCGCGATTGGTATACCCACGATCTGCTGCCTTTGCGCTACACGGAAGACGCGCTGAACAAGGTAGTGGAGCATGTCGACCAGGTTCAGGAGGCCCTGCAGAGAAAAATCCTCATAGAGAACCCGTCAACCTACCTCCAGTTCAGGGACAGTGAAATGACAGAACAGGCATTTCTGGTGGAGACGGCCAGACGCAGCGGCGCCGGACTGCTGCTGGATATCAACAACGTTTATGTCTCCTGCTGCAATCACGATTGGGATATCGAGGCTTACCTGTCGGCTATTCCGGCAAATCTGGTAGGCGAGATTCACCTCGCCGGGCATACGGTTCAGGCTATGAGCAGGGGAACCCTGCGTCTTGACGACCACGGCTCTGCGGTGTGCGATGAGGTATGGAAACTGTATAAAAACTGCATCGAAACCCTGGGACCGGTTCCCACATTGATCGAGCGAGACAGCAATATACCCGAGTTTGCCGAGTTGCTCGGGGAATCGATAATCGCGGATCAGGTGCTGACCGCCGCCTGCAGCAAGTATGAAGTCGCTGTCTAACCTCCAGCAGGCGTTTTGCGACCTTCTGCGTACCTCTGATCCGCCGCCCCGGGATCTGATGGATGAACTGCTCGATGACGGCACGGCCCTGGAGCGGTTCAACGTCTACCGAAACAACTTCATCGTACTCAACGGCGATGCGCTGGCAGATATGTACCCGACCGTTAAGCGCCTGATCGGAGATGAGGCCTTCAGGTCGCTGGCGAATCTCTACGTACGAAAACACCCGCCGGCAACGCGCACGCTGCTGTTATACGGCGACCGCTTTCCCAGCTTCCTGGAATCCATACCGGAGCTGTCCCGGCTACCCTATCTCCCCGATGTGGCAAGGCTGGAGTTTGGATGGACCTGTGCGTATCACGCGTCTGATGCAAAGGTGCTGGCCCGGGATGAAGTCGCCTCGATATCCGCAGAGACATTTACCCGGTTCGGCCTGGAGCCTCATCCCTCCATGCACTGCATCGACTCCGATTACCCCCTGTTCAGCATCTGGGCGGCCAACCAGGAAGACGGCTCTGAAGAGACGATCTCTCTGGACTCCGGCCCCTCCCGCATTGTAATCGTGCGGCCGGGCATGGAGGTTGAAACCAGGGAAGTCGGCGAGGGCACCTTCGTGTTTCTACAAAGACTGCAGACGGGAGATAGCATAGAGGATGCCTTCAATCTGGCGCTGCAGACAGACAGCGCCTTCGACTTGGCCGTTTTTTTCTCGCACCATCTTTTTGACGGCACATTCTGCGCTCTTAGAGCCTGTTAAACCCCGTACATAAGGAAGAACTCACAATGAACGCCATCATCAGCGGCCTGCAACGTATCTTCGACGGCATCGCAAGACTGACACCGGGTTGGCTGATCGCATTACTGGCGCGCGGGTCGGTGGCCTATACCTTCTGGTCTTCGGGCCGCTCCAAGGTCAGCGGGTTTCTGGACATTTCCCAGTCCACATTCTTCCTGTTCGAACACGAGTACGCCCTGCCGGTGATCCCGCCGCAGATAGCTGCGCACATGGCCACCTATGCCGAGCACTTCTTTCCCATTCTCCTGGTACTGGGCCTGTTCACCCGTTTTGCGGCTTTATCCCTGCTGATCATGACCGCTGTGATTCAGATCTTTGTCTATCCGGATGCCTGGAGCGTTCATATGTGGTGGGCCGTGGCACTGCTCTACCTGATCAAGTACGGGGGCGGCACGGTATCCATCGATCGCTTGCTGCGCAGGGGCGGCGCCGCCTGAGCGAACGCGGTCGGTATCAGGGACGGCTCTTTTTCAGCAAGTATTTCAGGTACTCCATACGCTGCAGGGACAGGTCTATCTTCTCTTCAAGTTCGGGGTCCACGCCATCGATGAGGTGAAGTACGTCCTCGTGAAAGAAGACACCGAAGCTGTCCAGGTAACGAATCTGATGGTTCTTGTCCAACACCAGGTTGTCGATCCCGAACAGATCTATGACCTTGCTCTCCCGGTCCCGCCACTCCCTGGCTACTGAGACAAACCTCTCCAGCTGGGTGCGCGCTTTTTTCAGCTTACCCAGCAGGGGCAGCGCCTCTTCCTCATTTGAGGGGTTGGCGATATTAAACCAGGGTATATAGGTGCGAGCCAGCACCATCAGATTCGGCTCCCCGTCCACCCGGGTTCTGACAAAGATCGCAGAGGGAATGATGTCCTGCAGACTTTGCTTCAGCCTCAGGTAGTCGCGTTGGTAAATCTG
This sequence comes from Chromatiales bacterium, assembly GCA_030145425.1. GTDB lineage: Bacteria > Pseudomonadota > Gammaproteobacteria > Chromatiales > Chromatiaceae > JAHEHQ01. Next base: position 47,856 of record JAQYVO010000083.1, on the reverse strand, counting down.
CACCTCCCTGTCAGTGCAGCTGAGCCTGTGCCGCTTGATGACAAAGTCCAGATTAAACTTCCTGTGCTTCTTATATCCCCCGGTCTGCCACACTATACAGTGTGCGCCTCTGTTCGATATCAGGGTTGCCGGCAGCTTCCTGACATTGAGACATTGGATATCGGAGGAGATGCGATCGTATTCCTTGCCCATGGTAATGCTTTGATGAACCTATCGGCGTCCGTAGCCTGCGTTGAGCGCAGCGAAACGCGGGTTACATGTTTTCATGGAGATCTATACGGGTTCTCTTACCAGGCCGGTCTCCACCTCATCCCTCGTGGCCCTGTCAACGAGCAGTTCGATGAGTTCGAGCGCGAAATCCATGGCGGTTCCGGGTCCCCGGGAAGTGATGACTTTACCGTCCCGGACCACCGGTTTCAGGTCGACATCCACCCGGGGGAGATTCATCCCGTCCAGGACACCAGGGTAGCTGGTGGCCCGGCAGCCGTCCAGAAGACCTGCGCTCGCCAGGACCTTCGGCGCGGCACAGATGGCCGCCGTGTACTTACCCTCCCCACTCAGGCGTTCCAGAATCCCGTGGATACGGGTATCCGCATCGAGGCGATCGGCTCCCGGCCCGCCGCCGGGCAGAATGATCATGTCGAAGGCATCTTCCAGCACCGCATCGAGTGCCACGTCCGGCACCAGCACCACGCCCCGGCTTGCCGTGACAGGGCCCGGTTCCAGACCGGCGGTGACTACTTCGACACCGGCTCGTCGCAACAGATCGATGACGGTGACCGCTTCGAGTTCTTCGCAACCTTGGGCGATTGGGACGAGGGCTCTTGCCATGGTCTGTGACTCCTCTGCAACGCTATCATTTGAGAGGCATTGATCAGCCGGATACCCTGTCCTTCGAGTTCCGCCAACTCACGCTTCAGCACCTCCAGTGTCTCCGGATAAGGGTGTCCGATACCCACCGAGAAACCCTGCTTTCTGGCCTTTTTCAACAACAACGCCAGCTGCTGCCGGATCGCTTGTGGATTGCGGTCATTGTCCAGGAATACATCCCGGCGGGTATTGGGAACACCCCGCTCCCGCGCCAGACTTTGAGCCACGGACCCTGGTATGGTGCGGCTGTCCACAAAAAATATCGGCTGTCGCGTCCTGAGACCCTGCATCAGCCAGTCCATCGCCCCGGGGTGTCGGGTCAGGAGGCTGCCCATGTGGTTGTTGATGCCCTCCACGTGAGGTACTGCCTGAAGGCTCTGATTCAGCGTCTGCAGGAAATCCGTTTCGGTCATATGAAGGGATAGCCCCCCCGGACCCAATGGCGTTTCGTCGAACGAGTCCATGGGCAGATGCAGCATGACCTGCTTGCCCAGGGCATGGGCTTGTTTCGCAAGGCGTTCGGCATGGGGGGTGTGTGGCAGAAAGGAGTAGGTCACGTCACCGGGAAGACTTATGGCAGCCGTACCCAGCGCCTCGTTGTATCCCATATCATCAATGATGATGGTGATCGCGGGCTGCTCCGCAACCACGGGTCCGCAACACCCCAGAAGCAACAGGAGCGCCATCAGACGCCCTCTCACATTTCCGCTCAGTATTGTGGACTGCGGCAAGCTCAGCCCCTGTTGTTCAGGATATGGAGGCCCTTCAGCAGGTTCAGCGCCTCGCTCAACTGGTAATCCTCCTGCGCGAGGATGCCCTTGGACGCCCCATCTTCCCCCGATTTTCCGGTTTTCTTTTTCCCGGGTTTGCCATCGCCATTGCCGTTTTCCAGGTGACCCGAAAGATCCGCCTCTTTCAGTCTGAGGGCGTCCGAGCCCTCAACCGCCGTCACCTTCACATCCGACAACTTGATGTCGGGCACGATACCCTCGGCCTGGATCGATCGACCCGACGGCGTGAAATACCGGGCCGTCGTAAGTTTTACCGCCGCATTCTGGTTCACCGGAACGATGGTTTGGACCGACCCCTTGCCAAAGGTCTGATCACCCATGATGACCGCCCGTTTGTGGTCCTGCAAAGCACCCGCCACGATCTCCGAGGCCGATGCAGAGCCGCCATTTACCAGCACCACAATGGGTGCGCCGGCAATACTATCATCCGGCGTGGCGGTGAAGTTGAGTCGGGAGTTTTCCTGGCGCCCCTGGGTGTACACGATCAGGCCTTCGGTCAGGAAGGCATCGCTGACCGCCACGGCGCCGTTGAGCACTCCGCCCGGATTATTGCGCAGATCCAGAACCAGGCCCTTGAGCCGACCGCCGGACTTGCGTTTCAGTTTACTGATCGCTTTTAGCATGTCCTCGTTGGTCCTGGACTGGAAGTGGGAAATCCGCAGGTAACCGAAACCCTCCTCCAGCATACGGCTTTTGACGCTGGCAACCTTTATCACGTCTCTTACAACCGTAATTTCCAACGGTTTGTCCTCACCATCGCGCACGATGGTGAGTAGCAGCTCGGCGCCGGGCTTGCCCCGCATCAGCTTCACGGCCTCATTCAGATTCATGCCCTTGACCGGATTTCCGTCCAGACGGATGATCAAATCGCCGGCCTTTACGCCGGCGCGCTGGGCGGGCGTATCGTCGATCGGCGAAATCACCTTTATGAAGCCGTTCTCCATACCCACTTCGATGCCCAGGCCGCCAAACTCGCCACTGGTACCCACTTTAAGTTCCCTGAACTCTTCGGGATTGAGGTACGCCGAGTGGGGGTCGAGGCCGGACAGCATCCCGCGAATCGCGTAGTCCAGCAGTTCGTGATCATCAACAGGCTCTACGTAATCCTGCTTGATCCTCCCGAAAATCTCCGCAAATGCTCTAAGATCCTCCATGGGAAGGCTCTTGCGACTCTGCGGCTCCGTCGTCTGAGCCACAGAGGAAAGGGCTGCGAGGGACATGCCTGCAGCCAATATAAGGACCATTACCAGCCGACGTTTCATATGTTGTTCACCACTAAACCAAATCCAATCTTGGGATTCCTGTTAAACCGATAGCCGACCTTGTTTCCCTTTCCCCGCAGGCACCAGGACCTGGGGTTTACAGCCTTGCCTTTGTCCCGGATACTGAAGTAGACACCCGAGTTGGTATTTCCGCCGCTTCTTCCCACCGACGCCACGGGTTCTCCCTGCTCCACCCAATCACCGGTATCCTTGAACAAGCTCTGATTGTGGCCGTAGAGGCTCAAATAGCCGTTGCCGTGATCAATGATAAGCAACAACCCAAACCCCTGCAGCCAATCGGCGAACACCACTCGGCCGTGGTGCACAGCCTTTACCTCCATACCGTCCGGAGCCGCAATCACAACACCATCCCATTTCAGGTTTCCCGCCTTGCGGGTTCCGAACCTTGCGGTCAGCCTGCCTTTCGCAGGCCAGTGCAGCTTACCCTTGCGAGTCTCAAACGGTGTGGCCACCTCGGCATCCAGCGTCTGATCTATCCAGGTATCCTGCAGCTGCTCGATCAATTTCTGCAGCTGACCTTCGCTTTTCTTCAGACCCAGCAGCTCCTGATCCTTATTACGGATTTCGCTGCCAAGCGTTGTCAGTACCTGCTCCCTGAGAACCCGTACCTCGGCAAGCGACTCTGTTTCCTTCAGCTCCCGGGTCTGGAGCTCTCTGAGTCTCTGTTCTTCCAGACCGATCTCTTCACTCATCCGGTCAAGCGCTTCCATCACATCATTGATCTGTTCCATCTGCCTGGTTCGAGCACGGTTGAAGTAATCGTAATACACCATCATGCGGCTGATTATCGCGGGATCCTGCTGATTCAAAAGTATCTTTATCCGTTCCTGCCGACCCATGGCGTAGGCGGCGCGCAGTTGCCTGCCCAGCGCCTCTCGCTGTAGATCGAGTTCCTTTAGTTTCGCGTGGCGCTGCTCCTGAAGCGCTGCCAACCTCTCCCTCTGCTGACCCAATCTTCCTTTGAGCACACGCAGCTGCCTGGCGGATTGACCGAGCCTCCGCTCGGTGACCCTGAGCTCCTCGATCAGCTCACTATGGCGCAGCTCACTGTCGACCAGGTCACTTTGCAGGGATTCGATCTGCCCCCTCAGCTGGTGCAGCTCATGTTCCTTCTGCCCCAGATCTTCAGGGTCAGCCGCACCCTGACAAAATGGGGCAGCCCAGATCAGCAGCAGGCCCAATAATAACCCCGACCGGGCAGTCGACACCCTCCTGGAAGGGTTTGAAACCGCCGCTTTGGCGTGCGGTATGCCCATCAAATCGAAGATATTTCCTCAGACATATTGCAGCACTGGCGCTAACTTATTGAAATAACGAGCATTAGACCACTAATCATCCCCTATTATAAGAATGTTAGCGACCCTTTGGGCTAAATTTTAATCCAATAACGGCGGCCAAAGCGTCTTTCCCCCAATATTTAAATTGAAATATTGCTAAAATGAGAAACAGTTTATTATTCTATTAGCTCGCTTTAAATAAAGAGCCTCTAACATGGAAAACAAATTCGGTACCACCAAACAACCGGTCCTCGATACGGGCAAGGGCTTCGACACCGATCTGGAAAATATCTTCGCCGACGACGAGGACATCGAGCGGGCGTCCCGCTCTCTCAAAGCCATGTCCCATCCTCTGCGCCTGAAGATACTCTGCACACTCGGAGCCGAAGAGATCAGCGTGCAGGATATCGTCGAACATGTCGGAACCTCGCAGAGCAACATCTCCCAGCACCTGGCCATACTTCGCGACAAGGGAATCCTCGCTTCGAGGAAAGACGCCAACCGGGTGTTCTATCGGGTCAGTGATTCCCGAACCCTGCAGTTGGTCAGCATGATGCGCGAGGTGTTCTGCTCCCACATCTGATCCACCGCCCGGGAAATTCACGACCCAACCGCGGGTCGTAGCTCCAACGCGTCCGCCTTCCGATCGCGACCCCTTTTGCTGTCGCGCAGGTGCATCTCATGAAAACCGGACGTATGACTGGCTAGGGCTTGTGGGTTAAAATGCGGCGAATATTACCACTGCAATTCATGCTTGAACGGAAACCATGGAACAGTTCACACAGTACATAGAGTTCGTAACCAATAATATCTTCCTTTTCGCCGCGCTTTGCCTGGTCCTGGCATTGCTTGCCCACAATCTCTGGATGGGCGGCGGCAAATTCGGCATCACACCCCAGAAGGCCACCGAGCTCATCAATCGTGAGGACGCGGTGATTGTGGATGTTCGGCCCATCGCTGATTTCTCTAAAGGCCACATCATAAATGCCGTCAACATTCCAATGAACGGCCTGAAGAACCAGCTGGGGCGGCTGGACAAGTACAAACAGAAGTCCGTCATAGTGGCCTGCCGATCAGGCGCCCAGTCGGCCGGTGCCGGTAAACAGCTGCGCAATGCCGGTTTTGAAAAGGTATACGACCTGAAGGGCGGCATTATGGCCTGGCAGAGTGCCAGCCTACCGATAAGCCGCAAGAGTTGAAATACATAACCCAGTGAGATTCAATTAAATGAGCGAAGAAAATCAGACCCAGGAAAACCAGCGGCAGTTTGCCCTGCAACGCATCTACATTAAGGATATTTCCTACGAAACGCCCAACTCCCCGGCCATCTTTACCGAGGAGTGGAAGCCCGAGCCCAATCTGAATCTCAACAGCAATGTCAGTAAACTTGGCAACGACAACTATGAAGTGGTCCTGACCGTAACCGTTACCACCAAGGTGGGGGACAAAACTGCCTACCTGGTCGAGGTGAAACAGGCAGGTATCTTCTCCGTCTCAGGTTTTTCGGACAATGAGATGGGCCACATGATGAGTGCCTACTGCCCCAACATTCTGTTTCCCTATGCCCGCGAAGTGGTTTCCGATCTGGTAAGCAAGGGCAGTTTCCCGCAGCTGCTGCTGACACCCGTTAATTTCGATGCCCTTTACGCCCAACACCTTCAGCAAATGGAAACTCAGGCGGAACAGCAGGCAGAGCAGCCGGAAGCTGATCAAAAACACTAAGCAATTGAGCGCCCAGCAGCCCGCCATTGCCGTGCTCGGTGCCGGCTCCTGGGGCACCGCCCTGGCCATGCTGCTGCGCCGAAACGGTGCCCTGGTCAGACTCTGGAGCCACCTGCCGGATCAGGTCTCAAGGCTACAGAAGGATGAAGAGAACAAGGAATTTCTTCCAGGCATTCCCTTTCCCGAAGGCCTTCAGGTAACCGGCGACCTGTCTGCAGCGCTCCAGGGTGTGGACGAGATCCTGGTGGTAGTACCCAGTCATGCCTTCCGCCAGGTGCTTGGCGCTGTCGCTACCCTTGCCAAAACATCTACGCCCCTCTGCTGGGCCACCAAAGGTCTGGACCCGGGAACCGGCGAACTGTTGCATCTGGTGGCCGAGGAAACCGTCGGCCCCAGATCGATGGCCATCATATCCGGACCGAGCTTCGCCATGGAGGTGGCCCGGGGGCTGCCCACGGCCATCACGGTCGCATCCCCGGACCCCGAACATGCCGAACGCCTGGTGGGTTACCTTCACAGCGAAACCTTTCGCCCCTATACCAGCGATGATCTGATTGGGCTGGAGGTGGGTGGATCCGCCAAGAACATCATGGCTATTGCCGCGGGAATCGCCGACGGCTTGGGTTTTGGCGCCAACACCCGCGCCGCGCTGATCACCCGGGGGCTTGCCGAGATCATGCGTTTGGGACGCACCCTGGGAGGACGACCGGAGACCTTCATGGGCCTTGGTGGCCTGGGCGACCTGGTTCTGACCTGCACGGACAACCAATCCCGAAACCGTCGAATGGGACTCGCGCTCGCGAGGGGGCTAACCGTTGAGCAGGCACGCCTCGAAATTGGCCAGGAGGTGGAAGGCGTGATGACAACCCGGGAGATCTACCACAGGGCCCGGCAACTCGGTGTGGAAATGCCCATCACGGAGCAGACCTACAGGGTTCTCTACGAACATCAGGATCCCAGAACCGCCGTTCAGAATCTCCAGGAAAGACGCCACAGATCCGAAGCGGGCTGACAGGTTTCAGCTTTATCGTCTTGACAAAATGCGCTCCGTGACTAACTTACTAACATTGTAGTAAAAATGTCATATTCAGCTTGAGCCCAGGTTTCCCGGTCACGGACGCCCCGGCTTGCCCATGCACTTAGACTGCTGATTCATCGCCAATATAAGACCGATAGTTCCCGGAGCCCACATCATGTTCAAAGACCAGAAACAGATATTCAAGAATCTCTGCGAAATGCAGGATCAGTTATGGAAAGACTCCATGGCCAGTTTTCCGGGCTCCGCGTTTCCACGCGACCTGAACGACTGGCAACAGAAAACCCTTGAAAATATCAGCAACTGGGCGGGGCAGGCCGTCAAGCAATCTTTGGAACTGCAGCAGGAGTGGCTGGATCAATGGTCTGAACGGGCCAGCGGCAAGAAGCTCAAACCCAAATCCTTTGCCGAACTCAGTGACGAGGCCCGGCAATCGACTCAGCGATGGCTGGACAATCAGAATCAACTCTGGGGTCAGTGGCTCCAGGTCCTCAGGGGAAGCAGTGAATCAGGAACGCTTCCCAGTTACGGTGACTGGGAAAAAGCGGTCCAGGATTCCATCCAGCACCAGATGGCACTCTTGAAAGATTGGTCGGATACAGGGGATTTCGACGGCCTTTCGGCCAAGGAGATGACGAAGCTGGCAAACCAGATAGTCAAGGCCATGCAAAAATCCATCGAAACCCAGCAGCAACTCTGGAGCCACTGGTTCAATGAACTGGGGGTCCCCCGAGCCGCCCCGGGGGCGAAACCCGTTGCGGCCAAACCAAAGCCCGGGAAGGATTCCAGAAAGACACCCCCCAAGACAAAAAAAGCCTCGGCCCAACCCGATCAATTCAGCGGCGACCTCAAGCAGATATCCGGAATCGGCCCGGGTCTGGAAAAGAAACTCAAGGACAGCGACATCACAACCATCAGGCAGATTGCTGAACTCAGTGATCAGGACGTTGCGAAACTCGGTGCGTTGTCAGGGCGCATCAAGCGGGAAAAGTGGGTGGAACAGGCCAGGAAGTTGATATCCTGACTCTATCCTGTCCCATTAACTCCCTCACCCTGAGCAGGGTGTCGCAAAAGGCTCTTACACCTTCTCCCTCAGGGAGACGACTCCACGGAGGGAGGAGGTAGGGCGACGCAGGATGCCAAAGCCGAAGGCGGGGATGAGGGGGGGTTCCGCAGGACCACCAGGCCAGCCGACCGCCCTGCCGGAACCCTCGTATTCGAGTCAGGCGCCGCCCCTGATAAAGGCCAAGAGCTTTTTCCTGTCCGCCACCAGACTTACGTTTTCAACAACCCGGCCGAGACCCAGTTGCTGTTTCTCCGTGTTGGTATACATCGCGGTTTCTTTTCTATCGAATACCTTCCAGACATTTTTGCCCCGGTATTTAATACTGTCGTAGTAATCCAGGTCCTTGTGTCCTTCACAGACGGTTACCTGCGCGCACACTTTCTGATTTTTGCCCGCGGAAAAACGGCTTACGAAGTGTTCGATAAACTTGCGGCCAATACCCTCTCCCCGGTGTCCTGACGCGACATGAAAGTGAAATTCCGGGCAGGGGGGGGCTTTAGGCATTTCATTGGCACCATTGAACTTCGCGTGCAGCAGAAACTGTATGGCCCTCGACCCCAGGCTCAGGGCATAGAAAAACTTTGCACCTTCAAGAAAACCATAGATTGGCAAGGAGAGTTTGAAGGAGATCTCGCCGAACTCCTTTTCGGCAATTCGTTCCGCCGTTTTGTCCCGCCAATCCATCCACGCCATCTTCCCTTTCTTGGTTTTTACCGGGCCGCCTTCGGCACCTGTCAGATAACCAACGAGATTGCCCGTTCTCAGATCATCCGCAACATAAAAATACTCCGGGGCATATTTTGCGAAGGGACCCGTGACGATTCTGCCGAAACTGACGGCTCCGGCCTCGGGTATCAGGACAAAGCCTCTCCCCCCGGGCAAGGCATTGGCCCAGCAAAGCCGGCACACCGCCTCTTCGTCCTTTTCATGGTCGTACAGACGAAAGCCGTAGCTCGCTGATTTCCGGAAGTATTTTGTGTCGGATGAACCCATCAGTGCACTAGATTACCCACTGGCTTTTCTCTATTTAACCATATTAGTCATAAGTAATTAAGTACCTATCACCACACCGGCCACCATTCCGCTGGATAGTCACAGCTTTACAACCCAAAGATGGCGACGGCATTGATGATATGATCGATTTACCTGGCCTCCCGGACCCCTTCGGGTTTTGAACCGCAATGGCAACGGTACTGGATATCAAGGCACATGCAATTCGGAAATTCTTCAATTTCTGGGGTCGCCTTGGTGGTTATGTTCTGAACTATGGCGTCACTGACGCCCTTGAGATAACCAGGGATCTGCCCTATGGGCCCGACCCCATGCAGCGGCTCGATGTGTTGCGCCCCAAGCACTCGATATCCGAAGCTCTCCCGATTCTGGTCTATTTTCATGGCGGCGGGTGGATCAGCGCCGACAAGCGGATCTATGACGGTATCTGTTCAGTTCTTTCAAGTTATGGATGGTTGATCTTCAACGTCAACTACCGGCTGGCCCCCGAACACAGATTCCCCGCACCCCAGCAGGACGCCGCGAAAGCCATCGAGTGGATCCGGTGCAACGCGAACCGTTACGGAGGAGATGCCTCCAGGATTGTGCTGGGAGGGGATTCCGCCGGTGCGCAGATTGCCGCATGGTACGCCGAGGCCATGCACGACGGGAGCTTGCGCTCGGCAGCGGCAATCACCGATTGTCTGCCTTCAGACCACCTGCGGGGACTGCTGCTTTTCTACGGCGTTTATGACTTCGATACGGTGCGACAAGCGTCTTTCCCTTTCATTGGAATCTACACGCGGAGCTTCCTGGGCACCGACGAACACACCTACGCCGGGAATGTCGTCCTGGCTTCACCCAGCAGACATGTCAGCACCCACCTGCCACCGGTGTTTCTATGCGCGGGGCAGAGAGATGGGCTCTACACCCAAACAGTGGATTTCGCGGCGTTGCTTCAGCAAAGCGGGATAGATTGCCGAACCCTTTTGTTTCCCGGAACTCATCGCGCCGACCACGGTTTTCTCTTCTTCAGATGGCTGCAACCATCGAAGCAGGCATTTGCGGGGGTCAAAGAATTTCTGCGGGGGTTATAGCGGCAACTGACACACACCGCGCTCACCCCGATCCCAAGTGTGGCGGGGTGCACTAATCATCCCCAAACTCATCTATACAGTCCCGCCAGAAACCCAGCCAGTAGGCCACGGCCGTGCTGGGCCAGGCACTCCAGAGCCCGACCAGGTCGGCATTGGAAACATGGGTGCCGAAGGATCTTGAATCCGGGACGGCCAGGGTGCGTGCAGGGAATTCTCTGGAGAACTGACTCAGACCAGTTGAGAGCATCACCCTGTCCAGGGAATGATCCGGCGTTATATCGGCCACCACCCCTGAAAGGGTAAGTATCGCCTTGCGAAACAGCAGCAGGTTGTCCGCAAATCCCATCCCGGTCGAAAGCGCAATCCCGTCGAGCAGGCGCTGGGACCAGTCAAAACCGGGAAAGCTGCCTTTGCGAACCTCGCGCAGGGAATCGGATACGCAGGCGCGCAGCCGGGATTCATCGGGTTGGGTCCGACCCAGGCGGGAAACGGCACGGCAGATGCGTGTCTCGTTCAGGGTGAGCGCACCCAGTATCATCTGCACGAGATCCGTACGCTGGGACTTGTCCAGGTACCCCACCAGTGTCCAGTCGAATATGGCAAGCCGCCGTTCCGGTGTGCAAAACAGGTTGCCCGCATGGGGATCCGCATGGAACCGTGACGCCTCGCTCGTATCCCAGAAGGGTTTTGCCACCAGTGCATTGAGCAGGGTATTCGCTAGCATGCTGCAACCGCTGCTGCCAATATCCGTGTCCGTTACCTTTACCCCGTAGACCCGTTCCATCGCCGTCACCTGGCTGGAGCAGAAGGGAAGGAGACCCGGTATGACCACCGCCGGATTGTCCGCATAGAAATCAGCGGCTTCGGCCAGGTGCTTCTGCTCGAGTTCGAAGTGCACCTCCTGCTGCAGCAGCCTGCGGACACTATCCAGCGTCTCCTTGAAATCCAGCACCGGCAGTCCGTGATGTTCGCATCGTTCCTCGAGAAAAACGCCGAGATCCGCCCAGATGTCCAGCTCTCCCATGAGGCGGTCGTTGACACCGGGCTTGAGTATCTTCAACACGCCTTCGCGAGTTTCTCCCGAATCCGGCTTGCGCCATGTGAAAGGCAGAACCAGGGCCACACTGGCCTCAGCCAGCGGCTGGTCGGCAATCTCCAGGTCCGGATTCCGGCGGAGTTCGCACAGGACTCCCTTGGGTATGTCCCTGGGATGGGTGGTCGGCTGCAACGACTCGAGACGCTGAAGGCGCCCCCGGAGCTCGCTGGACAACCTGCGATCCCGGGAAACGATCTGGCCCAGTTTGTGAAGCGTCGGACAGCTGTGAAAAAGCGTGAGAACCCGGTCGGCGAAGCTGCATTCGGGATGCAGTTCCAGCTGCTCTTCAATGATCTCCTCGAGATGATGCGGGGGTACCTTCTCGAGGAAGTAGCAAAGCCCATCCACCAGCAGCGGCCGGTAGGCGGCATACCGCCCGGGCAGAATCTGATCCACGTCGAGGGATTCCACCAGGGCACACACACCGGCTTTCATGGATTGTATTTCCAGCAGGCTGTCGACCATATGCTCAGTTATACCCCAAAACGGGGGTACTAATCCTGCTCTGTCGCATTAAAGATGCGATAGGACATGCCCTTGGTCATGTCCAGTATCCCCCGCATGACCCACTTCCAGCGTTCCGTTTGATTCTACCCGAACTCCCGGAATTCACCTTTGAGCATCGGCCATATGGGGAGTAAAGCCCCGGGTGGAAAATCAAACACCCGGGGGTGGGACTTGTTATGATGGTTTCGTTACCGGTTTCAGGAAAATTCGGCAAGGTTGGGATAGGGATCCCATGAGGGAGAGGTTTCATGAGCGGAAAATCCGGTTCACAGAGCATGGCGGTATTCTGTGATTTCGAAAACGTGGCGTTGGGTGTGCGGGACGCGAAATATGCTGCATTCGATATCAGAAAGGTGCTTGAGCGTCTGCTGCTCAAGGGCAATATCGTGGTTAAGAAGGCCTATTGCGACTGGGAACGCTACAAGGAGTTCAAGGCACCCATGCACGAGGCCGCATTCGAACTGATCGAGATACCCCATGTGCGCCAGTCCGGCAAAAACTCAGCCGACATTCGCATGGTGGTGGATGCACTGGACCTCTGTTATACGAAATCCCATGTCGATACCTTCGTCATCGTCAGCGGCGATTCCGATTTTTCACCACTGGTGAGCAAGCTGCGGGAAAACAATAAGCTTGTAATCGGTATAGGGGTAAAAAATGCCACCTCCGATCTCCTGACTTCCAATTGTGACGAATTCATTTACTACGACGACCTGGTTCGTGGTTCAGAAAAGCAGCGTCGCACCAGCAAGAAAAAGACCGCCAAGAAAACGGCCCGGAAGAGCGCTGAACAGTATGAAGAGGAAAAGAAGCATACTGCGCTCGATCTTGTCATTGAAACCGTTGAGGATCTGTTTGGGGAACGCGGGGAAGAGGAGAAGGTCTGGGGTTCCATGGTCAAGCAGGCGCTGAAAAGACGCACACCCGGGTTCAGTGAGAGCTATCACGGCTTTCGTACCTTCGGAAAGCTTCTGGAGGAGGCCCAGGCAAGAAAACTCCTGGAACTTGAGTTCGACGAAAAATCCGGCGGCTACATCATCAAGAGTTTCTCCAATGAGGAATAAATGTAACCTGCGTTGACGACCGTATGGACGCGAGAAGTAGAGCAACGCAGGGAGCAGTTGCCAAGCACAGCTAAACGCGGGCTACATATTGGGTCCCTCTCAGCAAACCCACCATTTGATCGGGTATCATTGCTTCGCGTTTGTACTAGGATTTGGGGTATCGCCATCGGATAGCCACTATGCCTAAAGACCCTATCGTCTTTACATTTTTCCTGATCTTCACCGGGGCCGCGGTGCTGGCCACAGTGGCCATGTTCGCACGCCAGTCTCTGCTGGTGGCCTATATCGCCCTTGGCGTACTACTTGGGCCCTGGGGATCGGGTATGGTCCAGGATCCGGCGATATTCAAAGAGGTCGCCCATATCGGCATCATATTTCTTCTGTTTCTGCTGGGTCTGGATCTGCAGCCCCAGGAACTGCTGCGGACCCTGAAGCAATCCACCACCGTTACTTTCGTCAGTGCCCTGCTCTTCGCGATGATAGGCTTCGCCATCGGCTGGGCCTTTGGTTTCAACCCCCGGGAGAATCTCCTGATTGGCGCGGCAGCCATGCTTTCGAGCACCATACTGGGAGTGAAGCTGCTGCCCACAACCACGCTGCATCATCAGCGCATGGGCGCAATCATAATCAGTATTCTGCTGCTGCAGGACCTGATAGCCATTGTGGTGCTGTTGATTCTGAAGGGCCATGGCCAGGGGGATACCCCTTATTACGAACTGGCGCTCGTTCTGCTCTATCTCCCGGCGCTGGGTCTGTTCGCCTATGGGGTGGCACGCTACCTGCTGCTTGCATTGTTAAGCCGGTTCGACAAGATTCAGGAGTATATTTTTCTGCTTGCCATCGGCTGGTGTCTGGGCATGGCTCAGCTTGCCGGCGCCTTGGGGCTTTCCAAAGAGATCGGCGCGTTCATCGCCGGTGTCGCACTCGCCACCAGCCCTATCGCGCTGTTTATCGTTCAAAGTCTGAAACCGCTGAGAGACTTCTTCCTGGTGATGTTTTTTTTCACCCTGGGGGCAAGCTTCAAACTGGACATGGTGGGACAGGTGATCCTGCCGGCCTCGCTGCTTGCAGCCGCGCTGCTGTTATTGAAACCGGTTATCTTCCGATACCTGCTGCGGGCATTCGGCGAAACCGACAAACTCTCCGGTGAGGTGGGTGTGCGACTGGGACAGATCAGTGAATTTTCCCTGCTGATTGCCGTACTGGCGCTGGATGCCGCCTTCATCGGCGAGCCCGCCTCCTACCTGATACAGATCGCCACGCTGCTTACCTTCGTGGTCTCCTCCTATTGGGTAGTGATGAAGTATCCGACACCCATCGCGGTTTCGGATGAACTTCGAAGAGACTGAGCTCTCACTGCCCTCCTGCAAAGCCCATCTGCCGCCACGCCTCATAGGCGGCCAGCGCAACGGTGTTGGAAAGATTAATGCTCCGGTTTCCCGGTTGCATCGGCACACGCATCAGAAACCCGGGCTCGATGGCGTTTCGCAGGTCTTCGGGCAGGCCCCGGGTTTCCGGACCGAACATCAGGAAATCCCCGGGACGATACCTGGCCTCGGTGTAAAGGGTTGTGCCGCGGGTGCTGAACGCGAAAAGACGCTCCGGCCGGGCTTGCGCGATAAAAGCCGCGTAGTCCGAATGCTCCCGGATCCCGACAAACTGGTGATAATCCAGACCCGCCCGCCGCAGTGTCTTCTCAGTCAATTCGAAACCCAGGGGGTGAATCAGATGTAGAGAGGCGCCGATGTTGGCAGCCAGCCGGATCACGTTGCCGGTATTCGGGGGGATCTCCGGTTCATAGAGCACGATATTCAGAATACTGTTCATCTCAAGACCTGTTAGCACACCTGAGAGTGTACCCCGCCACCAATCCTGTCTAAAATCGCAAAGCCATGAAATCCCTTACCCAATTGGTTAAAGTTACGGTGGAGCTGGGATATTATCCCTACCGGGTGCCGGTTCGCCCCGCAAAAGCTTTAAACCCCGTACGGAATCGGCTGTCGATCCGTAGAGAATTGATTAATGACAACAACAACTGACGCGCTGCTGGCCACGGATTTCTGCGGCCTTAAACTCGACACCCCCCTGGTCCTGCTTTCCGGCTGCGTGGGCTTTGGTGAGGAGTATACCCGGGTCAGGGGATTTTCCAACCGGGATGCAGGTGCCGTATGTCTCAAGGGCACCACGCTGGAGTCCCGACTCGGTAACATGCCCCACCGGGTCTGTGAGACCCCCGACGGCATGCTGAACGCCATCGGGCTGCAGAATCCCGGTGTGGACAGGGTAATCGGAGAAATACTCCCCAAGCTGGATTTTTCCGAGACCCGCTTTATCGCCAACGTCTCCGGATCCACGGTGGAGGAATACGAAGAGGTGACCCGGCGATTCGACGATTCCCCCATCGATGCCATCGAGATCAATATCTCCTGCCCCAACGTAAAGGAGGGCGGTGTGGCGTTCGGCAACGATCCCGCCATGTCGGCCCGGGTGGTGGAGGTCTGCCGGCGCGCCACCGACAAACCCATCATCACCAAACTGTCCCCCAATCAGACCGATATAGCTGCCAATGCCAAGGGCTGTATCGAAGCCGGAACCGATGCCTTCTCGGTCATCAACACCTTGATGGGCATGGCCATCGATATCGAAAGCCGCTCGCCGGTCATCGGCAACAACCAGGGCGGGCTGTCCGGCCCTGCCATCAAGCCGGTAGCCCTGCTGAAGGTCTACCAGGTCCACCAGGTATGCCGGGATCAGGGTATCCCCATCATCGGGCAGGGAGGAGTTAACTGCGCCGGGGATGCACTTGAGTTCCTGATCGCCGGCGCAAGTGCCGTGGGCGTGGGAACGGCCTTGTTCTATGACCCCCTGATATGTATTAAGATCAACGAAGGAATTGCCGATTACCTGAGACGCCACGGTTTCAGCTCAGTCGGTGAACTGACGGGAACCCTGAATCTCAACCCACCGGAGCACGCCAGGTGTAGCCGGTGATTTTTTATAATTGCTTTCGGGTCCATTGGCCTTTGGCCGTATGGCCCCTATTAAGGAAGACTGGCCGCAACAACCCAGGAAAACGATGATTTCAGCCAATACCGCCCTAACAATTGACAGGCTCCGGAAATTCATTCCCCTGCGGGATATGAATGACGCCCAGCTGACTAAGCTCCTCCGGGCTGTCAATACTGAGAAAGCCTCCAAGGGCCAGCCGCTGATGAAGCTTGGCAGCAAGGACAACTTCAGTTATCTCTTGCTGGAGGGAACGATCCGGCTTAAGGCCGATGACGGCAAGATTATGGAGTTCGATGCAGACCATCCCTCCGCCCTCAACCCCATCGCGCGGCTCGTCCCTCGAATGTACGATGTTATCGCACTTACCCTGGTTAAATATCTTCGCATAGACAATGATCTGATCAAGGGTGTCGCTTCCCAGAGCCAGAGCCTTCCGAGCTATCAGGTAAGCGGCGAGCAGGAGGGGGAAGCGACGGATTTCGAAAATCAGATCACCTTCCGTTTCCTGCAGGACTTGAATCAGGACAACCTGCGCCTTCCCAGCTTGCCGGAAGTGGCGGTGCGCATCGGCCGGGCCATGGAGAACGACAAGAGTGACGCGGCCGATATCGCCAGAATCATACAGAGCGACCCGGTCATCACCGCCAAGTTGATCAAGGCTGCCAACAGCGCGCTCTACGGCGGTCAGTCAGCGGTGGAGACCTGTTCCAGCGCCGTGATCAGGCTCGGTAACAAGCTGACCCACAAGCTGGTACTCACTTTCACCATGCAGGATATTTTCAAATCGAAATCCCGCCTGCTGCAACAGCGTATGCAGGAACTCTGGAGACACAGCACCAAAGTTGCCGCCATCTGTTACGTGCTGGCCAAGCGTAAAAAAAGGTTTGAGCCTGAGCACGCCATGCTGGCGGGACTGATGCACGACATTGGCGTGGTGGCCATCCTTGATTACGCCAGCAGTTTCCCGGAAGAGGTGCAAAAGCCCCATGTGCTGGAACAGGCGATTCAGAGATTGCGCGCCCAGACCGGCAGCATGATCCTGAGCAAGTGGGGATTTCCCACGGAGTTCATTGTCGCCACGCTTGAGTGCGAGGACTGGTTGCGTGACAACGGTGGCCCCGCAGACTACTGTGACCTGGTCATCATTGCCCAGCTGCACAGCTTCGTGGGTATCGAGACGACAATGAATATACCGCGAATTCATAAGGTTCCGGCGCTGAAAAGACTCAATCTCGGCGATCTCACCCCCAGGCTCAGCCTCAAGATTCTGGATGCAGCCAAGGATCAGATCGAAGAGGCGGAAGCACTGTTGAACTTCTAAACCAGCTCAACGATCAATGTTGTTTCGCTCTCTTCTACCCTTTGCCCTGTTACTGGTTTTTGCCGATATCAGTGCGGGTACCAATACCCTTTCCCCCTCAGACGGCAGAGCACCGGATTTCGTTCTGTCCGACATCGACGGCGCACAGGTTCGCCTGGACGACTTCCTCGGAAAAGTACTGGTGGTCAATTTCTGGGCAGTCTGGTGCAAGCCCTGCCGGGAGGAGATGCCTTCACTGGATCGGGGCTCCCGATGGCTCGAGCGGTTCGACGGCCGTATCATCACCATTAACATGGGCGATAGCCCGGAGATGATTCGGCGGTTTCTGGAAAAAAATCCGGTCAATCTCCCCATATTGCTCGATGCCGACGCAGAGATCTCCGCGAACTGGGGAGTAACAGGGTTGCCCACGACCTTCGTGGTGGATCCGGAAGGGCGCATCGCCTACCGGGCCATGGGTCCCCGTGAATGGGATGATCCGGCACTGCTGGTCCCCATCCGGGCATTGGGGCTGGATAGACGCTAGCTTTCCCGGATGTGCTCGATATAGTGGGGTCGATCATCCATATCGAGACGAACAGACCCTGCCCGAACGATCAGCCGCTCATCTGTTCCCTCGAATCTCAGATCGCAGTGAGCCATACCCCGGCTGTCCAGGGGCGTGGGTATCATGTCCCGATAGGTATATACGTTCTCACCCACATCCCCACCGGCACAGATGCGGGGGCCCCTGGGGTAGGGCGCCTCGGCGGTGGCGTCCGTGAAGACAAGCTCACCGGCCTGCCACCAGCGGGTCTTGTCCCTGGATCCGGTCATGCTCTTGACGATATAGGCGCGTGAGAAACAAACGACCACCTGGTCACCGTCGATCCTTATGTCTTCCACTTCGGAACCCGGAAGCTCGATACTGCTGATATCCAATCTTATTACTCCAGTGCCCAGGTTCCCGGCCGGGGGGTTGGACCAAGGTTGTTCAGTAGATGCTCAACGCCCCGGGATTGACGATCTGCAGCACATCGAAGCACTCCAGATTCACCTCCATGATAATAGCGTCGAGATCCTCCAGCGTGACAGTCGTTTCGGACAGCCACTGCCGGTCTATGTCCAGGGATTCCAGTTCGAGTGTCGGCGTCTGCTTCAGTTCCGGCTCCACGCAGGCGGTAACGGCAATGGAAAGATTGAGTATCTGAGCGCTGGTCAAATCCGAGGGCGCCTCATCGGGAGAATGCTGATACCTGATCGGCACACTGATGCTGTCGCCCAAGGACCAATTTTCCAGCAGAGCGGCGCCCACGTCAGCGGCGCAGAAACCCAGATGTTCCTTTTCCACCTGATACAAGGGCCGCCCCGATTGTTCCGCCTCCTCGAGAATCCTTCCCATTGCGTCCGGCAGCCGATTGAACAGCACGATCTTGCCTACATCGTGCAGCAGACCGATCAAAAAAGGAATTTCACCCCTGCCGATGCCGAGATGTTTGGAAAGTTTTCCGGCAATCAGTCCGACATAGACGCTGCGCTGCCAGAAATCGTCCATGTCAATGGTGTCCGGCGCTATCTGGTTGAACACATCAGCCGCGGAAGCCGAGAGTATCAGCGAGCGCAATTCCCGGGTGCCGACCACGCTGATCGCACGTTTCAAACTGTTGACAGGTTCCTGAAACGAATAGAATGCGCTGTTAACCAGTCTCAGCAGTTGGGCAGAGAGCGCCGGATCCTTCGAGATCACCTCCCCGATATCCGCCGCCCCCGCACTGGGGGAATCTATCAACTGGTTGGCGCGGATCACCGCATCGGGAAGCGAGCAGAGTTGTTCCACACCCTCCACTATCTCATCTAGCGTCATAAGGTTCCCCCGGCATATTGGACTAGTGCCTGTTAACAGGCTCCGAGATTCAGGCACTGGGTTCGGAGCGTTCCACCTCCATGCCCAGTTCCTTGATCTTGCGTGTCAAGGTGTTGCGTCCCCAGCCCAGCAGCCTGGCCGCCTCCTGGCGTCGGCCCCCGGTCTGTTCAAGTGCGGACTCTATCATAATCATCTCGAAAGCCGGTGTCGCCTCCTCCAGTAGTCCATGCTGCCCTTTACGCAGTCTCCTCCTGGTCCAGGCGCGCAATGCACTGCGCCAATCATCCAGGATATCTTCACCGACCTCCGGTTTTCGTAGTTCCGGCGGCAGATCCTCCACGTGGATTTCATCGCTGGAGGCCATCACCGTAAGCCACCGGGCGGTATTCTCCAGTTGCCGGACATTTCCCGGCCAGGCGAGACCCTCCAGCTCGGTACCGGTCTCCGGCAACAGGATCTTGGCGTTTCCACCCAGCTCCGCCGCTGCCGCGAACAGGAAATGCTTCATCAGCGGAATGATGTCCTCCCGCCGCTCCCGCAGCGAGGGGATATGTACACGGATCACGTTGAGACGATGAAACAGATCTTCCCTGAATCGCCCCTCTCTGACCAGGTTTTCGAGGTTCTGATGTGTCGCCGCTATGATCCTGACATCGACCTTAACCGGCTCGTGACCCCCCACCCGATAAAACTCACCGTCGGCGAGCACCCGCAGCAGCCGGGTTTGAAGCTCGGCCGGCATGTCGCCGATTTCGTCTAAGAAAAGTGTCCCGGTGTCGGCTTGCTCGAAACGCCCAATACGCCGCGTCTGCGCCCCGGTAAAGGCGCCCCTTTCATGACCGAACAGTTCCGACTCCATCAGGTCGTGGGGTATAGCCGCCATGTTGAGCGGAATGAACGGCCGGGCCTTGCGTGGGCTGTGTCGATGCAGTGCATGGGCCACCAGCTCCTTTCCGGTGCCGGATTCACCATTGATCAACACGGTGATATTGGAACGTGCAAGCCTGCCAATGGCGCGAAAGACCTCCTGCATTGCAGGCGATTCCCCGATAATCTCAGGTCCTTCCTTTATCGTTTCCTCTGCCTCCCGGGACTCCGCACGTCCTTTGCGGCAGGCCCTGAAAACCTGCTCCACCGCACCATCCACATCGAAGGGCTTTGGCAGATACTCGAATGCACCGCTATGGAAGGCCGCTACCGCGCTATCCAGATCCGAGTGGGCGGTCATGATGATAACGGGCAGACCGGGATAGGTTTCGTTGATGCGTTCCAGCAGGGAGATGCCGTCCATGCCCGGCATGCGAACATCCGATATGATGGCATCCGGCTGTTTCAGCACCAGGTTCTCCAGAACGCCTTTGGCGTCGGGATAGGATGTGGTTTCCATACCTGCTTTCTGCAGCGCCTTTTCCAGCACCCAACGTATTGAGCGGTCATCATCGATAATCCAGACGCGGTTACTTCTGGGCATTGGGGTTCTCCAAGGGAAGCAGCACACTGAAGGTCGTGCGCCCCGGCTTGCTCTGACACTCCACCAGGCCGCCATGCAGATTAATCAGGGATTGAGCTATGGAGAGCCCCAGCCCCTGGCCCTCCGCGTTGGCGGTCGCCATGGGATAAAAAAGCTTTTCCCGGATCTGATCCGAGATCCCCGGTCCGTTGTCCTGCACATCGATTTGGGCCACCAGGCGATGGCGCCGGTGGCCGATAGTGAATTGCCTGAGGATACGGGTACGCATGAGTATCCTGCCGTGACCCTCGGTGCCTACCGCCCGGGCCGCATTGCGCATGATGTTCAGCAACGCCTGGATAATACGGTCACTGTCCAGATTCAACTCCGGAATACTCGGATCATAGTCACGGTCGATCTCCACCCATACCCCGGATTCTGCCAGCACAAGGTGCCTCACCCTTTCCAGTAGGGTGTGAATATTCACTTCGGACAGTTCCGGCAGTCGATTCGGACCCAACATGCGATCCAACAGCACCTGCAACCGGTCGGCCTCGTCGATGATGATCTGGGTATACTCGCGCAGAGAGGGATCCGGCAACTCGGCTTCGAGAAGTTGTGCCGCCCCCCGCAACCCGCCCAGGGGGTTCTTTATCTCGTGGGCGAGGCCACGAATCAGATCCCGGGTCGCCTGATGCTGGGTGATCAGCAGTTCCTCGCGACTGATACGAAGTTGCCTGTCGATCTGTTGCAGTTCCATCAACAGCCCGGAATCCCCGTCCTGCCGATTCAGGGGTATTACCGTGCAGTCCACCGTGACCATCCGGTCTTCCGGCAGGGGTATGGTCACCTCCCGTTCCGTGATGGTGTGGCCGAATTGCATGGCCCGTTTCAGCTTGTCGACCACCAGACCGCCCGGACACTGGACCATGGTACCGGCCTCCTGGCCGAGCATGTGCCGGGCGCTGACCTTAAACATCATCTCTGCCGCGGGATTCATGTAACACAATCGCAGATCCTGATCGAACAACAGCACGACGGTGTTCAGATTCTCCAGAACCCGATTTCCGTAACCGTTCAGGGATGCCGCCTCAACATTCATTGGCTGTTATGGAAAGCAAGAAACACACCAATCCCGGATATTCGTGTTACTCGATCCAACGACTGCCCAGATCAAGGGTTGTGGAGCAGATACACGAGCCATTGCCGTTCAGTCAGGCCAGACAATATGCACCAATATAGTGCATGCGCTGTCCCGTGAAAAGGATATCGCCCGAACCGCTGCGGCCCGGGATCAGGAGGGAAGGCTGATACGGTGGTTACTGAGGTAAAGGCTTCAAGACTGCGAGGCGCTGCAGATGGAAGGTTGTGGCCTGTGATCGAATCAACTCGCGATCCGTGGCATCCACCACCGCCACCGCCAGGGAGTGGGTACCGCGTTCCACGTTCTGCAGCGTAACCTGGGTGGTCGGGAGTTCACCGGAAGCCTTGCTGCCATCCAGATATAACCGGATCTTGTGGCCCTCCGCCAATCCGGGCTGAAGTTCTATGGAGACCCGAACTTGCCTCTCGTTGGAGCGCACCGTCTCGTCGTTTTCGGGAACCACTACCCGCAGGCTCTCATAGACAGATTCTTCACCTTCCAGGCCTTCTTCTTCATCGGTGTCTGCGGCTTCTTCGTCCTGGCTGATATCCGGGAGTTCTCGCGGGGTGTACACCGAGCTCTCACGCAACTCAACCGACTCCGAACCGTTCGTCGGATGATCCGAGTAGTGGATCTGCCCGTCGTTGTCGACCCATCGGTAGACACCGGCGGCCTGGGCGACAGTGGAAATGCAGACGATCAGAAACAGGGGCAGCAGCTTCGACATGGCTTGACCTGGGGATTCAAAAACAGTGATAGAGCATAGCCCAGGTAATCGACCGCAACAATGACACCCTTTAGCTTAAGTTTGAATTTAGGCGATAATCCTCACATTTCCGGCAAAAAAATACCCCCTTTCGGGGGCATTTTCCGGGTTACACCCGCAGTTTAGAGTTACAGGCTGAAGTACATATCGAATTCCACCGGGTGAGTGGTCATGCGCATCCGGGTCACCTCTTCCATCTTGAGCGTGATGTACCCGTCGATCAGGTCGTCCGTGAAAACGCCGCCTGCTGTCAGGAACTCGCGATCCGCGTCCAGGCAGTCGAGGGCCTGGTCCAGGCTGTGGCAGACCGTGGGGATATTGAGTGCCTCTTCAGCCGGCAGGTCGTAAAGATCCTTGTCCATGGCCTCACCGGGATGGATCTTGTTCTGGATCCCGTCAAGCCCGGCCATCATCATGGCTGCAAAGGCCAGGTAAGGGTTGGCGGTGGGATCGGGGAATCTCACCTCGATGCGCCGTGCCTTCGGGCTCGATACCCAGGGAATGCGAATGGAGGCCGAACGGTTGCGGGCGGAGTATGCCAGCATCACGGGTGCCTCGAAGCCGGGCACCAGGCGTTTGTAGGAGTTGGTCGATGCGTTGGTAAAGGCGTTCAGCGCCCGCGCATGCTTGATAATGCCGCCGATGTAATACAGGGCAGTTTCCGACAGGCCGCCGTACTGATTTCCGGCAAATATGTTTTCGCCGTTCTTGGCGATCGACTGGTGCACGTGCATGCCGGATCCGTTGTCGCCCACGAGCGGCTTGGGCATGAAGGTGGCTGTCTTGCCATAGGCGTGGGCCACATTCTGGATCACGTACTTCATGATCTGGTTCTGGTCCGCACGTTTTACAAGGGTATCGAATCTCGTCCCGATCTCACACTGGCCCGCGGTTGCCACTTCATGGTGATGCACCTCGACCGAGACGCCCATCTCCTCCATGGCCAGACACATGGCGGCGCGGATGTCGTGCAGCGAATCCACCGGGGGAACCGGAAAGTATCCCCCCTTTGTGGTCGGACGATGGCCGATGTTGCCATCTTCGTAGACTCGCTCGGAGTTCCATTCCGCCTCTTCTGAATCCACCTTGTAGAAGGCACCGCTCATGTCGGCCCCCCAGCGGACGTCGTCCAGGATGAAAAACTCCGGCTCCGGTCCGAAGTAGGCGACATCGCCTATACCGGTCGACTGCAGATAGGCCTCGGCCCGCTTCGCAACCGAGCGGGGATCCCTCTCGTAACCCTCCATGGTGGTGGGCTCGAGGATGTCACAACGAATATTGACGGTCACCTCATCGGTGAAGGGGTCCAGAATGGCGGAATCCTGATCAGGCATCAGCACCATGTCCGACTCGTTAATGCCTTTCCAGCCGGCAATGGAGGAACCATCGAACATCTTCCCGTCGGTGAACATCTCCTCGTCGACGGCAGTAGAGGGCATGGTCACGTGCTGTTCCTTACCACGGGTATCGGTAAAGCGGAAATCGACAAACTTGACTTCGTTGTCTTTGATCATCTTCAGGACTTTGGCCATTGTATTCTCCAGCTCAAATAATTTTTGGCCGATATCAACGGCCGTTGGGTGTTCTTTTCCAAACCCTAACCAGGGTCCGTGTAGAAATTCAGTCTCTTCTTTGCAGAATTTGTGCCACGAACCTTCCGCAGGGGGTTCCACCCATCTTCAGGATCAGCCCACAGGCCTCTCGGGGACTCTCCTTTTCAGGCTAAAAGACTTACAAAACAATTTCTTGATTTGTATCTACCGAGCGACCGTCCAAATCCCGGATGGTCAGGTTCCGGAGTAAGTCGACGAATATAACAAACCGGATCGGAAAAAGTAATGCACTTTATTGGTGCGTTAAAATACGGATACGCTCCTATTTGGTGCGCATCAGTGCGTGCACTGGTTATCCAAAGTACAGCCGCACCCGACCAAACTGGGGCAAGTCATCCACCCGCTCTTGCAGATCGGCCTGAAAGTGCCGCGCCGCTGCCTCATCCCTGAATGCAGAGAAGGGGTAATAGACATCCACGTCCACCTTCCCGTTGAGATAATGAAACAGCAGGCGTTGTCTCGACGCCGCGCCCTCCAGTTCATTCCACCTTTCGGAAAGCAGCTGCTCCGCCTTGTCCCGCAGAGGCAGACCGCTGCAGGAGGCAGCGATCTCATCGTCCTCCGGGTCTATGTGCACAGTGACATCGGAAACTTCGTCGATCTTTTCCATCAGGCTGTCCATCACCTTCTGGCTGATCATGTGGCCCTCGGACACGCTCAGCCAGGGCTCGACCAGGACATGAACATCAACGGACGCCTGGCCGCCGAGACTGCGGGTACGCAGCATGTGGATGGCCCGGACGCCGCCGATGGCAAGTATGGTCTCCTGGATCTTCTTGACACGCTCTTCGTTCAGCCCCGCATCGACCAGTTCATGAAATGCCGGCAGTCCCAGTTCCCAACCGATATGGGCAATCATGACGGCCACCAGGATGGCCCCGATGGCATCCAGATAAGGAAGCCCGGCCATGGCTCCGCCCACACCGATCAGGACCACGATGGAGGACACCGCATCAGAGCGATGATGCCAGGCGTTGGCCCGCAGCAAATCGGACTTGACCCGTCGCGCGGCACGCACCGTGTAGTGGTAGAGCCACTCATTGGAAAGAATCGAGAACAGGGCCACGCCGAGGGCCAGCGCACCGGGATGCCAGAGCGCCTCAGGGGTGAACAACCGCTCCACCGCATCCCAGCCGATGCCCACCGCGACCAGCACAAGCAGAACTCCAAGTCCCAGGGTGGCCGCTGTTTCGAAGCGTCCATGACCGTAAGGGTGGTCGCTGTCGGGCCCGTGCCTGGCGTGACTGGCGGCGTAGTAAACCAGGGCGTCGGAAAACAGATCCGAAAGAGAGTGAATACCGTCCGCGATCAACGCCTGGGACTGGGCCACAAAGCCGAAAAGGATTTTTCCCGCTGCGAGCACCAGATTTATCACGGCGCCGACCAGGGTCACTTTTCTGGTGGTCTGGAACCTTTCCTGCTCGATTCCGGATAATTCAACCATTGCCGTTCCTCCCCACTTCCAGCAGGACAATATAATCATCGCCTTCGGTGCGGGTTTCAACTACCCGGTGGCCGTTTATCCGGCACCAGGCGGGAATATCGATCAAAGCCCCCGGATCGGTACAGAACGCCTCCAGCCTTGTTCCCGGCTCCAGGTCTGCCACCCGATCCTGGACACGGATCACGGGCATAGGACACAACAACCGCCGGGCATCAAGTATCACCGTCTTCACAGGTACCAGGATTCCGGGACCTCAGCCGCGGACAGGGGGACAACGGCAAGCCGGTGACTCACGCCGTCCAGACCCGACACCTGCAGTTCAACACGGTCATCCCCACGACCTTTGCTGTATCGAGCCACCAGCCGCGCAGCGAGTTGAATGTCCTCTTCGCTGGCCTCTCCGTCGATCAGGGCAAGGGGCCCGGGGTGGCTGAGGGTTTCCAGATTCACGTACTGCTTTCGGTAGCCCTGCAGAAACCTGCCCTCGCCCTCTTCCCGGGCAATGATCACTTTGAAGTTAGGGCGGGGGCGCAGATGCCGCCCCACTTTAAGCAGCATGATGTCATCGATCTCGTAACTCTTCGAACCCCGAAATTGCCAAAGATCCGCCAGCTTCGACGAGTAGTTCGCATCGGTAAGAAAACAGCAGCCGCCAGCCGGCTGGGCATAGTCTTCAAACCCGAAATGATGGGCTAGTTCCATCTGGGGTTTCCGGCTTCGGCCCGAGAAACCGTAAAGCCGTTCCCGGTCCACCCAGCCTTCACGCTCCGGAATTGTTTCCGGCAGGTTTCGCGCACTCAGCGGGCGCAACAGCAGATCATCTGCACCCGACTCCCTGGACACCACAGGCATGGTGTCACGGCGCTGGGACATGGGCCGCTGACCTACCACTTCGCCGGTAACAATAAAATCGAAGCCGTTGCGCGTGATCCATTCATGGGCCTTCCTGACCATGAACACCTTGCAGTCGAGGCAGGGATTCAGATTGGCGCCATAACCGTGCTTCGGATTGAAAACGACCTCCTTGTACTCTTCAATGATATCCAGGATATGCAGTTTTATACCCAACTGCTCCGCCACCCAAAGCGCATTGTTGCGCTTGGGCTTCGCCTTCTCTTTTTTGCGGATCGCATGAGTGTGGCCCTCGACGCAGAATCCGGTGAAAAAGTTGATGCCTTCAACGTGCACACCTTGGTCCTGGACCACCTTCACCGCCAACAGGGAGTCCAGGCCACCGGAAACAAGGGCCACAGCCTTGGGTTGTCTGGTCATATTTCCATGGGATTCCGAATTTTCGATGAACAGTTTACGCTTGGTGACCGGGGATTATACTACTGTTGGTTGTTAGGGCCGAGGGCCAAGGGCCAAGGGCCAAGGGCCAAGGAATCGTAGGCTGCCTTTGACCGTGGAAAACTCGCCCGGCCTCCTGCCTTAGCCAAATCCCCCGCACTAACGATATAATCCGCGGACTTTATACACCTTTTAAACTTGGACTTGTGACCTTGAGCAACACCGACAATCTGGATATCCAGACCTTTCAGGGTCTGATCTTCGCCCTGGAGCGCTTTTGGGCGGATCAGGGCTGTGTGATCCTGCAGCCTTACGACATGGAAATGGGGGCCGGCACCTTTCATACCGCGACCTTTCTCAGGGCGATCGGACCCGAACCCTGGAACGCGGGGTACGTCCAGCCATCCCGCCGACCCACGGACGGCCGTTATGGAGAAAACCCCAACCGGCTGCAGCACTACTACCAGTACCAGGTGGTCATGAAGCCCTCGCCGCTGGACATTCAGGAACTCTACCTGGGTTCCCTGAAGATGCTGGGCATCGATCCCCTGATCCATGACATCCGTTTCGTCGAGGACAACTGGGAGTCCCCTACTCTGGGAGCCTGGGGCCTGGGCTGGGAGGTCTGGCTAAACGGCATGGAAGTGACCCAGTTTACCTACTTTCAACAGGTCGGCGGGCTGGACTGCCGACCAGTGACCGGTGAGATCACCTATGGCCTGGAGCGCATCGCCATGTACATCCAGGGTGTGGACAGCGTCTTCGACCTGGTCTGGACCCGGGGCCCCCAGGGAACCGTCACCTATGGCGATGTCTTTCACCAGAACGAAGTGGAGCAGTCCGCCTACAACTTCGAACATGCCAATGTGGATTACCTGTTTCAACAGTTCGACGAGTGTGAAAGCCAGAGCAACAGGCTCATTGAGCTGGGCCTGGCCCTTCCCGCCTACGAACAGGTGCTCAAGGGCTCCCATACATTCAACCTGCTGGATGCCCGCCGTGCCATCTCGGTGACCGAACGGCAGCGCTATATCCTCAAGATCCGCGCCCTGGCCCGCGCCGTGGCCCATGCCTATTACGATTCCCGGGAAAATCTGGGCTTCCCGATGCTCAAAGATGAGAAGGAGGCAGCCCATGGCTGAGCGCGCCGATCTGTTATTCGAACTCGGCACCGAGGAGCTGCCCCCGGTTGCCCTGAAAAGACTCTCCGATGCCCTCGGCCGGGAGTTTCTCGCCGGCCTGGACAAGGCCGCCCTGGCTCACGGGGAAATCACCCTGTACGCCACACCGCGCCGCCTGGGTCTGTTGATTGCTGACTGTGAAACATCACAAGCGGACCGGGAGACGGAACGCAGGGGTCCCGCCACCCAGGCCGCCTTCGACGCCGACGGGAACCCGACCCGTGCAGCAGAGGGCTTTGCCCGTTCCTGCGGTACTTCGGTAGACCGATTGGAGCGCATGAAAACGGACAAGGGTGAGTGGCTGATGTACCGGCTTCAGGAAAAGGGCCGTACCGCCTCCGAACTGCTGCCCGCCATCGCCGAAAACGCTTTAAGCAGACTGCCCATTCCCAAGCGTATGCGCTGGGGCTCCTCGGAGGCCCAGTTCGTGCGGCCGGTGCACTGGCTTGTGTTTCTGCACGGAAACCAGGTGGTGCCCTGCACCATTCTCGACGCGGCGGCCGGACGGGAGACACGGGGGCACCGCTTCCATCATCCGGCACCGATTGTCATCGATACACCAGCTGACTATGCAGCGCTATTGGAGGACACAGGCAAAGTAATCGCTCACTTCGAAAGCCGGAGAGACAAGATTTCACACCAGGTGAATCGGGCTGCCGAGACCTTGGGCGGCCAGGCCCAGATCGATCCGGACCTGCTTGATGAGGTCACCTCCCTGGTGGAGTGGCCGGAGCCGATAGCCGCGAGCTTCGAGGAAAAGTATCTGGAAGTTCCCCACGAGGCCCTGATCCTGACCATGAAGAAAAACCAGAAATATTTCCATCTGGTGGACGGGGACGGGGCGCTGATGAATCATTTCATCGCCATATCCAACATCGACAGTCCCACCCCGGAAGTTATCAAGGAGGGCAATGAGCGGGTCATCCGTCCACGCCTCAGCGATGCCATGTTTTTCTGGGAGCAGGACGGAAAACGCAAGCTGAGCGACCACCTGGATTCACTCCGTTCGGTGGTGTTCCAGCAGAAACTGGGCAGCATGTACGAAAAGTCTGAAAGGGTTGCGAAACTGGCTGTCTGGATAACCGAACGCATCGGCGGGGACAGGGAGCTGGCATCCAGGGCCGGCATGCTGAGCCGTTGTGACCTGATGACCGCTATGGTCGGCGAGTTCGCGGATATGCAGGGCGTCATGGGAAGATACCAGGCCCGGCGGGACGGTGAATCCGATGAACTGGCCCAGGCTATGGAAGAGTTCTACATGCCCCGCTTTTCGGGAGACCGGCTGCCGCAGACCCCCGCCGGCATAGCGATATCCCTGGCGGAGAGGATAGACACACTTACAGGCATCTTCGGTATCGGTCAGAAACCCACCGGGGACAAAGATCCCTTTGCACTGCGCCGTGCGGCTATCGGTGCCCTTCGTATACTCAGGGAGCATTCTCTTCCCCTGAATCTGGGAGATCTGCTGGGAGAATCATCCAGCCTGTTCGGGCAAAAGTTCGCAATGGCCGGGGGACTGGTGGAAGAGCTCAGGCAGTTCATGCTGGAACGTCTGCGCGGAATCTACCACGACAGCGGCAGGTCAGCGGATCTGTTCATGTCGGTGGCCGCCGTGGAGCCTGCCAGTCTGGCGGATTTCGACAAGAGGATAGATGCGGTAGTGGCCTTCGAGAGGCTGCCGGAGGCGACAGCCCTGGCGGCCGCCAACAAGCGCATCCGTAATATTCTCAGGAAGGCGGGAGAAACGCCGCCCGAAAATGTGGATCCCACCCTGTTCGAAGGCGATGAGGAACGGGCACTTCACGAGAGAGTTCTCGAGAAAAAAGAGCAAATCGCTCCCCTGCTGGCCTCCTCGGACTACGAAGGGGTGTTGTCATCCCTTGCGGAACTGCGCCAGGCTGTGGACCATTTCTTTGATGAGGTCATGGTGATGAGCGATGACCCCTCCCTGAGAGGTAACCGACTGGCGCTGCTCCAACAGTTGAGTCAGCTTTTTCTGGGTGTGGCGGACGTTTCACGCCTCCAGTCCTGATGGTTGAGTAAGTAATCACTTACACTGATGACAATGAAACTGGTCGTTCTTACCCGGGATGGTGTCATCAACGAAGACACCCTGGACTATGTGAAGTCCCCTGAGACCTGGAAGCCCTTGCCGGGCAGCCTGGAAGCCATTGCCGCCCTGAACCGCTCCGGTATCCGGGTTGCGGTTGCCACCAACGAATCAGGTCTCTCCAGGGGGTCGTTCGATATTGACCAGCTCACCGCCATTCATCGCCGGATGCACGATGAGTTGGAGAAGGTGGGCGGGCAAGTTGAGATGATGCTCTTCTGCCCTCACGCACCCGCAGATAACTGCGATTGCCGCAAACCCAGGCCGGGGATGTTGAAACAGATCGCAGAGCGCGCACTCGTGAACCTGTCGGACATAACCCTGATAGGCGTTTGTGCAAGGGACCTTCAGGCGGCGCTTGCCGTGGGTGTCCGGCCCGTGCTGGTGCTTTCCGGAAAGGGTGAGGACAACCTGCTCGAGTTCGCCCGTGCGCAGAATATACCCGTCTTCGACGATCTGCATGGGGCCGTGCAGGCCTTGCTCAAAGAACACCCGGGGTCCCTGTGACCGAGGTACATTTGTAAGATGCTTCTGGTTCGCTCCGTTATCTATTTTGGCCTTATGATCCTGAGCACATTTTTCTTCGCGATGGTCATTGCGATTTTTGGCTGGTTCCTCCCCCCATACTGGAACGGTGCAATCGCTGGCGGCTGGGGCGTGATCAATCTGTGGTTTCTCAAGTGGATTTGCGGTCTGGACTACCAGGTTCAGGGTTCGGAAAACATCCCCGACACGAACGCCCTGGTACTCTGCAAGCACCAGTCTTCCTGGGAGACCATTGCGCTGCGCTGGGTGATCCCCTTTAATCAGTCCTGGGTGCTAAAGAAAGAATTGATGCGGATTCCCATATTCGGCTGGGCCCTGGCCGCGGTCAAACCCATTGCCATCGACCGCCAGTCGGGAAGAAAAGCGGTAAAACAAGTGGTCGATGAGGGTACCAAGCATCTCGAGAATGACCAGTTCGTGATCATTTTTCCCGAGGGGACAAGGGTTGCGCCTGGGGAGCGCAAAAAATACGGTATCGGGGGTGCCCTGCTGGCTTCCAGGTCCGGCTATCCAGTACTACCCATAGCGCACAATGCGGGGGTCTTCTGGGCACGCCGAGGGCTCATAAAACACCCTGGGACCGTACAGGTCGTAATCGGCCCTCTGATTGAAACCAAGGGACTGGGGACAGCGGAAATCAACCGCCTGACTGAAAAATGGATCGAGACAACAATGGAAAGACTACCTGGTAGGATATAAAATTAGTTAATAATCTGAGCGTTATATTGATAGTGAATGCTCACTAACAAAACTCTATCGTGATTCTGCGATTCTTCTTTCCTTTCTTCTCGATCTTTTTGACCCTGACCTGACCGATCTCACCGGTGGCGGCAACATGGGTGCCTCCGCAGGGTTGCAAATCCACCCCCTCAAAGCGGACCAGACGCACTTTGCCCACACCGGTGGGTGGCTTGACCGACATGGTCCTGACCAGTTCCGGCTGCTGTTCCAGTTCCTCATCGCTGATCCATTCGAGACGCATGAGATGATTCTCCGCAATGAGGCGTTTCAGTGCTTCCTCTATCTCCAGTTTGTCCGGTGGATCGGGCAGGTCGAAATCCAGCCGCGCGCTGTCTTCCCTCACCGACCCACCGGTAACCCCTGCCGGGATGACGGCGCAGAGCAGATGCATGCAGCTGTGCATTCGCATAAGCCGGTAACGCCGCTCCCATTCGATACGCAGGGTGACCTTGTCCCCTGCGACCGGCAAAGGGGCGCCCTCAGCGGGCAAATGGAGATGATCGCCGGTTTCCCGGTCTTTGATCGTGTCCGTAATTGGCGTCTCTACACCATCGGAACCGACGATGGTTCCTGAATCTCCCGGCTGTCCGCCACCTCTCGGATAAAAGATGGTCCTGTCCAGGCAGATACCTCTTTCGTCCAGGGATATGACAGTCGCATCACATTCCTTCAGGTAGCTGTCTTCGCGGAACAGTTCGATGGTCATGGGTTGGCAGGTTCTCAACAGGTCGTGGGAAGGTTACGCGCAGCGTGGTGTGCCGGATTTTAGTGGGAGGAATACAAATTTCCTCTAAACATCCAGGTTCTCTACGGATAGCGCATTTTTCTCAATGAACTCCCGCCGCGGCTCCACCTGGTCGCCCATGAGCGTGGTGAAGATCTCGTCGGCCCCTACCGCGTCCTCGATACTCACCCGAAGCAGGCGCCTGGATTCCGGATCCATGGTGGTCTCCCACAGTTGACTCGGATTCATCTCCCCGAGACCCTTGTAACGCTGAATATGTTGGCCCCGCTTCGCCTCCTCCATCAGCCACCCCAGCGCCTGGCTGAAACTCTTGATGGCGGATTCGCGCTCGCCCCGCCGTACCTTGGCTCCTTCACCCAGCAGACCATGCAGTTGCTCGCCCAGCTCACACTGCCTTTGGTACTCCCGGCTGGCAAAAAACTCCAGGGGAAGAACCGACTCGGTGCTGATACCGTGGATCCAGTGAGAAATTGTCAGAACATCCTCCTCCAGTTCTGTGGAGTATTCTCTTTTCAGTTGATACTTGTTCGACGGAGAACTGTCGCTGTTCAACCTGCCCCTCAGCTCCCCAAGCCATTCATCGAAACGGCCGGAATCCGCCAGCAGTTCCTCATCCACCCGGGGCGCATAGATAAACTGCTCCAGGATTGTTCGATCATATCGTCGTGACAATCGCTGTATCGTGGCCATAACGGCGTTGTACTGAAGTGCCAGGGATTCAAGGGCGTTACCCGACATTGGGGGCGCCTCGGTGTTCACATAGAGTTCAGCGCTATCCAGGGCCGTATTGAGCAGGTACTGGTTGAGGTCCCCATCGTCTTTCAGATACTGCTCCTGCTTGCCCTTTTTTACCTTGTACAGGGGAGGCTGGGCGATATAGACATATCCCCGTTCTATGAGCTCGTGCATCTGCCTGTAAAAGAAGGTCAGCAGCAAAGTACGTATGTGCGCGCCGTCCACATCTGCGTCCGTCATGATGATGATGCGGTGATAACGCAGCTTGTCGGGGTTGAATTCCTCCCTGCCAATGCCGCATCCCAGGGCAGTTATCAAAGTCCCTACTTCCACCGAAGAGAGCATCTTGTCGAATCTGGCCTTTTCGACATTGAGTATCTTGCCTTTCAGGGGGAGAATCGCCTGGTGACGTCGATCGCGGCCCTGCTTGGCGGATCCACCCGCTGAATCACCCTCTACGAGATAAAGTTCCGACAAGGCGGGGTCCTTCTCCTGGCAGTCAGCCAGCTTGCCGGGGAGGCCTGCGATATCCAGCACACCTTTTCTCCGGGTCATCTCCCGGGCTTTCCGTGCGGCTTCCCTGGCCCTCGCCGCATCGATCATCTTGCCCGAGATTACCTTGGCATCTGCGGGATGCTCCAATAGAAACTCCCCCAGTTTCTCGGATATCACCGCTTCAACGATGCCTTTAATCTCCGAGGAGACCAGCTTGTCCTTGGTTTGTGAGGAAAACTTGGGATCCGGAACCTTTACCGACAGAACCGCCGTAAGACCTTCGCGGGCATCGTCCCCGCTGGTGTTGACCTTCTGTTTCCTGGCCAGGCCTTCTCTCTCAATATACTGATTGAGTGTCCGTGTCAGACCCGCACGAAAACCCGCGAGATGGGTACCACCGTCCCGTTGGGGAATGTTGTTGGTGAAACAAAAGATGTTTTCCTGGTATGACTCATTCCACTGCATGGCCAATTCCACCGTCACATCGCTTCTCTCCACTGAGATATAAAACACCTCATCGTGCAAGGGGTTTTTCTTTCTGTTGAGATGATCGACGAAGGAACGGATGCCGCCCTCGTATTCGAAGGTCTCCTCCTTGTCTCTGCCATCATCTCTAAGAAAAATACGCACTCCGGAATTCAAAAAAGACAGTTCTCTCAATCGCTTAGCAAGAATTTCGTAATGAAACTCGATATTGGTAAAGGTGCCGGGGCTTGCCTTGAAAGTGATCTCGGTACCACCCTTCTGTGTTTCCCCAACGACCTTCAGCGGTTCCTGGGGTACCCCATGCCGATACTCCTGGACGTGTTTTTTGCCGTCCCGATAGATGGTCAGCCTGAGGTGTTCCGACAAGGCGTTGACCACTGAAACCCCGACGCCATGCAGACCCCCCGATACCTTGTAGGAATTGTCATCGAACTTGCCTCCCGCATGCAGGACCGTCATGATGACTTCTGCAGCGGATAGGCCTTCTTCCGGATGGATATCCGTTGGAATCCCCCGTCCGTTGTCCGATATGCTCACGGATTGATCTTCATGGACAATTACGCGGATCTCTGAACAGTAACCCGCGAGAGCTTCGTCAATGGAGTTATCCACTACTTCGGTTACCATGTGATGAAGACCGGTACCGTCATCGGTATCCCCGATGTACATGCCCGGGCGCTTACGGACGGCATCCAAGCCTTTTAATACTTTGATATTGCTTGAGTCGTAGCTCATTGGATAACTCCTGTTAGAGAGCCGGGAATTATACACCGGTTTCGGTGATGACCCCATGTTCCACGTGGAACACCTTATCGGCTGAATGTTCAGCGGGCAGTTTCCAACCGGTTGCCGTGATGAACACCTGGTAATCACTATTTCTGCATCTGGACATCATCTTGATCCGATTTTCCTGGTCCAGCTCGGCATTTAAATCGTCTATCAGCAAAACTGGGCGATTTCCGGAGTGACGGAGAATTGCCTCTGTCTGTGCCAATACCAGACAGATTACTGCAAGTTTCTGCTCACCCCTGGATGTACGCTGGCTGACGGTGTCACCCCCTTTCCTTACTGAAAGATCAGCCCGGTGTGGCCCGTATCGTGTAAACCCCTGCTTGATGTCGTTTATCTGATTATCTTTCAGGATATCCGGGAGTTCACGCCCCGGAGGCCAACCCCGCTTCCACACCAGATCCAAATCCCCGGTATCAAAGAAAACGCCGGCTTCCAAAAGAAATCTTTCCCGTAATGCCAAAAAATAGGATTCACGAAACCCGTTAAGTTTTTCTCCCCACTCCACCAGTTCAGCGTTCCAGCTGGAAACCAGGGTGTGGTCCTTCTTTAAAGCCGCATTCCGCTGTGAAAGTGCCCTATGGTACCTGTGAGCCGCCTGCCTGTAGGCAGGTTCCACGTGGAACACTCCCCATTCCAGAAAACGTCTGCGCAACTCCGAACCCCTTTCCAGCAGTTCATGGGAATTGGGTGTAATGACATGAACCGCCGTTGTCTTCACGAGTTTAGAGAGT
Source organism: Chromatiales bacterium (assembly GCA_030145425.1). Taxonomy (GTDB): domain Bacteria; phylum Pseudomonadota; class Gammaproteobacteria; order Chromatiales; family Chromatiaceae; genus JAHEHQ01. The sequence continues at coordinate 12,615 of JAQYVO010000083.1, read as the reverse complement.
TTTAATACTTTCTCCCCATTGATGTGAACTTCTGTTCCTTTTCCTGTTTTTCTCAACCCGATCCGGCAAGTGCCTTCCCGATACGTTGCTATTCCGAAAACATCCAGCGAATCGCTGCCTCTTTGTATCAGGGTTTCGAGTCGTCTGCTCCTGAAGGATCGACCCCGGCCCAGGAGATAAATACCTTCGAGAAGGGACGTTTTCCCGGAACCGTTCTTCCCGATGATCAGGTTGATACAGGGATGGGGTGAGATCTCGGCCTCGGATATGTTTCTCAGGCAACGGATCCTGATGAGTTCGAGAGACATGGTATGAGTCGTCTTGGGCCGCTGTTACTCCGTCAATATCGCGTTGACGAATACCAGAGCCCGGTGGGGCACCAAGATCGGCTACTTGTCGATCTGATCCGGATATTCTGGTACTAAAGCCGCATCGGCATGATGACGTATCTGCTGTTGGATGAAAGCTCATCCTTTATCAGGCAACTGCTGTTGGAATCGCTCAGATGCATTTTGACATTTTCTGACTCAATAACGTTAAGTACTTCAAGGAGATACCCAACGTTAAACCCGATGACCAGCTCTCCACCGTCGTAATCCACCGGCATCTCATCCTGGGCCTCTTCCTGTTCCGGGTTATGGGCGAGTAATCCAAGGGTGCCTGGCATAAACTGAAACCTTATACCCCGGTATTTTTCATTCGAAAGAATCGAGGTTCTTTGCAGGGCACTCCTCAACGCCTCCTTGTCTGCGATGATAATTTTATCCGAATCCGCCGGAATCACCCGATTGTAATCAGGAAACTTCCCGTCTATGAGTTTGGAGGTGAAAACGGCGTCAGTCATGTTGATTCTCATATGATTACTGCTGATATCAACTTCAACGCTCTCTTCGCTATCCGATAACAATCTGCCCAGTTCCAGCACCGCCTTTCTGGGAATGATCACCTGTAAATCCACCTGTTCATCCACTTGGCAATCTGCTTCATAAGTCGCAAGCCGATGTCCGTCGGTAGCCACCGACCTTATTTTTCCCCCCGCCACTTCCAGCATTAAGCCGTTGAGATAATAGCGAACATCCTGTTGCGCCATGGCAAACTGGGTCTTGTCGAGCAGACGTTTCAACAATCCTTCAGAAACTGAAAACCTCAACGTGCTGGCTGTAGGATCGATGAGAGGATAATCCTGGGCAGGCAGCGTGCCCAACGCGAACCGGCTCTTGCCGGATCTTATGGTTGCCCTTTCACCCTCCACCGTGATGCTCATTTCCGCACCTTCCGGTAACGCCCTGCAGATATCGATCAGTTTTCGCGCCGGCAACGTAAAGTCAATGTCAGCGTCACATTTCGCTGCCGCCCCCGTTTTCATCTCAACTTCCAGATCGGTGGCAGTAATAGTCAATTGCTCTGATCTTGCATTGATCAGGGCATTGGCAAGTATCGGGAGTGTTTGTCTTCTCTCGATAACTCCACCTATGTGGGTCAAGGGTTTCAGGAGACTGTCTCTATCTGTAACGATCTTCATGATGAAGTTCTCTTAAATAATATATAAAGATATTTTTTAATATTAATTGTTATTATTAAGGATGCTCATATCTGTGGATAGTTATATATTTTCTCTTATAATTCAATTAGTTACACTATATTTTCTCGGTTTATATCTGCCCGGAAAAAGCATGTATACCCTGTCAGTGAACTGTGGATAAGTAAAGGGTGAAAACGTACGGAAAATCATCTACAGGTTACTCACATCAACTCGTCAGGGTTCTCAACAGGTTTCCATAGTCTTCTTCCACGCGGATATCCGCCTCCCGCAATTCGACAATCTTACGTGCAGCATACAATACCGTTGTATGGTCCCTGCCGCCAAAGGCCTCGCCGATCTCCGGAAGACTGTGATTGGTAAGTTCCTTGGCCAGGGCCATGGCTATCTGCCGCGGCCTGGCAATCATGCGGCTGCGTTTTGCAGATAAAAGATCTGAAATTCGGATCTTGAAATACTCCGCCACAGTTTTCTGAATGTTGTCCAGCGTTATCTGCTTGTCCTGGGCGGCGAGCATGTCCCTGAGAGAATCCTTGGCGAAATCCAGTGTAATGGGGCGCCCCGTAAACTGTGCATTGGCCACGATCCTGCGCAAAGCCCCTTCCAATTCCCGGATGTTGGATCGCACACGCTTGCCGACGAAGAAAGCAACCTCGTTGGGTAACTCAATGCTGAATAGCTGGCTTGCCTTGCTTTTGAGAATGGCAACCCGGGTTTCCAGATCGGGGGGCTCGATGGCAACGGTGAGACCCCATCCAAACCGGGACTTCAGCCTCTCTTCCAATCCTGTCACTTCCTTGGGAAAACGATCGCTGGTCAGCACTATCTGCTGCTGTGACTCGAACAGCGCATTGAAGGTATGAAAAAACTCCTCCTGAGAGCGCTCCTTGCCCGCAAAGAACTGGACATCGTCGATAAGCAGTGCGTTGAGGGATCGATATCGACGCTTGAACGCGTCAATCGTGTTGTGCTGCAGCGCCTTTACCATCTCTGCGACAAAACCTTCGGAATGCAGATAGACGACCCTTGCCTGTGGACTGTGATCCAGGATCATGTTCCCCAGGGCGTGCATCAGATGTGTCTTGCCCAATCCGACGCCGCCGTAGATGAAAAGAGGGTTGTAGGCAACCCCCGGGTTCTCCCCTATCTGACAGGATGCGGCCCGGGCGAGCTGATTGGATTTGCCCTCCACGAACTTATCGAATGTGAAGTTGGGATTGAGGTTACTGGGTCGTTGTTCGCTGTTCTCAACCTGGACAGCCCTCTTTGGAGACTGCACAGGCCGTATATTGAACAGTTGCGGTTTTCCTGCCTCCGGTTCAACCGTCCTGCTTCCTATTTCCAGTATGATCCTGGGTTTGTCATTGCCGGACAGTTCCGATACGAGCCGGGTTATCTGGGTCAGGTGATTATTCCTGACCCAGTTGAGAACGAACTGGTTCGGTGCCAGCAGGCGCAGACAATCCTGCTGTTCCAGCGGCTGAAGGGGCCTTATCCAGGTGTTGAACTGCTGTGAAGACAGTTCCCCCTCCAGGCGATTGACGCACTTGGTCCAGAGATTCACGTAATATCTGTGTCTGTTCTTATCGGATAGGTTTTCAGTTTAGGTGGAAAGGCCAGGTAATCGGGTGCTTCAAGACATGGCCATCGACCTTCATTTGAACCAGAGTCTACCCCGGTTCGGGGGAGTTATCCACAGGCATTATCAGGCGTATTTATGCGCCAGGTGGCGGTTTCGTGTCTCTTGACACCGGCTGACTGCGCAAAGTATCCTATGCGCCCTTTTTTCCAGTAGCCTTTTCGCCTGCCAGGGCCGATCAGGCGGCGATTTTATTCGAGTAGAAACTCATGAAGAGAACTTTTCAGCCCAGTAACCTAAAGCGTGCCCGCACCCACGGTTTTCGCGCACGGATGGCTACAAAAAATGGCCGGAAGGTGATCAACGCCCGCCGTGCGAAGGGTCGTGCCCGTCTGACTCCCTGAACACTCCCTTTTGTGTAAACTCAGGGAGGGTTTCCCAAAGTCGGCGCGTCTGCTGACGTCAGAATCTTACTCGAGGGTATTCCGCAAGGCGGAAAAATCCAACGATGGCTGCTTTACGGTATTGTGGCGGCCGAATGGAAGCTCAGAGGCCAGGCTGGGGTTGGCCATCTCGAAAAAGAACGTCCGGCACGCGGTGGACCGAAACCTGTTGAAACGTATCATCAGGGAAAGTTTCCGAAAGCGAAAAAATGAAATGGCCGGCATGGATGTCGTGGTATTGACCCGTCGGGGCGTACCGATTCACAAGAAAAGGCTTCTCAGGGACTCCCTGGAGGGGCACTGGAAACGATTGATAGAGCGCAGTTGTTAAGCAACGGGTAGTGTCCCTGCGAAACCGCCGACAATAGTAATTCTGTTTTTCCACTCAGAGAAAGTGCATGGACAATATTCGGATCATACTGCTCTTTTCCTTAGCGTTTATCGTTATGCTTATCTGGCAGGCGTGGAACGACGAATTCGGGCCAAAACCTCAGTCCCGAACCACCGCCATAAGTGAACCCGCCCCCACTGCAGCCGGCCAGACGGGAAGCACGGCTTTCGAAGTACCCTCGGCTCCCATCAATCCAGGAACCGATGCCACCAGCCAGACCCCGGCCGTTCCGACGCCGGGCAACCAGGCCGCAGTTCCGGAATCCAATACCGTCAAGATCGTCACCGATCTGATGACGCTGGAGCTGGATACGCGGGGTGGCAGTATTCTGAATCTCTTCCTCAACGATTACCCGGTGTCCCTGGAACAGCAGGAAGACAAGTTTCAGTTGATGCGGTATGTCCAACCCAATCTGTTCATGGCCCAATCCGGTTTGATCGCCGGCGAAGGCAACACGGCGCCGACCCATGAAACCCTGTTTAAGACAACGCAGCAGGAGTTCAGACTGGAGGATGGTAAAGATACGTTAAACGTCGATCTTTTCTGGACCGACGAAAAGGGTGTAAGGGTGGTCAAGCGCCATATCTTCACCCGGGGCAGTTATCTGGTCACGGTTCAGCATCTGGTGGAGAACAAGTCGGGCAGCCCCTGGACAGCCCGGGAATATCGCCAGCTGATGCGCGGCGAAGCCGGGGAGCAGAGCACGGATTCCCAGTTTCTCTATACCTATACCGGAGGCGCGATCTACAGTCCCGAAGAGAAATACGACAAGATATCCTTCGATGATATGAAGGAATCCAGCCTGAGCAAGGACGTCAAGGGCGGCTGGATTGCGATGCTGCAGCACTATTTTCTGGGCGCGTGGGTTCCCCCGCCTGAGCAGATCCAGCACTTCTATACCAATGTTCTGCCCGGCGGGCGCTATGTGCTGGGCGCCTACACGCCTCCCGTAACCCTGTCGGACGAGCAGAGTCATGTCTTTTCAACCGGTTTCGTGGCCGGCCCCAAACTGCAGGACGAACTGGAGGCGATCGCACCCGGTCTCGAGTTGAGTGTGGACTATGGCTGGCTGACCGTTCTGGCCAAACCCATCTTCTGGCTGTTGAAAAAGATCCAGTCTGTTGTCATCAACTGGGGCTGGTCGATCATCCTGCTTACCGTGATGATCAAACTGGCCTTTTTCAAGCTGTCTGAGACCAGCTATAAGTCTATGGCGAACATGCGCAAGATGACGCCGCGCATCCAGGCGCTGAAGGACCGCTACGGCGACGACAAGCAGCGCATGAATCAGGCAATGATGGAGATGTACAAGAAGGAGAAGATCAATCCTCTGGGGGGCTGCCTTCCGATCGTGGTTCAGATCCCGGTCTTCATCGCGCTCTACTGGGTGCTGCTGGAAAGCGTCGAACTGCGCCAGGCCCCCTTCATCTTCTGGCTGCAGGATCTGTCCATCAAGGATCCCTTCTACGTACTGCCGTTGATCATGGGCATTTCCATGTTCATGCAGCAGAAGCTCAACCCGGCACCACCGGATCCCGTACAGGCCAAAATCATGATGAGCCTGCCTTTCGTGTTCACCATCTTTTTCGCCTTTTTCCCATCCGGGCTGGTGCTCTACTGGGTGACCAACAACGTCCTTTCCATCGCCCAGCAATGGTATATCACGCGCCAGATCGAGAAGGCGGCCTGATTGTATTGAGTAAGATTATTCGGGGTTCTTCGAGATGGCGGCAGGTGGGCCAGGCTATCTACCCAAGCGAGGGACGCCGTTAATACCTCCATGTAGGCTTGGCGGCGGCATCCCTGCCGCCGACACCCTCGCTTGGGCAGACAGCCTAACCCATGTCAACCAAGGTGTGATGTTTCAATAACCCAATTACTTACCCTCTGTGGGTGGTTGGGTTACTACGGAATAATCGCCTATCCACCCACAGACACTGTACCAAGCTGAACAGTTCTCCAACGTGAACATCCAGGACACCATTTCCGCAATCGCCACACCTCCGGGCATGGGTGGGGTTGGCATCATCAGGGTGTCAGGTCCGGCTGCCAGTGAGGTGGCCCGGGCCGTGCTGGGCTGTCTTCCGGAACCCAGGCAAGCCCGTTTCTCCCGTTTCAGGGATATTGACGGTGCGCTGCTGGACGAGGGCATCGCACTCTTCTTCCCCGCACCTGGCTCTTTCACCGGAGAGGACGTGTTGGAGCTCCAGGGTCACGGTGGGCCGGTGGTGATGGATCTGTTGCTGCGGCGGGTTCTGGCCTGTGGGGTGCGCCAGGCCCGGCCCGGGGAGTTCAGTCAGAGGGCCTTCCTCAATGACAAACTGGATCTGGCCCAGGCCGAGGCGGTGGCGGATCTGATAGAGAGTGAAACCGTAGCCGCGGCCCGGCTTGCGGTGCGTTCCCTGGACGGAGAATTCTCCAGGCGTATCCATGAACTGGTTGAAGGCATTACCGGGCTCCGCGTTTACGTGGAGGCTGCGATCGACTTTCCGGAGGAGGAGATCGATTTTCTGTCCGATGGAAAAGTAAGTACTGACTTACATGATATCCTCGGTCAACTAAGGGAAGTGGAAAAGAGTGCCCAGGTGGGGAGGCTGCTGCGGGACGGCATGAACCTGGTGATCGCCGGGCTGCCCAATGCCGGCAAATCCAGTCTCCTGAATCTGCTGGCGGGGCGGCAATCCGCCATTGTCACCGAGATCCCCGGCACTACCAGGGATTTGCTCAGGGAGCGGATTCAGATCGACGGAATGCCCCTGCACCTGATTGACACCGCCGGCCTGCGGGACAGCCCCGACCTGGTGGAACAGGAGGGGGTGCGCCGTGCCCGGGAGGAGATCGGCAGGGCCGACCGCATCCTCTGGATATACGATGCGGCGGAGGACCCCCAATACCAGGGGCTCGATGGTGCAGGCCTGCCTGTTGAAATTCCGGTCACCCTGGTGCGCAACAAGATCGACAAATGCGGCGAGCCAACGGGACTGCGCCCAAGAGGGGAAGTCCCGGAGGTTTCTCTTTCAGCCCTTCACGGCGACGGAGTGGATCTGCTGCGGGAGCATCTGAAATCCTGTATGGGTTTCCATGGCAGCGGGGAGGGGCTCTTTATCGCGCGCCGCCGGCATCTGGATGCCCTCGGCAGGGCGGCGGAATTGTTGCTCAGAGGTCAGGAGGCCTTGCGGGGCAGCGGCTCCGGTGAACTGCTTGCAGAGGATCTGCGGCTTGCCCAGCTTGCCCTCTCCGAGATCACCGGTGAATTTACGCCGGACGATCTGTTGGGAGAAATTTTTTCTAGCTTCTGTATCGGTAAGTGATTCTGACTTTGATAGGGATCAGGGTCTGAAACCACCGACCATCTGTTTTAGACGGCGGAGATTTGCCAGGTTGTTCATGCGTCCATATCGGATACCGATATACAGACGCAGGATGGGTTCCACCTGCCCACGCAGGTCGGGCCGCCGGTGCAGGATTCTTCGACCGTAATCCCTGGGTCCCTCGTATGACCTTCGCTGCAGCCCTAACTTTTTCAGCCGGTTGCTGAAACGCTGATACTGGGCCTGTACCGGGTTTGGTTTCGGTCGACCCCTGTAGATAAGCGCCAGGGTCATAAGGGTGACGGCCACCGCAGTGATGCCGACCATGGCGTATACCAGTTGGGACCCTTTCAGAAAACCCAGCCCCAGCAGATCCATCAATTTCGATTGCCGCTTTTTTGAATATCCCAGTACCCAGCGGTGCCAGGAGGCGTCCAGGGCGTCCATGCTCCAGTTAAACTGCTCCATCAATGCCCCGACAAAACTGATATCGACGGGCACGAAATCGATGGGTGCCCCGATCTCCTCGCTGATGCGGTCCAGATCCAGCGGCTGCTCGATACGCTCAGGGGCCACGGCCGCCGTGGGATCGATGCGTACCCAGCCCAGATCGGGCAGCCACACCTCGCTCCACGCATGGGCATCGGACTGGCGCACCACCAGGTGTCCGCTGATGGGATTCACCTCACCCCCCTGGTAGCCGGCCACCACCCGGGCCGGGATGCCGGCGATGCGCATCAGCAGCGTGAAACTGGTGGCATAGTGTTCGCAGAAACCCTGTCGGCTGTCGAACAGGAACTGGTCGGCCGGATTGTCTCCGAGGAGCGCCGGGTACAGGGTGTAGTGGAAGGGCTGTTCGTTGAAATATGCCAGGGCCTGGTCCACCAGGGCCGAGTCACTGCCCCCTCGCCATTGCGCCACCAGGGAAATCATCCGGGGGGTGATGTTGTCAGGCAGCTGAAGCCCGCGAAAGCGCTGAAACTCACTCAGCGCCCCGGTGTTGTAGTTGAGATAGGAGCTGGTGCGGTACTGGAACCTGCGTTTTTGCGGACCCCGATGGATCAGCTGAAAGTCCGCTTCCAGCGAGGCCTCCGTTGGGACCTGGTGGGGCAGGTCCAGGGCGAACAGCCATTTCCCCCCGGTGGGCTCCAGGATCACGCTGTAGTCGACAGGCTTCCCTGAGGCGAAAAAGTCCGAGGCTCTTTCGGGTATCTGGTCGCCTGCCGTCCACTGCCTGCCGTCGGTGTCCCAGAGCACAGGTCCCCGCCAATAGCGGCGGGCCGGTTCCGGAATCCGATCCTGATCGAAATCCACCCGGAAGGCGACCGCCCGGGATCGGCTGAGACGACTCACACTGCCCGGGGATATGTTGTCGCTGATGCCGGTTACGGCGCGATTATCCCGGATGCCCAGATCCCATAGCGGGGAAGAAAACCTGGGAAACAGGAAAAACATGATCAGCATCAGGGGTAGGGCCTGCAGCAGCAGACCGCCTGATCTCACCAGCAGTCCGGTCGGCCTGGAAGGAGACCTCATCATATTGGTATGCATCAGCATGGCGATGAGGCCCGTAACCACCAGAAACACGTAAACCACCAGCAGCATCTCCTGGCGGTAAAGAAACTGGGTTATCAGGGTGAACAGGCTCAGGTAAACGACGACATAGATATCCCTCTCCCGCTTCATCTCCAGCAGTTTCAGGGCCAGCATCGAAGTGAGCAGGGCCACACCGGCTTCCCTGCCGAACATCAGGGGATAGTGGGCAAGTGCGTTGGCCAGGCCCGCTATGGTGAGCAGGAACAACAGGAATCGGCCGGGTAGCAGGGCCGGGCGTGACAGACCGAGAAGCCGCAGTGTCACCATGCCGATGAAAAAAGCACTGATCCAGGGTTGCAGGTGCAGGACATGGGGGCCCACGGACAGACAAAGAAGGGCTATGAGAAACAACAGTTCCCGCTGTGAAAGCTTTCTTTTGGGATCGGGTATCACTTTTTTCGTTACCTGAACCTCGCCAATGCCTCCAGGCAGCGCTGACGCTGATTCTGTCCCCTGCCCGGCTCTATCACCCGGTCTTTCAGCCTCAATCCGAACTCCAGATTCTGCTCACAGGCATCGAGAACGCCGCGGCAAAGCCTGCTCAGACGGGCCTCCAGATCTCCGGACAACAACTCCAGGTCAAGCCAGCGGCGCTCGGAACGGTCGCCGCCGAACATTTTGGTCTGAAGATCCTGCTCCCGGGCAAGCGCCTTCCAGCTGACATGTTTGGGTGAATCACCGGCACGGTACTGACGCAGGCCCACGAAGTCGTCTGCGCCAACCCCCTTGTCTCCTTGAGCACTTCGGGTGTAGTCCGGGACATCCGAGGGAGGTATGCGCGGCCCGGGCGCCGGATAGACCAGGCAGGAGGCATCCAGCCTGACATAGCACCATGCGCGCAGCAGCCCAAGGGGGTATCGTGTGGACAACCTGACTATCGGCAGCGTGCATTCTCCGCGACGCTCTGTCGGCACGCAGGCGGACAAGCTGCCCGTGGATGCCCCATCCAGGTCGGTGATGTCAGGTCTGCTGCCTTCGAGGTCGATCCTTATGCCGGGTCGCGGTCCCGCGCGGTGGTTCTGCAGGGCTATTCTGAAACAGGCCGGCTGTCCGGCGAACACAGGTTCGACCGCGGCGGCGGTCAATTCCAGCCCCAGCAGGTTGCGCCAGGTATGCACCATGCAGACCAGCCCCAGCCCCGTAAGCAGAAAAGTCAGCATGAAGCCCAGGTTGTTCGCATAGTTGACGGCCCCCAACAGCAGCAGAATCAACAACACCCCGTAGGTCAGGCCGTGACCCGTGGGCAGTATGTAGATCTTCCTTGAGGAGATCCGGGCGTTACCCTCCCGATCGGCGACGGCGGATCTCATGAAGCGGTAAGGGGGACGAAATTTCATGTCTGGAACGGGTCCCTGTCGATCAATTGAATTTTCAGGGTATGGCCACCGATTCCAGCAGATACCGGGCCAGGCTCTGCCCCTCGTCCACCCCGGTGTCGGCGGTGGAATGCAGCCGGTGGCCTACCGTGGCAGGGAGCACTGCCTGGATGTCTTCGGGCAACACCTGGAATCGGCCCTCCATCAGCGCCCAGGCACGGGCGCCCCTCAGCAGGCCCAGTCCGGCCCTGGGGGACAATCCATGGTTGAATCGCTGGGTTGTGCGGCTGAACTCCAGTATGGCCTGACAGTAGTCGAGAATGGCATCTGACACATGGACCCGGTCCACACTCGCCTGCAGCTTCCTCAGCTGATCCAGGTTGAGTGCCGGCTCCAGATCCTCCAGGAGTTCCCTGCGCTCCCGCCCCTTCAACAGCTGCCTTTCCGAGTGGGGGTCCGGGTAGCCCAGTTCGATGCGCATCAGGAAACGATCGAGCTGGGATTCCGGCAACGGGAAGGTGCCGATCTGATGGGCCGGGTTCTGGGTGGCAATGACAAAAAAGGGTTCGGGCAGTCTGCGGGTTTCCCCTTCTGTGGTTACCTGCCGCTCCTCCATCGCCTCCAGCAGTGCACTCTGGGCCTTAGGTGTGGCCCGGTTGATCTCGTCGGCCAGCACCAGCTGGGAGAAGACCGGCCCGGGGTGAAAGTGGAACACCCCCTCGGTACGATCATAGATGGAGACGCCGATGATGTCCGCCGGCAGCATATCGCTGGTGAACTGGATGCGCTGGTGTTTCAGGCCCAGCAGCCGGGCAAGCAGGTGTGCCAGAGTGGTTTTGCCCACCCCGGGGAGATCCTCTATCAGCAGGTGACCCCGGGCAAGCAGGCAGGCCAGTGACAGGCGGATGGCCTGTTCCTTTCCCAGTATCACCTCACCGGCCCGGGAGATCGTCAGATCCAGCAGTTGCTTGATGGCTGTATCGTTTGGGTTCTGTGACATTGGGGTTGCTCAAGAAAAACCGAGTTTCACAGGAGATCGGCGGAGCAGCCGGATGCTAAAGGCATAGTACACCAAGGCCGGAAACCGGGAGAAAGATTTCTCAAGCGGTAGCACCCTTTTGATTCCAGGTGTTTTATAGTGTGGCCTGTGTGATTGTCGGGCCGGGGGGGCCCGGCATCTGGTGCACCTCGTCACCAATTCCCGGACCCGGGCTTCCTTTACTGCGGAGAATCTGATGAATAAGAAACTGACTATCGCTTCGATCGGCCTGACGGCATTGCTGTTGTCCGGCACCGCGCTGGCGCAAGAGACCCTCAAGCTTCTGACCTGGAAGGGCTACGCGCCGAAGGCGCTGGTGGACAAGTTCCAGCAGGAAACGGGCATCAAGGTTGAGACCACCTATTCGAACAACGAGGAGATGATCGCCAAGCTGCGTGCCACCCGGGGAGCCGGATTCGATCTGGCTCAGCCGAGCCAGGATCGCATTTCATCGGTTCAGGCGAAGTTCAAGATCTACAGGCCCATCGACTACGACAAGATCAATGACGCTCAGATATTCCCCTCGATGCTCGCCGCCGTTCAGAAGAACACCCGCGTCGGTTCCGATTCCTACGCCGTGCCCTTTTGCTACGGTACCTCCGGCCTTATCGTAAACAAAAAAATGGCGCCCCGGGCTCTGGATTACGATGCGCTGCTGGACCCGGCTCACAAGGGCCGCATCAGCTACCGTCTCAAACGGCCCACGTTGATCGCCCTGGCCTTTTCTGCCGGTGACGATCCCTTTGCCAAGTATGATGATGCCAAGGCCTACAAGGCGTTGATGGAAAAGATCGGGCAAAAAATGATCGAGACCAAGCCGTTGGTAAAGAACTACTACCCCAACGGAGACACCCTGTTGGAGATGATGCGCAGCGGTGAGGCCCATGTGGCCCTTGGATGGGACAATGGCGGCTGGAAACTGCACGCAGAGAATCCCGATATCGATTTTGTGGCGCCCAAGAGCGGTGCCCTGGGCTGGATCGATACCTTTGCCATACCTGCCAAGGCCAAGAACCTGGACGGTGCCTACAAGTGGATCAATTTCATGCTGCGTCCGGAAAACGCCGCCTACTTCACCAACCAGGAAAAATACGGTACCGCCTCCAAGGGCGCCGACGCCCATCTCGATCAGCAGATTCGTGACAATTTCGACCGCTCTTTCACTTCCGTGGATATCGACAACATCAACTGGTACCCGCCGGTGCCGGCCAAGCTGGAGCAGATCGAGGGGAAGATTCTGGACCGTGTGAAAGCGGCCAGGTGATTCTCGAAACCTGAAAAGCGGTTGCCCAGGTTATCACTGCTAAATTGGATTACTACTTGAATGTACCGCCCATGCTGGTGGAGGCGGGTCGGGTTGAATTTGAGGGGACCGTCAGCCGCAGGGATGCGGCTGTCGA